>NZ_JBEOWF010000042.1:0-104183 GCF_040295925.1 Streptomyces sp. NPDC002588
ATCCACACCAGGCCAGAAGGCCCTCACCTATTTCAAGATCCCTCAGCCGAGATCTGCCTCACCCGTCCACAACCTCCCGGGACAGAACACCTAGCTGTCGTAGGGGACCCAGGCGCGCTCGCCCGTGTCGTTGGTGCCGTACCAGTAGTGCGGCATTCCCTTGATGCTGGTGGTGTGAAACGGGCGGCCGTGGTCGTCGATGCGGATCGTGCCGGTGCGGCCCTGGGAAAACCAGTCGAGTTCGAGGTACCAGCGGGCGTCGTAGGCCTGTGTCGTCGTGTCGACCAGCAGCACCTCCGGGTCCTCGGCGGAGACGCGGTACGGGAAGTGCACGGCCGGGATGGTGTGTTCGCCCTCGGCGCCGTCCTTCGGGCGGGCGATGGGGCGGTCGACATCGAGGTTCACGGTGAAGCGGCGGGGCGCGAAGTCGCCGCCGCAGCCCTGGTCCATGGCGTACGCGTTCCCGGCGGCCGGGGTGCCGCGGCTGACGACGCGGACGTGCAGCGCCTCCAGGACCACGGCCGTGGACGACCGCCCCTGCACCGAGATCTGCACCCTCGTCTGCCGCCCGTGCACCGCGCCCTGCGTCGCCGCCCATGCCCCGGCGCTCTGCTCCACCGGCGGCGGAGGCACCTGTGAGGGCGGCTTGTCGATGACGTAGTCGTGGTCGCAGCCCTTGTCCCAGACCAGGGAGTCGACACTCCAGGCGAGGGGCAGGCCGGCGGTCGGCTTCGCGGCCGGGGTGGCACCACTGCCGGTGGCGGACGGGGCGGGAGTCTGCTGCCGGGGGCCGGACGAGGAATGGTCGTCGGACAGGGCGGACGTACTGCTCAGAACAGCGAGCAGCGCGCAGGCGACGGCGGTGGCCGTCAGGACCCGTCGGCGGCGGTACCAGGGGCGGGGAGCGGGAGAGGGGGCGGGCTCGTCCGGGTCGGGATCGTTTCCGGGCTGCTCCGCGGAGCGGCCTTCCTCGACCCGTACCCCGTCGGTGTCCGGCGCTGGAACTGCCGTCGCCGCCGAACCGGGCCCCGGCACCCGCTGCCGAGCTTCCACCGCCGACAACCACAGCCGGTGCAGTTCGAGCCGCTCCTTCGGTGTCGCCTCGCAGAAGGCCGCAAGCCGCTCCACGGGCGCGAATTCCTGCGGCACCGCCTCGCCCGCGCAGTACCGGTGCAGCGTGGAGGTGTTCATGTTGAGGCGGCGGGCCAGGGAGCCGTAGCTCCGGTCCGTGCGGTCCTTCAGCCGGCGCAGCAGCGCCGCGAACTCCTCGACGTCGTCGCGCATCGACACCGTTCCTCCGTCGTACGCCCACGACCCCGTATCCCAGGCACTCATATCCCTGCACGTCAGATGGGCTGGGATGGTTCCACCATCGCCAAAGGGGCGGCAGCCGTTGCGCCGGCCTCCGGTGACCGCCGATGCTCCTGGTGTCGCACCGACCACGGCCGTCCCGGCTCTGGGGACCGACCGGCGCCGGGCGACATCCGAGACGCATGCGCTGACGGTTGCCTCCATGGCCACCGCGCTTGATACGTCGTCACACACACCCACGACGCCGGTCGCGGTGTCAGGCGATCTGCTCACCGTGGCCGTGGGGCGGGCATGTCCGGAACCGGCCGAGAGCAACCACATACGGTTCAGAAAAGGAAGACGCACATGAACAACATGAACGACATGAACAAGAAGTCCCCCGCACACCGTCGTCCGGGCCGCCGCGCGGCCGTCGCTGCCGGCCTCGTCCTGGCTGTCGGACTCGGTGTGTCGGCACAGGCGTCGGCACAGGCGTCCGTCCATGCCCCCGCGAAGGTGTCCGTCGCCGCACAGAAGCCGGTCAGCGGCACGTCCGGCCAGGCGGTGACCCGGGTCGCCGACTTCTACGGCGCGTACGTCGACGCGAAGGGCGATTACTCGGACCCGGACGGCAAGCTGGCCACGGCGCTCCGCAAGCACTATCTGACGCCCGCCTTCGCCAAGCGGCTGGCGGCCTGGGAGAAGAGGAACGGGGCGGACGGCATCCTGCGTGCCCAGAACGTCCCGGCGCGGTGGACGGTGTCCGACAACGGCACCGTGGGCAACGGCCATGAGGTCGTCGTGACCTTGACCTTCGGCAGCGGAGGGACGACGCAGAAGACCAGGCTTTTCGTGCTGCTGGAGCGGTACGACCACATCGTCGACATCGGCACCACGAGCGCCCGCTGACGGCAGAGCCACCCTGGTGCCCTGTCCCGGCCGGGACAGGGCACCGGGGTGGAGAGTCGAACCGCTCGGCATCGACGGCCGGCCGGGGCCTGCCCGTACCGCTACAGCGTCACCTGCCTGCCCCCCAGCGTCACCACCAGCTTGCCGTCCGAGGCGAACGACCAGGCCAGTGCCCCGGAGTAGGAGGCGCACCGGGAGCCGTTCGTGCCGGTCCAGAACTGGTTGGTGCTGTCGGCGTCCCCGACGGTCTTGTCGTTGGATCCGCTGACGCCGAAACGGCAGGACGTGTTGTTGCGGAACACCGAAGTCCCCGCGTCCCAGCTGTAGTTGCGGGTGGCGTTGTCGATGCTGAGGTTGTTCGACACGGCCATGGAGCCCGGGTTGCTGTTGTAGGTGAACCCGTGCTTGCCGTTGCCGTACGCGATGCTCCGCCGGACGACGTGGTTCACGGCGATGTCGTCGCCGCCGAGCTTGTAGCCGTTGCGGTCGCCGTTGGAGTTCACGGTGCCGTCGGAGAGCGTGCCGTTGCCGTAGGACAGCGAGTCCTCGATGGTCACCGCGCCGATGGCACCGGTGTCCGTCTTGGTGTAGAGGTCCCAGCCGTCGTCGATGTTGTTGTGCGAGACGGCGTACCGGAAGACGTTCCCGGTGCCGGTGGTGAGCTTCGCGGCGAAGCCGTCGGCGTCCTCGCCGTCGGAGTCGGCGTTGTCGTGCGACTCGGCGGAGACGATGAGGTTGTCGGACGGCCACTGCGCGGCGGGCGTGCTGGAGGAGATCCGGCCGAGCTGGAGCCCGGTGTCGTGGTTGTAGCGGGTGACGGTGCGCTCGATGACGTTGTCGCTGCCGCCGACGTAGATGCCGTTGTCCCCGGCGTGTTCGACGACGATGCCCTGGACGTGCCAGTAGGAGCCGTAGAGCTGCAGGCCCCGGTTCGATGAACTCTCGCTCTGTGCGGAGAAGTTGAGGACGGGTGTCTCGCCGGGGTAGGCGGACAGCGTGGTCAGGGCGGCGGCGGTGCCGTTGCTGGTCTGCGGGACGGTGACCGTCGAGGAGTAGGCGTACGTCCCTCCGCGCAGGTAGATCGTGCCGCCGGCGGTGACGCGGCTGATCGCCGAGGTGAGGGTGGTCGGGGCGGACTGGGTGCCGGCCGCGCCGTCGGTTCCGCTCGGCGAGACGTAGATCGCGCCGCTCGCGGGGGGTGTGGTGCCGTCGGTGGTCGTCGCCTCGAGGTAGTCGACGTTGGGCAGGCCGTCCGCGGTGGTGGGGTTCAGCCGGATGGTGTTGCTGCCCGCGTTCAGCGTGACGGTGAGGGTCTTGGTGACCCAGGTCGACCAGGCGCCGGTGGCCTCGAAGGACGGCGTCTGCACGGTCGTGCCGTTGACGACGAGCGAGGCCGGGCGGGCGGTGGTGGCGCCGTTGGCGAAGCGGACGTTCAGGGTCGCCGTGCCGGCGGTGGCCGCGTTCACCGTGAACTGGGCGTATCCGCTGGTCGCGTTGGTGCCGTTGCAGAATCCGCTGCCGGAGTAGCCGGTCCAGTCGGAGTCGATGGTGCCGGTGCAGACCGCCGGGGAGGTCTCTGCCTCGTAGCGGGTGGTCGCGGCCTGGGCGGCCGGCGTGCCGGTGAGCGCGACGAGCGCGCCCGCCAGCAGGCCGGTGCACGCCAGGGTGTGTCTCGGATGACGCATCGTTGGTCTCCATCTCCAGAACGTGCGGGTGCGGGTGCCGCGGCGGTGGATCAGGGAGATTGCTCCCGAGGGGATGCAGAAAGCGCTTTCCACCGGGAAGCTAGAGGTGTTGGTCCGAGCACGTCAATAGTCACGTACATGATTGTTGTTCACGTGCATGGACGCACAAAGGTCGCCGGACGGTCCCCGTCAGGAACCCCCGGACGCGGCGGACAGGCCCGCCAGCAGCCCGAGTTCATGCAGGAACGCCTCGGCGAGGAGTTCCGCGTCCTCGGCGCCCGAGTTGGTCGTCACGCTCAGCGTGTGACCTCGGGCGCAGCCGCCGAGACCGAAGGTCACCGTGTCCTCCGGGGGCACCATCGGGACCACACCGACCCGCCGCAGCGGCCGCCCGGCGAGAGTGCGGCCGGTCTCCCGGAGATGGACGTAGCTACAGGCCGCCGGCGCGTACGCGGGCGCGAAAAGCCGCCCCCGGGCCAGCGACTGCGTCACACCGGGGAAAGCCCCGAACACCCCCTCGACCAGCCGCTCCGCCGTACGGCGGGCCCGGGTCTCGACGGTCAGCAGTCCGGTGCAGGCGGCCAGCCGGGCGGCCGGATCGGGCAGCGCCACGGGGGCCGCCACCCGGACGTTCGTGAAGGCGTTGCCGAGGAAGTTGCCGTGGGAAGAAGGCCGTTGGTCGACGGGAACGGACAGCCACACCCGGCGACGCCCGTCCTCCCCCGTCATGCCGCCGCCGAGCAGACAGGACCGCAGCACACCCGAAACGGCCGCGAGGAACACCTCGTTGGTGGTCGTCGCCCGCCCGGGAGCCGCCTCGCGCGCCGCCCTCATCCGCTCGGACGGCAGCCGCAGCAGCGTGTACGCCGGCGCCCGCTCCCCCTTCCCCGGCAGCGGCACCGCCAGCCCCGCCGTCAGCAGCCCCGGCCCGCCGACGACCGCCCGCCGCAGCGCGCGCGGCTCGGCCAGCGAGGCCGCGACGTCCACCGGAGGGACACCGTCCAGCAGGGACCGCAGCAAAGTGGTCAGCGAGCGCCCGTCGAGCAGGCTGTGGTGCATCCGGAACAGAAGGGAGAACTCCCCCTCCGCCGACCCCCGCAGCAGATGAAGGTTCCAGGGCGGCAGCCCCTCCGGAAAGGGGGTGTGGAACCACCGCCGTACGGCCTCCCGCAGGGTCACCTCCTCACACCGCACCCGCAGGGCGGGCGACCCGCCGTCCTCCACGGTCTCCCACCCGTGCCGCCGCGCCCCGCGCACCAGACGCTGCGCCAGCCGAGGCAGCGCGCCCCAGCGCGCGTCGACCAGGGCGCGCAGTTCGGCCGGGGTCGGCGGGGTCCCCGTGAAGTCGAGGGCGACCCCGGCGTTGGGCGGGCCGAACGGCCAGCGGGCCATGCCCTCCTCCATGAGGGGCAGAGGCGATCCGGGCATGAGACTGCTCCTGTCTTGAGGTGCTACGCCCAACTGCCCGAGGCCACCCCTGGTCACGCTGTCAACGGCACAGGGCGTCCGGCTCCCCGATGGAGTGAGCTTCAGCGGTTGACGGTCACACCCGCCCCCGGCACGTCGTTGGTCAAACCCTCCACCTCCGGCATCCGCCCCAACGGCCCACCCAGGACAGGAATCACGCAACGTGACTGGCACCCGCCCCGCTCACATCGCCGTCGTCAACCTGCCGATGCACGGGCACGTCAACCCGACCCTCGGGGTCGTCGAGGAACTCGTGCGCCGGGGCCACCGGGTCACGTACGCCATCACCGAGGACTTCGTGCACCAGGTGAAGGCGGCGGGCGCGGAGCCGGTCCTGTATCCGGTCGAGGCGGGAGACGGCTCGGAGCCGCCGGAACGCCTGTCCGAGGGCTTCGCCCTCGCCGTCCACGCCTCCCTCGGCTCCCTCCCGGCACTCACCCGCGCCTACGCCGGCGACCGCCCGGATCTCATCCTCTACGACGTCTACGGCTTCGCGGGCCCGCTGCTCGGCACGCAGTGGCGGATCCCCACCGTCCTGTTCTCCCCCACACACCTGCGCTACGACGGCATGATTCCGGAGTTCTTCGACGGCGCCCCCCGCCTCGACGCTCTCCCGGGCCATGCGGACCTCGTCGCCGCCCTCACCGACCGGGGCGCGGACGCCGCCCGCATCCACGAGATCGAGCACCCCGAGTACGCCGTCGCGGCCTTCCCCCGCGCCTTCCAGCGCCGCCCGGAGACGGTGGCGACCCGCCGCGCCGCGTACGTCGGCCCCACCCTGCACGACCGCTCCTACCAGGGCACCTGGCGGCCCCCGCACCCCGACACACCCGTCCTCCTCATCTCCCTCGGCTCCCAGTTCACCTGCCGCCCCGACTTCTACCGCGCCTGCGCAGAGGCGTTCACCGGCCTGGACCACCACGTGGTGATGTCGGTGGGCCCGAACCTCCCCCCGGACCGACTCGGCCCGCTGCCCGCCTCCTTCGAGGTACACGCGCACGTGCCCCAACTGTCCGTCCTGGCCCACGCGAACGCCTTCGTCACCCACGCCGGAATGGGCAGCACGATGGAGGCCGTCCACCACGGCGTCCCGATGGTCGCGGTCCCGCAGATGGCCGAGCAGCGCGTGAACGCCGCCCGGATCGAGGCCCTGCGCCTGGGCGTCCACGTCCCCCGCGACACGGCCACCCCCGAGACGCTGCGCGAGGCGGTCCTACGGGTCTCCTCGTCCCCCGACATCCGGGCGGGCCTCGCCGCCCTCCGCGCCGAACTCGACCGCGCGGGAGGGGCGAGGGCGGCGGCCGACCTGATCGAGGAAGCCCTCGGATCAGCCCCTCACTGAGCGGCGTACACCACGAAGTCCGCCCAGGCGGCGGAGGCGACCTGGAAGGTGGGGCTGTCAGGGAGCTTGGAGTCACGGATGTGGATGGTGGTGGGGGCGACGGCGACTTCGACGCAGGAGTCTCCGTCAGGGCCGCTGCTGTAGCTGCTCTTGAACCAGTTCAGGGTCATGTCTCTCCCAGCAGATGCTCAATGAGGGCCAGCGACTCCCTCGGAGGGAGAGCCTGCGCCCGGATGGTGCCATACCGCAGTTCAAGGATGCGCAGGTGTTTTGGATCGTTGATCCGACGGCCGTTGAACGCGCCGTCGGAACGTCCGACCGCTGAACCGTCCACGAACTTCAGCAACTCGATCCTGCCGCTCAGTCCGGGGTGGGGCCCGCTGTCCAGCGGCATCACCTGAAGCGTGACGTTTCGCAACTGGCCCACCTCCAGCAAGCGTTCGAACTGCTGTCGCCTCACCATTGTGTCCCCTACCTGGCGGCGCAGCGTGGCCTCTTCCTGGACGAAGCTGAGCGACGGGGCAGGCTCACGCCCGTAGACGGACTGCCGCGCCATACGAGCTGCGAGCATTCGGTCCGCTTCGGAGGGCGAGTACGGCGGTTGCCAGACGTCGAACAACGCGCGTGCGTGCGCAGGTGTTTGCAGGAGACCGTGGATGTTGTTGCACTCATACACCCCGATCTCAACCGCCTTCGCCTCCATGTCCGCAAGGGCGCGCACCTTCTTCGGGTACCGGACCTTCTCCACGTCCTCCTTCATCGCCGCCAGCAACCCGCCCGCCCCCAACACCTCGTCCGCCCTGTCGAGGAACTCCGGGCGCGGGATCCTCTTCCCGCTCTCAACCTTGTAGACCATGTCCTCGCCGTAGCCCACCGCCACGCCGAACTCGGCGGCCCGCATCCCCACCGCCTCGCGCCGCAGCTTCAACTGCCGCCCCACCGTGGCGATGACGGCGACTCCCCACTCGTCGTCCGGGTCCACCTCCCAGCCCGGCTCGTCCACTTCCACCCTGACGTCGACCTGCGTCATCCCGCACGCCTCCCTCGTACCGTGCTCGACAGCCCGGACACGCCCGGACAAAGAGCGGACAGTGACCGTACGCAACCGCGTTGTCACTGTTCACGGTAGGCGCAGACCGCCACGCTGAGTGACGTGATCCGAGAATTCCCCCAACTCCGTCTGTCCCCCACGCCCCGCGGCGCCCGCCTCGCACGCCTCCTCGCCACGGAGCAACTCCGCAGCTGGGGCGTGCCCCTGGACCCGGCGGCGCACATCGTCGCCGAGCTGGCCAACAACGCCGTCACCCACGGCCGCGTCCCGGGACGGGACTTCGCGCTCGACCTGTACGTCATCGCGGACACCCTCCGTATCGAGGTCACGGACACCCGCGGTGATCGTCTGCCGTGTCTGCGACCGGCGGGCCGGGGCCTGCTCCTCGTGGACGCGCTGGCCGACCGCTGGGGAGTGTTCGAGGGGCTGCGGCCGCGCAAGACGGTGTGGGCGGAGGTGCGACTGTCACCGGAACCCGAAAATCAGGGCTTCGGCGCCGGGGGCGGTCATTCCAAAACAAAAACCCGGGTGAAAGGACCCCACCAAGCCCCGCCCCTCCCTCCCGCGGAGCGGTCTCACCCTGGCGGGTGAAAATCACCAACTCAGCTGGATTTGGGTCCTATTGCCTGCCTTACGCTCAGCGCGACAACCCCCAGACATACGTCGGCCCTCGCCGGGAGTAGCGTCCCGAGGCGAGGGCCTGACCACCGAGGAAGCAGGACCTTCCTGATGGATACGCGAAACCCTAGCGCGCACCCGCACGCCAAGTCCCGCTTCTCGGGCACAAACCACCCCCACGGGGGTCTCACCCACGACAACACCCGCCACACCGCCCGCTTCACGGTGATCGGCAACCACCTCACCCAGCACGAAGAGCTGAGTCTCCTCGCGATCGGCCTCGGCGCACACATCCAGTCGCTTCCGCCCGGCGCCCGGGTCGACATCAAGTCCCTCGCCGCCCGCTTCCCCGAGGGCACGACCCGTATCGCCGCCGCGCTGCGCGAGCTGGAGACGCATGGCTACCTGCGCCGCGAGCGCAAGCGCAACGCCGACGGCCGCATCATCACCCGCACGGTGTCCTGCAACCACCCGGGGCAGCAGAGTCGGCCCGCAGCCGAGCGCCCTCCCAGCAGGCGGCCCCCGTCCCCGCCCCGCAAGGCCCTCCCCGCCGTCCCGCAGCCGTCGTGTCCCTCCCCCACCCTCATCCGGACGGCGACGGACCTCCTCGCCACCCTCCGCCGCCACGACCCCCGCCTGCTCCTTTCCGCCACCGACGCCGAACACCTCGCGCCCGGTGTCGCCGCCTGGCTGGAACGCGACCTCACCCCCGGCGCCGTACGCCAAGCCCTGACCGCCAACCTCCCCGACGAGCCGCTGCACCGCCCCGCGGCCTTTCTGGCCCACCGCCTCACGGCCCAGCTCCCACCGCTCGCGCCGTACCGCACACCCGAACCACCACCACCGGTCAAGCACCCGGTCCGAAACTGCGACGGCTGCGACCGCGGCTTCCGCTCACCGACACCAGGACTCTGCCGTGACTGCCGCCCTCCCCTCGCCGCCACCTCTTGAGACCGCTCTGTCCCGTTCTCTGCCCGCAGGCCGGACGCCTCGGGCAGTACGCCTTCGGGGAGCCGAGGAAGCCACCGATCCCCCTCCGGACCCGCCCCCCCCACGCGATTCCCGAAGGCCGCCTAGCATGAACGTGACGATCCTTGCCCCTGGGCACAGACGACGAGGAGCGAGCGCCATGACCATCGCCTCGGACAACGCGCAGCAAGGCGCCTCCCACCGGTACCGGGCCATGCGGGACTTCGTTCAGTCCATGGACGACACCCTGCCCGGCAAGTTCGAGGTCACCAAGGAAGGAATCGTCCACGACATGACGGCGCCCGTTGGTCCGCACGAGCTGACCACCCTGCATCTGCGGAAACGACTCGAAAAGCTGATGCCGGACGAGATCGTGGCCCATACGGGCGAACCGGACGTGGAGAACGAGCCCGAAGGCATCATGCGACGCCCTGACGTCATGGTGATCGCCATGACGGACATGGAGGTCCCGGGCAGCTTCGATCCCCGTACACTCATCGCCGCCGTCGAAGTCGTCTCCCGCTCCAACCCGGACAACGACTGGGTGAGCAAGACGCGCGACTACCCCCTCATGGGCATCCCCGTCTACGCGATCTTCGACCCCCGCACCGGCACCGGAGCCGTTCTCACCGACATCCACCTCACCCCCGACGGCCCCCGCTACGCCACCCGCAAGGACTTCGTCTACGGCGAGGACGTCACCATCGGGGACTGGACCATCTCCACCGACAACCTCCCTCGTTACACCCCCTGATCAGCCGGCCGCGCGGCTCCGGCGTCGTCCGGCAGGGGTGAACGCCGGAAGGCCCGCTACACCGGCTTCCTGGCCAGCAGGTAGGCCTGTTGGCCCTGGGTGGGCCGCTCCTGGTCGGTGGGCTCGCGGATCAGGCGGGCGTCCATGGTGAACCCGGCGCGAATCAGCTGTTCTTCGACCCGCTCGGGCGACACCCAGTAGACGTCGAGGGAGATGTCGTGGCCGTAGCCGTGGTCCAGGTGGCGGATCCGGTCGCCCGCCTTGAAGCCCGTCAGCAGATGGCCGCCCGGGGCCAGCACCCGGTGGAACTCCGCGAACAGCGTCGGCAGTACCTCGGGCGGGGTGTGGACGGTCGAGTACCAGGCGACGACGCCGCCGAGCGAGCCGTCGGGCAGGTCCAGGGCGGTCATGGATCCCACCTCGAACCGGAGGTCGGGGTGCCTGTCGCGGGCCACCGCGACCGTCTCCGGTGAGAGGTCGACTCCGAAGGCCGAGACTCCCAGGGAGTGCAGGTACGCCGTCACATGGCCCGGTCCGCAGCCGAGGTCGGCGACGGGACCGGCCTCGGAGCCCCGGGTGAGTTCGGCGAACACGCCCATCATCGCGTGGCCGTAGCGGTCGTCGTCGAAGAGGGACACGACGATCTTGGCGTAGTCGGTGGCCACGGTGTCGTAGGCCAGCCGGGTCTGGTTGAGGTAGGTCGACTCGGTCGTCATGGGCGGGGACGGTAGTGCCCATCGGCAACCCGACCCCCTCGTTTTCGCCAGCCCTTCGCTCCCTCTTCGCCCTCTTCGCTCCCTCACCGCACCGGGAACATCACCCGTGAGCGGCCCCCTAGCCCTCGTCCTCGGAGCCCTCGTCCTGGAACGGGTCGCCCATCCAGTTCGCGCCGACCCGGTCGAAGTGGCGGCTGGTGCTGGCGGCGGCGCGGGCGCCTCCGTTGCAGTGCTGGCAGTAGGCGCGCAGGTTCGACTCGGCGTTGTAGAGAGCCTGGGCCTCGTCGTGGGTGATGGCGCTGACCTGCCGGTACCAGCCGTGACCGAGGTCGTGCGCCCACGTGTCGCCGTCGGCGTTGCTGTTCACGTAGTCGAGGATCGCCGTGCGGTGATCGATCTCGACCCAGTTGTCCAGCCCGAGCTGGTCGGCCACGGCGCGCTGGTGGACCTCCTGCCTGCAGTTGGCGCATCGGAACAGCTGGTGCCCGTTCCTCGCATTGCGCGTGTAGGCCCTGCCGAGGACGTTCTGGGTGGTCTGCGGCCAGAAGCTGAGGCGGTCGCGCGTACCGTCCCACAGGCGTTCGTTGTTCTCTCCCCGGGTGGGCACCGGCTGCCGCCTGGCCCAGGACAGGTCGTGCCGGGTGGCGCCCTGCTGGCGGCTGCTGCGGGTGCGTCCCGAAGGGTCGGTGCGGTCGCGGTTGCGTTGCTGCCGGGTGGAGTCCCGGGTGCTGCGGCCGCTGTACATCCGCTGCACCGTGGGGGTGTCGCCCGTCGGTCCGGTGGAGCGCTGGACGACGGCGTTCACCGCGGCGTTGCCGGCGCCGCGCTGCAGCGCGGCGATCCCCGCGCTGCCCAGGACCGCCGGGCCCGCTGCGGGGCCGGGGTTGTGGAGCCAGCCGGTCACCGCGTCGTTGCCCGCGTCGCGCTGCAGCGCGGGCAGTCCGGTCCGTGCGGCCGGTGCCGCCGGACGGGTTCGGGTGGGCCGGCCTGCACCGGGGTTCTCGGTTTCCTCTTGACGAGCCGCCACGAACCCGCCCTCCAATCGTCATGCGAGCAATGGCCTGTATATCCGTCCGTCCCACCTCGGTACAGGGGGCGACGGGCACCTGCGAAGGCAGTCTTCCGGTCGTCCCGGGCAATGGGCCGAACGTGCCTTCCCGGGCGAGCCGGAACCGCGGTCCCGGTCCGGTGCGGCCGGTGGGGCGCTCACCCCTCCAGCACCCCCCGCAGCTCCCCCCTTCTGCGGATGCCCAGCTTTTTGTAGGCGCTGGTCAGGTGGGTCTCCACGGTGCGGCGGGCCACGTGGAGCAGTTCCGCTATCTCGATGTTGGTGCGGCCGTCGGCGGCCAGTTCCGCTATGCGGCGTTCGCTGGCGGTGAGGGCGGTGGAGCCGGTGCGGGTGGGGGTGGTGCGGCGGGCGCCGGCGGTGCGCAGGGCTTCGTCGGCGTAGGCCAGCAGGCGGGTGCTGCCGATGCGTTCGGCGTGTTCGGCGCCCTCCCGGAGGTGGTCGCGGCCCCGGCCCCGCTCGCCGGTGACGGTCAGCTGGAAGCCATGGGCGAGGAGGGAGGTGACGAACTCCTCCTGGGCCGGGGAGTCCCGCAGTATCCGCACCGCCTCCGCGCCGAGCTCCAGTCCGCGCCGGCCCCGGACCGCCCGGCCCAGGACGCGCAGGGCGCGGCCCATCGTGCGCGGGGTGTTCCAGACGCGGGCCAGCCGTAGTTCCTCCTCGGCCAGGGTCAGTGCCTCCCGGGGGTTGCCCAGGGCGAGCCGGCACTCCGCGGCCGCCGTACGCCACGGGGTGATGACCGGGCTGAGGACGGCGCGGGCCGACTGGCGGCGGCCGCACTCCAGGAAGTCGTGGAGGGCGCCGGGGACGTCGCCCTCGGTGAAGCGGAGGACTCCCCGCGCGTAGAGGAAGCGGTTCAGCTCCCAGGAGTCCTGGGTGTCGCGCAGGTCGAACGCGTCGGCGAGCCGGCGGGCCTCCTGGATGCGGCTCGTCTCGACCAGGGCGATCAGGGCGTGCGCGTCGGCGTTCGACGGGCCGCCCCGGGACGCGGGGCGCTGGGCCACGAGAGTCTCGTACTGGCCTCGGGCTGCCGCGATGTCGGACCTGGTGTCCAGCAGGGCCTGCTTCATGGGGTGCAGCAGCGAGGCCTGCTGTCCGGCGAGGCCGCGCTCCACCAGGCGCTGCGCCTCGTCGAGTTCGTCGGCCCACTGGGCGACCGCCGCGGCCGTGCCCAGCAGGAAGGGCTCGGCGAGCGGGTCGGAGGGCTCCTCGAGCAGGGTGCGCAGCCGGCGCATCGCCTCCTCGGCGGAGATGGCGCCGGCCGTCGCCGCGTACCGCACGAGCAGGGCGCGGCCGGACGCGCCGACCAGTTCCGGGGAGAGTTCGACGGTCTCGGTGAGCCGGCGGTAGGCCTCCTGGCGGACGGTCTGGTCCTGGTCGGACAGCAGCGCGGACGCGGTCTGCAGGGTGCGGGCCAGGTCGGGTTGGTCGGTGAGGCCCGACTCCAGCCGGCTCAGCATCTCCACCGCCGTACGGACCTCGCCGCGTCCGGCGAGCGCGGTGCCGAGCGCGATGGCGGTACGGACCCGGTCGCGGGGTGCGGCGGGCAGGTCGAGCGCCTCGGTGAACCGGGGGATTCCGGCCCCGGTGTCGGCGCAGACGTACTCGAGCGAGCCCAGTTCGGTCAGCAGCCGCTGGCGCAGGTCGTCGGGGAGGGGTTCCTGGATGGCGCGGCGCAGATAGTTGACGGCGTCGGCGGGGCGGGCCTCGCGCACGGCGACGGTGACCGCGTCGCGCAGCACGCGCAGCGCCCAGGGCAGGCCCACCGGCGTGCTGCGCAGCAGCTGCCGGGCCACGGCCTCCGCCCCGTCGCCCCGTCGCAGCATCGCCTCGGCGACCGTGCGGTAGGCGTCCTGCCGGCGGGCGACGGGCCAGCCGGCGAGTACGGCGTCCCGCAGGAGGGGGTGGGCGTAGCGGGGGGTGCCCGAGGCGTCGGTGCGCAGCAGGCCCAGCCGGGTCATCGCGGTGATCCAGCCGGAGACCCGGGTGGGGTCGGCGTCGCAGGCGTCGGCGAGGAGCAGGGCGAGGCGGAAGTGGGAGTCGTAGGTTTCCGCTCCGTCCGCCCGCTCCAGTGCCGCGAGCGTCCGCGCCACCTCGGTCGTGGCGGGCCCGGCGCGGTCCAGCCACCAGGTGACGGCGGCCGGGTAGGAGCCCGGGTACAGCGCGGCGCACGCCTCCGGTACGGCCGGGGCGGGCGGGGCGCCTGCGAGGTCGTCGAGGAGGGCGTGCAGCAGGAGGGGGCTGCCCGCGGCGGCGCGCAGGCAGTCCGCCGTCCAGCGCGGCCGGGCCGTGGGGAAGGCGGCACGGACCAGCTCCGCCGCCGCGTCGTCGGTGAGCGGGGCGAGCGTGTGGGTGCGGATCAGGGACGGGCTGAGGGCGTGGGTGAGTCCTGCGGGGGTGGCATCGATGTCGTACTGGCTGCGCTCGGTCGCGACGATCAGGAGAGGTAATCGGTCGACCCGGCGGGCCGCCTCCAGCAGCCAGCGGCGGGAGGCGTCGTCGGCGAGGTCGACGTCGTCGACCGCCATCAGCACCGGGCCCTCGGTGGTCTGCGAGCGCAGCAGCCGCCACAGCCGGGCCGCGCTCCCGCGGTCGTCCTCGCCGGGTGCCACCTCTCCCGTGAACTCGGGTACGGGGCCGAGGAGCTGGAGGACCGCGGAGAAGGGTACGGAGAAGTCCTCCGGGGAGCAGCGGGCGCGCAGCACGCGCAGGCCGCGGGCGGCCGCGTGGGCCGCGGCGGCCTCCAGCACGGCGGAGCGGCCGGTGCCGGTGGCCCCGCGCAGCAGGACCAGTCGGCCGGCGCCGGCGCGGGCCCGCTCCACCTCCGCGGCGAGCAGTGCCTGCGTGTCGTCGCGCTCCCGCAACGGTCCGGTCATCCCTGCCTCCTGCCCACACATATGTCTGATGGATCCGACATGCACGGTTCGATGCGGTGATGTCCATGCCGCCGCGGGGCTGTTGTGGCGAGGCTCACGACTGTCCCTCCCACGGCTCTCGAACTCCCAGTTGACCTGCGGTGATGCTCGCACCCCGTGGTTGTCTCCCCGTTGCTCTCGTGGTTCGCCTCGTGGTGCTCCACGATTGCGCCGCCCGCGCAGGTCCCAGAAGTCTTGACCACAGGGGTCCCAGAAGTCCGAATCAGACCCACCCGCCGCTGGTTCCCGCCTGCCGCGGGCCCGTGACCATAGGGGATACGGTTGCTCAACTCACCCCGGACCACCGACACCGGCACCACGCCGGCCGCCGTCGTCATATCCGGCACCGGCACCGGTGCCGCGCCCGCCAGGCGGCGGGTCGCCGTCTCCGTCCTGGCGCCCGACCCGATCTCCCGCGAGGGTGCCGCGAGCCAGTTGCGCGGGCGCCCCGAGATCGAGGTCCGCGAGGAGCCGACTCCCGCCCCCGGCACGGTCGCGCTGCTCATCGAGGACACCCTCGACGAGACGGCGCTCGCCCGGCTGCGCCGGATCGTGCGCACCGAAGGCACCCGTGCGGTGCTCGTCGTGGGCACGATCCGCGAGACCGAACTGCTGGACGTCATCGAGTGCGGGGTCGGGGCGATCGTCTGGCGCCGCGAGGCCACCGCGCACCGGCTGGTGCAGGCGGTCCTGGCGGCCGCCCGCGGCGACGGCGACCTGCCCTCCGATCTGCTCGGCCGGCTGATCAGCCAGGTCGGCACGCTGCACCGGGGCGCGGCGGGGCGCCCGGGCGCGCCCTCGCTGGGCCTCGCGCCACGAGAGGTGGACGTCCTGCGCCTGGTCGCCGAGGGCCTCGACACCGGGGAGATCGCCAGCAAGCTGTCCTACTCCGAACGAACCGTCAAGAACGTGATGCACGGACTCACGACCCGCCTGCATCTGAGGAACCGGGCACACGCCGTGGCATATGCCCTCCGGGAAGGCTACATCTGACCGAACGGGCACTCGAAGGAGGACACGCGGGCAGCGCGCCCTGCCCACCCCTCGACCCCGGCGCGCGTGCGGAACCCGCCCTGCCGGAGGCACGATCGGTGAGGACGGTTCCGCGGCGGGTGAAAGCGGCTCCGCGGCAAGGCGATTGAGGAGCGCGACGGTGATCCACGAGGTCGACGAGGTCCTCAAGGGCCTGCTCGGCGGCGGCGCGCTGACCGGCTCGGGCATCGACGTGTCCTTCGACGCCCCCACCCGCGACTGGGCGGCCCGGCGCAACGCCCCCGTGGTGAACGCCTACTTGTACGACATCCGCGAGGACGTGGCCCGCCGCCAGCGCGGCCAGGTCGCACTGCGCGACGAGCGGGACGTCGTGGTGAAACGGCGTCAGCCACCGCGCTGGTTCCGGCTGTCGTACCTCGTGACCGCCTGGACGAAGACCCCGCAGGACGAACACCGGCTGCTGTCGGCCGTGTTGGCGAACCTCATCCCGCGCGAGATGCTCACCGCCGAGGAACTCCCCGGCGCACTGGGCGCGTTGGGGCTGGCCGTGCCGGTGAGCGTGGCGGGCGTACAGACCGAGTCGCGGTCCCTCGCCGAGATCTGGTCCGCGCTGGGCGGCGAGCTCAAACCCTCCCTGGACCTGGTGGTCACGGCACCCTTCCCGGCGTACCCCGAGTACGACGCCGGGCCGCCGGTCACCGAGGGCGCGGTCGTCCGCGTCGGCGGCCTCGACGACGACCCGCCCCAGGACGGCGAACGGGCCCACCGTCCGCACCAGGTCGCGGCCGCCCGCGCCGCCCGCGAGTCGGGCCGATGACCGCGCCGGTCACGGCCGCCGACCCGACGCTCGCGCTGCTCGCCCGGCTCGCCGAACTGCGCGAGCGGGTCGCCGTCCTCGTCGAACAGCGCGCCGCCGGCGACCCCACGGCCGGGGACCCGCTGCGCGGCCTGTACCTCTCCGAGGAAGCCGTACGGCACCTGCTGCACCGGGAAGCGGGGCTTCCCGGCCCCCCGGCGGACGACTCCCCCATCGCGCCCGCCGACCGCCTCACCGCGCTCGCCCACCGCCTGTCCCTCACCGAACTCGACGTCTCCGTCCTCCTGATCGCCCTCGCCCCCGACCTGGACCGCTCCTTCGAGCCGCTGTACGGGTACCTCAACGACGACGTCAGCAGGCGCCGCGCGACGACCGGCCTCGCCCTCGACCTGTGCGGGGTTCCCGCCCACCACGCGGCCGCCCGCGCCCGCCTGCACCCCGCGGCGCCGCTGTGCACACTCGGCCTGCTGGAACTCGAGGAGCCCGAACGGCCCTTCCTGTCCCGCACGTTGCGCGTTCCCGACCGGCTCCTCGCCCACCTCCTGGGCGACGACACCCCGGACGCCGCCCTGGACGGCCATCTGCACCCGCTGCCGCGGCCCCTGCCCGCCGAGGAGTTCGCCCACCGGCTGGCCGGCCGGGTCACGCACGGCCCCCTCACCGTCTACCTCCGTGAGCACCGCGAGGGCGACGGCCTCGCCGCCGTCGCCACCGCCCTGCACGCGGCCGGCGTCGAGGCCCTGCGCTTCACCGGCCCCGCCGGCCACCTCCCGGGCCTCCTGCGCGAGGCCCGCCTCACCGGACGGGCGGTCGTCGTCTCCGGACTCCCCGAGCAGCCCGCCCCGCTCGTCGCCGCGCTGACCGCCGCACCCGACGTCACCGTCCTGCTCAGCGACCCGCGCCCCTACGACCCCCACTGGTCCCCGCACGACCCCCTGGTCCTGGACGCCCCGCGCCGCCGGGCCGGCGGCACCGCCGCCTGGGAGACCGAACTCGGATCCGCGGGCGACGACTTCGACCTGGCTGCCACCGTCGCCCCCTACCGCCTCGGCGGCGACCGGGTCGCCCGCGCCGCACGGGCCGCCCGCTCCCTCGCCGCCTTCGAGGGCGGCCCCCTCACCGCCGACCACGTACGCCTCGCCGCCCGCCAGCAGTCCGCGTCCGGCCTGGAACGGCACGCCCGCCGCATCCGCCCCGACGTCGACTGGACGGACCTCGTCCTGCCCGACCGGCCCCTCGCCCAGCTCCACGAACTCGCCCTGCGCGCCCGCCACCGCGACCGCGTCCTCGGCGACTGGCGGCTCAGCGCGGGCGGCGGCCGGGGCAGAGGCGTCCTCGGCCTGTTCGCGGGCGAGTCCGGGACCGGGAAAACCCTGTCCGCCGAGGTCGTCGCCGCCGAACTCGGCCTGGACCTCTACGTCGTCCAGCTCTCCTCCGTCGTCGACAAGTACGTCGGCGAGACCGAGAAGAACCTCGAACGCATCTTCACCGAGGCCGACCGCACCGACGCCGTGCTGCTCTTCGACGAAGCCGACGCGGTCTTCGGCAAACGGTCGGAGGTGAAGGACTCGCACGACCGGTACGCCAACATGGAGAGCGCCTACCTGCTGCAGCGCCTGGAGTCCTTCGACGGCATCGCGCTGCTCACCACCAACCTGCGCGCCAACATCGACGAGGCGTTCACCCGCCGGCTGGACCTGGTGGTCGACTTCCCGTTCCCCGGCAAGGAGCAGCGCCTCGCCCTGTGGCGGCACGGCCTGGCCCACGTGCCGCGCGCCGCGGACGTCGACCCGGCCCCGCTGGCCCGCGACTTCGAACTCGCCGGCGGCTCCATCCGCAGCGCGGTGGTCACCGCCGCCTACCTGGCCGCCGGACGGGACGAGCCGGTCGGCGACGGCGACCTGCTGGAAGGGGCCCGCCGCGAGTACCGCAAGGCGGGCCGCCTGGTGCCGGGCGAGGCCAACTGGTAGCCCGGCTACGGCGATCGCTCCCCCTGACTACTCCACCCGCCACTTCTGGTTCGGGGTCCCCGAGCAGGTCCACAGCTGGAGCTTCGCGCCGTTGCCGGTGCCGTTGTCCTTGACGTCCACGCACTTGTTCGCCTGCGGGTTGACCAGGTCGCCCTGCTGGCTCAGCACGAACTGCTGGGCGGGGTTGCCGCTGCACCGGGCGATCTGGATGACCGCGCCGTCGTCCTTCGAGCCCCACGCCACGTCCATGCAGAACCCGACGGAGCGGACCGTGCCGTCGCTGCGGAAGTCCCACTTCTGGTTGGCGGTGCTCGCGCAGTCCAGGATCTGCAGCGGGGTGCCGTCCTTGCCCGTGCCGTCCTGGGCGTCGGTGACGTCGATGCAGCGGTTGGAGCCCTGCCCGATGATCAGCTGACCGGCCACCTCGGCGGGCGTCGTGTCCTTGTCGTCGCTGGAACCGCCGCCGCCACCGGAACCGGACCCGGAGCCGGAGCCGGACGACTCCCCCGACCCCGACCCGCCGGTGTCGTCCTTCGCCACCGGCGTGGAGGCGGCCGGCGGCTCGGGCAGGGCCGCGGCGGAGGAGTCGGTCTTCGGCGCGGACGGCGCGGACACCGAGGGACTGGGCAGCGCGGTGCTGCCTGCCTCCACGATCCGCTCCTTCGCCGCGCTGGTCACCGTCGGCCGGTACGACAGCCAGATCATCACGAACGCGATGGCGAGGGCCACCGAGATGCTCAGCGCGGTCGCCAGCCACCTCGGCAGGAACCCGCGCTGCACGAACGTGCCGTCCACCGACAGCGGCTGCTCCCCCGACCGCTGCACGGTCAGCGCGTACGGCCGTTGCTCCTTCGACCCGAACCAGATGATCTGCCGGGGCCGCAGCGTGGTGTTCACGAACACCGCGCGCCCCGGCTCGATCTGCACGTTCCCCGGCCGGAACTCGTACCCCAGGTTGTCGCCAAGGTCCGCCCCCGCGACGGACGCGGTGACCCTGCTGTTGCCGAGGTTGTCGATCGCGAGACGCGGACGGCCCCGGAAACGGCCCTTCACGGTCGGCGGCACCAACTCGGCGCGCACCTCCGTGAACGGGGTGATCGTCAGGTTGCCCTCCGGGACCGTGACCGCGTCCGGATGCTCGGTCGGCGTGATCCGCACCGCGTACGGGTTGGGGCCCGCCGTCGCGTCCGAGGTCCGGGGCGGGGCGAACGTCAGCTCCACCGTGCCCGTCGTCCCCGGGTACAGCCGGAGCGTCTGCGGCTCCACCGTCGTCCAGGGCGCGATGGCCCCGACCGGCTCGAAGCGGTACTCGTCGACGACGTCACCGGTGTTGCGCACCCTCAGCCGGACGGTCGTGATGCCGCCGGGGTCCACTGACGCGGAGGCCGGTTCAAGAGAAGTCCACAGAGTCACGTCCCGACGCTACGGTGAGCACGGCCACCGGATCAGAGGCCCCGGGGCAGAGCGAGTGCCCTCCGGGACCGTCCGGGCTTGCCCTGACCGGCGTCCGGTCACGGCAGTGACCACAGTGTCAGGTCGGTGTGCCAGTTCGCGGTGGCCAGGGTGTGGCCGTCGCCGCTGAAAGCCATGATCATGCCACCGACATCGCCGACAGGGAGGGTGGCCTTGACGGCGTACGGGCGGCTACGGAGACTCCAGACGCGCACGTTGCCCGAGTAGTCCCCCACGGCGAGGTCGCCCTGCGGGCTGATCGCGATTTGGCCCACCGAGTCACGCTCGGTCAGGGACGCGGTGACCTTCTTGGTGTGGACATTCCATAGCCGTACCTGCCTGCCCGGTCCGGTCGTGGCCAACGTCGTGCCGTCCTGGCCGAACGCCAAGCCTCTCACTCCGCTCAGGCCTTCCTGGAGCGCGACAGGGCTCGGGTGCGGGTCGCGAAGGTCCCACAGCCAGACACGCCCCCTGCTGTCCACGCTCACCAGGAGCTGTTCGGTCGGACTCAGCGCCAGTAGGAGGTAGGGATTGTCCTCGTGCGTGTCCAAGGTGAACACGCGCCGCGAGTCCATGTCCCAGACGGTGATCTCGGTGTTGTCCTCTTCGATGGTGCCGATCGCCAGGAGGCCCTGGGCGGGGCTCAGTGCCTCTCCGAAGGAATGCGCCTGTGTCGCCTGCGGCACGTCCGCGGCGCGCGGACCGGTCCGGCGGCCGGTCGCGAAGTCGTAGCGCCGAACTGTTCCGTCCGCTCCACCGGTGACCACGGTGCCGCTGTCACGGTCGCAGGCGATGACGGCCATCGAGTCACCCGGGAGGACAGCACCGGAGTCGGCGACGGCCCGGTGATCGGCGACACGAAAGATCCGCGGCCGCGTACGGTCGTGCTCGGCCACGGCGAGGTATGTGCCGTCCGGTGAGAAACACAGGCCGGACACCACCGAAAGGCTGCCGGGAAGCGGATAGACGTCGCCGACGGCTCCCGACCGTATGTACAGCGAAGCCCCCACGAGAGATCCGGTCGCGACGAGGACCGCGGAACACCGGGCGGCGCCGCTGAGCCAGGGCGAACGGAACAGCGGGTGCCCGGTGAACCGAGCGCCGCCGGGCTCGGGCGACCGGGCGGTCACCGCCGTCGGGGCATCGGTGCGCTCGCCGGCAAGGGCGAGATGTTCCCGTACCTCGTCGTGACGGAACTGGTGGGCCGCGCCCGCCGGCCGCAGAACTCCTGCCTCCTGCGCGCCGCGCAGGGCCCGGAACAGGCGCGCCGGCACCCTTCTCCAAGCGGTCAGCCAGGCGTGTGCGAGGACGAAGGTGATCCACGCGGAGCCGGAGCCGTAGCCGACCGTGAGCGCGATGCCCGCCCCGAACGCGACACCTGTGGCGGCCGCGGTCGTCAAGGGATCGCCGGTCGCCAGCACGATGCCCGAGACCACGGCTGTCACCACGGCGCCCGGCACCCCGGCGATGATCAGCGTGGCCCTGCGGTCGGCGCGCAGGACGGACGCCGGTGAGCGTTCCTCGTCGGGGGTCAGCGGCCGGGCCAGCCAGCGTCCCAGCCCGAGTGCCACGGCGACGGCGGAGGCCAGCACCAGGCACGCCGCCGCGGTCTCGTCCGCGCGCATGCCGCCGGCCACGGCCACCGCGACAACCGGTACATCCACCAGGGCGCCGACCCCGAACGCGGGCGCCAGCGCGGGCAGCAGATCGGCGGTCCGAGGCGCGCTGTGATGGGGGGCGCCGTGGCGCGCCGCGTCCAGCATCGTGCCGACGACGGCGCACCCGATGCCGACCATCAGGTAGACACCCAGCGTCGCCGCCTCTTCGTACTCGTTGTCCAGCAGGTCCGCCCACCATTCCCACAGCGCGTGGTTGATGACGGCGGCCTCGGACGGCGCGGCCGCATACAGTCCCAGAAGCAGCACGGCGATCAGCGCGCAGGTCACGGCAGCGGCACTCAGCGCGTCACGCAGGCTGGACACCACCACGGCGCGGAAGGGCGGGCGGGGTGGCGGAGGCCTCGTATGTGCCGTCCGTCCCGCGATCACGCCGGACAGCGAGCCCAGGAACCCGCCGGCCGCGGCCCCGGCGAGCAGGACCGGGACAAGGGGGCGGGACTCCTCGCCGAGAGCAGCGCAGAGCCATCCCGCACCCGCCCCGAGAACGGCCGCGGAGAGGGTGTACAGCAGGGCGATCACCGGCCGGGGGACCGCGCGTGCCAGCCGCCACCAGTAGAAGTCCGGGTCCCGGCCCTGGCTGCGCCGCATCTCGCGGGCGAGGAAGGTCAGCCATCGGGCGGCACGGCGGTGCTCGGCCGGCACGGGATAGACCGACGTCAGATACCGGCGCAGAAGGGTTCGCTTGACCGTGGCCGTGTGGCCCGACTCGGCGAGTTCGGCCGGACGGGTGTTCGGGCCGTCGTAGGCCTTTCTGGCCAGCGAGATCATCAGCGGGGTGGAGAGCACCTCGGCGAGCGGGCCCTCCCCGTGCTCGATCGCGTGCCGCACTTTCTGCCAGCGGTGCCGCTCGTTCTCGCGGTCCCGGCCGGTCAGATAGCGAACGGCGTCCTCGGGCCGGACGCGCTCGATCTCGATGCCGCGGGCCTGTGACAGGACGCCCCTGGCACTCGCCTCCTCGAACTCGGCGCTCCGGCTGGTCAGGACCAGCCGGTGGTCGAGTCCGTCGAGGTGGGCGATCGCCGCGGCCCGCAGGTGCCGCGGCATCTCGTCCAGGCCGTCGAGGACGGGAAGCAGTTCGGAGGCGGGGAACAGGTCCGTGGGGTCGCAGTGTGCCCTGATGGTCGGGCAGATCTCCGTGATGCGGCGGGCGAACCAGGCGGTGAACTCCTCGCCTCCGCCGGCTCGCGCGTCGCGCCCGCGGGGCGGAACCGCCGGATCGTCCTCGACGGTCGGGCCCGGCTCATCGGGTTCGCCGGGGTCCCAGCCCGCCACCGAGACCAGCACGGGCACCACGTTCGGCTCCTCGAGCAGGGCCCGTACGAGCAGGACGGCCAGGGTCGTCTTGCCGGCTCCCGCCTCCCCGAGGACGACGAGATGCCGGGGGCCTTCGGCCAGAAGGATCCGGGCCAGCCAGGTCGCCGCGAGCTCGTTCCCGGTGTGCGCTGTCAGCTCCCCCGCCAGGGAGCGCGCCGTGCCGGTGGGAAGACCGGCCCGGGCGGGG
Organism: Streptomyces sp. NPDC002588; assembly: GCF_040295925.1. Classification (NCBI taxonomy): domain Bacteria; kingdom Bacillati; phylum Actinomycetota; class Actinomycetes; order Kitasatosporales; family Streptomycetaceae; genus Streptomyces; species Streptomyces sp. NPDC002588. Next base: position 23,195 of record NZ_JBEOWF010000042.1, read on the forward strand.
AACATCTCGGTCCGGTCCTGCCAGCGCAGGGTCAGCGGCTCCGGCCGGTGCAGCCATTGTGTCCGCACCCGGTCGCTGATGTCCTTCTTCACCGCCAGGTGCAACTCGGACAGGGCATCGGCGGCGGCCGGGGGAAGCGGGCGGGGCGGGGCGGGCGGAGGCGGCGGCCGCCGGGGGCTGAAGACCATGGGCCGGATCCCCTGGAGCAGCGGGGCGAGGTCCTCGGTGCGGGGGATCCACACGGTGTGCCGCAACCATCCGTCCACGCTGTTGTAGCGAGCGGACAGGACACCGATGACCAGGTCGTCGTCGGCGCGGCGGACCGGTGCGCCGCTCATTCCGGGAAGCACGTCCGGGGCCTTCGCCCGCCCCAGTGGCACTTCGTCGCGCAGCGTCGTGCCCTCCCACGTCCCGCGCGCGTCCAGGTAGCGGTACTCGTGGACGTCGTGCACCTCGGGCGCGCCGGTGATCACCAGGTCGGTGGCGACCCGCTGGTCGTCGCTGCGGCTCCATCCGGCGACCGACGCGGCCAGTGCCTCCGGTGCGCGGATCACCGCCAGGTCGTGCACCGCGTCGAGTGCCGCGACCTCGCCGTGGAAGGCTCCGCCGCCGGCGAGAGGATCGATCCCGACCTCGGCGCCGAGGTGGTGCGCGCCGATGCCTTCCAGCACGTGCCATGCGGTGACCAGGATCCCGGGCGAGGCCTGGAAGCAGGTCCCGACGGCGGCGAGTTCAGGATCCAGGACCCTGCCGAGGTATCCAGGTACGCGAAGCGAGGCGGACGGGTGGGGGGCGTTCACCTCACGCCCCGGTGGACCCCGTGCCGACGCTCCGCTGGTAGGTCAGCTTCACCCGCAGCGTGGCCTCACCCGCCGAGCCCGCGACGATGACGTTGCCCTTGGCGGAGAACTTCAGCCCGAACTCCACCTCCATCGCATCGGGCCTGGCGGCTCTCCGCCCTGCTCCTTCGAGCACCTCCATGGTGGACGCGGCGATCTCCACGATCGCGTTCTGGGCCCGGAGGAAGGCCTCGCGCACCCTCTCCGCGGTGTCACCGGCGCGCGAGGTCGGCTGTGTCCCGGCGACCTGCGCCGTCTCCACGAGGAGTTCGCTCTCCCCGACGCGCACCGTGATGGATCCGACGGCCATGTATCTCCCATACGCACGTGCCACAGCAATGGACTACGAATGATGAGATGCAAGGCATATCAGGCACACCCCCGACTCATGTGGGCAGTCGGACAGGTGACACTCGATAGGGTGATTTTGGCCGGGTCCTCACACGGTGAAGCGGACCGCCTCCAGCTGGAGCTTCCAGTCCATCGGGCTGCCGCCGTAGACCCACTTCTGCGTCGCGTTGGGATCCGAGCAGCCGATGCCCCGCCAGCCCTTGTCCTTGATGTTGGTGTTCTGGCAGACGGAGGAACCGTCCCCCAGCCCGATGGTGAAGCCCTCCATCGGCGAGACGGCCTCCTTCGTCTGGCCGATGTACATGTCGGCGCCGTCGGCCGCGCTCGACCACTTGCCGCCGGTGTACCAACCCTCGACGACATGGGCACCGTTGCCGGAGAGGCCCTTCGTTCCCGCCGTGGCGATGTTGAGGGCCTTGATGGGCAGGCCCTTGCCGGTCGTGCCCGCGATGGCGCCGTCGCACACCGGGTCCTGCCAGCCGCGGTCGGCCACGTAGGCGCGGTAGCAGATGTGCCGGCCGTCGCTGTTCGCGGCGACCTGCGCCACCTTCTGAGCGGCGGTCAGCTGCTTCGGCTTGGCGGGCGCCGTGGTCGTCGAACTCCCGCTTCCGCTGCCACTGCCACTGCCGCTGCCGCTGCCGCTCCCGCTGCCGGCCCCGCTGGTGTCCTGGGGCACGACCGGTGCGGCGGGCGCACTGGTCTCGGCCGCCGGGGGCGCGCTCGGGGCCGTCGGGGAGGGTTCGGGCAGCGCGGTGGCGCCGGCCTCCACGAGCCGCTCCTTCGCCGCACTGGTCACCTGCGGCTTGTAGGACAGCCAGATCATCACGAAGGCGATCGTGAGGGCCACGCAGATGCTGAGCGCCGTCGCCAGCCACCTCGGCAGGAACCCGCGCTGCACGTACGTGCCGTCCACCGACAGCGGCTGCTCCCCCGACCGGCGCACCGCCAGGCTGTAGGGGTGTTCCTCTTTCGACCCGAACCAGATGATCTGCCGGGGCCGCAGCGTGGTGTTCACGAACACCGCGCGCCCCGGCTCGATCTGCACGTTCCCCGGCTGGAGTTCGTAGCCGAGCCGGTCGCCGTTGTCGCTGCCGCTGAGGGAGGCGGTGAGTTTGGTGTTGCCGAGGTTGTCGATCGCGAGACGCGGACGGCCCCGGAAGCGGCCCTTCACGGTCGGCGGCACCAGTTCGGCGCGCACCTCCGTGAACGGGGTGATCGTCAGGTTGCCCTCCGGGACCGTGACGGCGTCCGGATGCTCGGTCGGGGTGATCCGCACCGCGTACGGGTTGGGGCCCGCCGTCGCGTCCGAGGTCCGGGGCGGGGCGAAGGTCAGCTCCACCGTGCCCGTCGTCCCCGGGTACAGCCGGAGCGTCTGCGGCTCCACCGTCGTCCAGGGCGCGGTCGGTCCGACGGGCTCGAAGCGGTACTCGTCGACGACGTCACCGGTGTTGCGCACCCGCAGTCGGACGGTCGCCCGGCTGCCGGGGTCGACCGTGACGGAGGCTGGTTCGAGGGAAGTCCACAGGCTCACGCACCGACGCTACGGTGACGGAGCCGGGGGAGGTCAGAGGACAGGGGGCAGAGCGGATGCCCGCCAGGGCCGCTCCGGCTGCCCTCCCGGCCGGAAGTACGCCGACGCGTGCCCCCGGAGCGCTGCCGTGCACGCCGGACCGGCGGTGACGGTGACAGCCGCTCCCGGCCGGGCGCTCCACGGCAAGCAGACGGCAACAGGGCGGCAACAGGGCGGAAGGCGGAAGGCAGGCGGGGCGCGCGGGCGCGGTCCGCCCGGGTCGGAGGTGCCCCGGCGGGCAACGACTCTGCCCCGGGATGTGCACCGGGGGACGTTTCGGCCGACGCGCTTCGCGCGTGACGGTGAGAACGTCCTGACGCGTACCCCGAGGAGAGCACAGCATGCCGTCCTACCTGTCGCCCGGCGTATACGTCGAGGAGGTGGCCAGCGGCTCCCGCCCGATCGAGGGGGTGGGCACCTCGGTGGCGGCCTTCGTCGGGCTCGCCCCGACCGGCCCCCTCAACGAGCCGACGCTGGTGACCAACTGGACCCAGTACGTGGCGGCGTTCGGTGACTTCACCGACGGGTACTACCTGGCGCACTCCGTCTACGGCTTCTTCAACAACGGCGGTTCGGCCGCCTACGTCGTCCGGGTCGGCGGTTCCTCCGCGGGTGCGTCCGGCGACGCCAAGTCCCCGTCCGCGGTGACCGGTTCGGCCGCCCCCGCCGCGCTGCCCGCCGGTGAGCCCAAGCAGCTCGGCACGTTCACCGTGACGGCCGTGGCGCCCGGCAACCTGAGCGTGGAGGTCGCGGACGCGGAGGGCGAGGGCCCCGCCGAGCGGTTCAAGCTGATCGTCAAGGACGGCGACCAGCCGGTCGAGACCTTCGACGTGTCGGCCAAGAAGGGCAACCGCTCCTACGTCGTCACGCAGGTGAAGGAGCGCTCCAAGCTCATCACCGTGGCCGAGGCCGCGCCCGCCGCGCAGCTGGCCCGCCCGGACAACCAGACGGTCGCACTGCCGTCGGCCGCGTCCGCCGCCCCCGCCGTACCGTCGTCCTCCGGCGAGGCCGGGTCCGCCGGCCCGGCGCAGTACCTGGGCGACAGCTCCGACCGCACCGGCTTCGGCGGCCTGGAGGCCGTCGACGAGATCTCCATGGTCGCGGTCCCCGACCTGATGGCCGCCTACCAGCGCGGCGCGATCGACCTGGAGGCCGTCAAGGCCGTCCAGCTCGGCCTGATCGCGCACTGCGAGCTGATGGGCGACCGTGTCGCGATCATCGACCCGCCGCCCGGTCTGAACGCCCGCCAGATCCGCGTCTGGCGCCAGGAGACGGCCGGCTACGACTCCAAGTACGCCGCCCTGTACTACCCCTGGATCAAGTCCTTCGACCCGGCCACCGGCCAGGCCCGTCTGGTCCCGCCGAGCGGTCACGTGGCCGGCGTCTGGGCCCGCAACGACTCCGAGCGCGGCGTCCACAAGGCCCCGGCGAACGAGGTCATCCGCGGCGCGGTGGACCTGGAGATCCAGATCACCCGCGGCGAGCAGGACCTGCTCAACCCCATCGGCGTGAACTGCATCCGTGCCTTCCCGGGCCGCGGCATCCGCATCTGGGGCGCCCGCACGCTGTCCTCCGACCCGGCCTGGCGCTACCTGAACATCCGCCGGTACTTCAACTACCTGGAGGAGTCGATCCTGATCGGCACCCAGTGGGTGGTGTTCGAGCCGAACGACCACGCTCTGTGGGCCCGGATCCGGCGCAACGTCTCCGCGTTCCTCGTCAACGAGTGGCGCGCGGGCGCCCTCTTCGGCGCCAAGCCCGAGGACGCGTTCTACGTCAAGTGTGACGAGGAGACCAACCCGACGGAGTCGGTCGACGTCGGCCGGGTGGTGTGCGAGATCGGCATCGCCCCGGTCAAGCCGGCCGAGTTCGTGATCTTCCGGCTGGCGCAGTTCTCCAGCGGGAGCGGGGAGCTGGAGGAGTAGGCCCACTCCGTCTCCGTATCCCCTCCTCAACTCCCCTAGAAGGAAAGTCAGATGAGTCTCCAGCCGGGTGACGCCCTTACTTCGCACAATTTCGGCCTGCAGATCGACGGCGTGATGGTCGAGTACCTCGCCGAGGTCAGCGGTCTCAGTCTCGAGCAGGACGTCATCGAGTACCAGCAGGTCTCGTCGCAGGGCAAGCCGGTCACCAAGAAGCTGCCGGGCGTGAAGAAGGCCGGCACCTGCACGGTCGTGCGCGGTATGACCCAGTCCGCCGCGTTCAACCAGTGGATCACCGAGTCGATCAACGGCGTCATGGGCACCGCCCGCAAGAACGCCACGATCATGGTGATGGACTACCAGAACAACCCGGTCAAGCGGTACAACATGCGCAACGCCTGGTGCAGCAAGATCGACACCAGCACCGTGAAGGCGGGCGAGGCGTCCGCGCTGACCGAGACCGTGACGATCACGTTCGAAGAACTGGTCATCGAGTAATGCGGCGTACGGCAGTACGGGGGCCGGTGGCGGGAGCGGAGCAGCCTCAGGAGGCCGCCCCGCTGCCGTCGGCGGCGCCCGCGCCGGCGCCGGTGCAGCAGCGACTGCAGACGGAGTTTCCCTTCGAGCTGCCGCGCGGCTATGTCGACGAGGCGGGCACCGTCCACCGCGACGGCGTGATGCGCCTCGCGACGGCGCGCGACGAACTCGTCCCGCTCCGGGACATCCGCGTCCAGGAGAACCCCGCGTACCTGTCGGTGGTCCTGCTGGGCCGGGTCATCACCCGCCTCGGCACGCTGCCCCTGGTCCACGACGGGGTGGTGGAGAACATGTTCGCCTCCGACCTGGCGTTCCTGCAGGACTTCTACCGCCAGATCAACGCCGAGGGCCACACCCGCGCCTCGGTGGAGTGCCCGCACTGCGCGGAGCCCTTCGAGGTGGAACTGGGCGGGAGCCGCCTGGGGGAATCGTGACGTACGCGACCGACCGACTGCACGAGGAGATCGCGTACGTCGCCTACCACTTCCACTGGTCCCTGGACGACATCCTGGACCTCGAACACCACGACCGTCGCCGCTGGACGGACCAGATCGGCTCCCTGGTGACCCGGGGCGGGACGGAGGGCTGACGCGTGGGGCTGCTGGACCGATTCCGCGGCGCACGACGCGGGGACCGCGAGGACACGGCTGCGACGAACACCGGGGTACCGGCCGACGAGGGTGGTGCGTCGGGTGCCGTCGCGGCGCCGGCCGTGCGGGTGCCGTCCGCCTGGCCCGGGCTGCCGCCCATCCAACGGGCGACGGCGTCCCGTACGGCGGCGGGCGTCGCCGACTCCGGGTTCGGCGGCCGGCTGGCCACCTGGCAGAACCCGACCTTCACGAGCACCCGTTCACCGTCGATCCTGGACGGCTCCCCGAGCGGCCCCCTGGCGAACCTGTCGGCCACCCCGGCACAGCCGTCACCCGCGCCCGCTCCCGCGCCGCCCCCTCAGCCCGCGATCCCTCTCCAGGCGGCGCCGGCACTGGCGCCGTCCCCGCCTTCTCTGTCGTCGTCCCTGCCGTCTCTCCTCCAGCCGCCGGTCCAGCCGGGGGCCGCCCCGTCCCGCCCGCGGCAGCCGGTCACACCGGCCGCCGCATCCGCACGTCCGGCCGCGACGCCGACCGCGCCCCGCCCTCTCCAGCGGGCCGCCTCGGCCGCCGTACCGTCACGTCCGGCCCCCGCGCCCGCTCCGCCCGCCACCCCGCGCGCGGTCGCCCAGCCGCGTCCGGCGGAACCCGCCTCGCCGCCGCCGGCCACCCCGGCGCGGGGCATCCGGGTGTCCCCGGCCGCCGCGCGTCAGTTGCCGCCCACGGCTCCCCTGACCAGGTCGGCCCCGGCCCCGGTACAGCGCCGGACCCTGCCCGCGCGCCTGCCGTCCGCCCCCGCCGCACCGGCTCCGGCCGCACCGGCTCCCGCCGCGCCCCGCGCCGCGAAGACGGCCACGGCGACCAACTCGGCCACGAAGGCCGACGGCGACGGCCCGGCGTCCGGCAAGGAACCCGCCCCGGCCCCGGCGCCCGTTCCGAGCACGGCGGAGGACCGCCCCGTACAGCGTGCTGCCGCCGCCCCGGCCACACCAGCCGTACCGCCCGCCCCCGGACTCCCGGTCCTGCGGACGGTCGCGGCGGCATCTCCCGCCCCGGAAATCCCGGTACGGCACACGGCCACGCGCCCGGACACCGCCCCCGTCACCGAAGCGCCGGTCCGGCGCGCAACCGCCCGCCCGAACGACGCCACCGAGGCCCCAGTTCAGCGGACAGCCGCCCGCCCGGCCGGCACCACCGCCGAAACCCCGGTCCAGCGGACGGCCACAGCACCGAGCGGCACCACCGAAACCCCGGCCCAGCCCAAAGCCCCCCGACCGGCGCCCGGTACGGCGACGGCACCCGCCGCCGAAGCCCCGGTCCAGCGGACGGCCACCCGCCCCGGCGACACCGCCACCACCGCCGCCACGACGCCGCCCGCCACCGGGCGCCCGGCGCAGCGGCCGGCCCCAGGCCCCAGCGCCGTCCCCGCCCCGGAAACACCGGTGCAGCGGACGGTCACGCCCCCGAGCGGCGCCGCTGAAACCCCGGAAGTGCCGAAGACCTCCCGCCCGGTCCCCGCCCCGGCGACGCCTCCTGCCGCGGGAACACCGCTCCAGCGGGCGGCCACCCGCCCGCCCGGCACCCCCGCCGCCACGACGCCCGTCCCGACGCCCGCCGTGGAGCCCCCGGTCCGGCGCACAGCCTCGAGCCCGGCCACCCCGCCCGCCGCGGTACCGCCGGTGCGGCACACGGCCACGCCCCCGAGCGGCACCCCCGTCGCCCCGTCAACACCACCCTCGGCACCAGCGCCGGCGCCCGCCGAACTCCCGGTCCAGCGGGCGGTCCCGGCCAACCCGGGGCCCTCGACGACGGCGACCCCCGCACCCGCGCCGACGCCGCCGACGCCGGATGCCCCACAGCCCGTGCAGCGAGCCGTACCCCCGCGGCAGGACGCCCAGCCGGTCGTCCCGGCCACCCGCACTCCTCAGCGACCGGTGAACACACCCGGCCGAGCCGTCGCGCCCACGGCACCGGAAGCCACAACACCACAAGCCACACCCCCGCCGGCCGGTCGGCGAGCCGTGTCCCGGCAAGAGGACACCCAGCGCGCGCACACCCGGCCCGCGCACACGAACGCCGTGGCCCGGCCCACCGCGCCGACGGCCCCCGGGTCCGCGCCCCAGCCCTCCGTCCAGCGAGCCGTGCCCCGGCACCAGGACACCCCGCAGGTCGTCCCGACCGCCCCCGCGGGGTCCGCTCCTCCCCGGGGACCGGCTCCCCGTCCGGCCGAAGCGACCACGCCGCCCGGGCTCCCGGCGCCCATCGCCGCCCAGCGTGCCGTCCCCGGCCGGGCAGCCGTGCCCGCGGCCACCACGGCCGCGCCCGTCCCGCCCGTCCCGCCCGTCCCGGCCGTCCTCCAGCGCGCCACTCCGGCGAGGACCACCACCACGGCACCCGGACACCACACCCCGGAACCGGCCTCCCCTCGGCCCGCCCCGGAGCCGGTCCGGCACCCCACCGCCCCGCGGCGGCAGGAAGCCGCCGCCCCGGCGGCACCCGGTCTCCCCGTCCAGCGAGCCGTCCCCCACACCACCTCACCGGCACCGACCTCGGCCCCGGCCCCGGCCCCGACCGCAGAGCACACCCCGATGCCTCAGTCGCCCCAGCCATCCCAGATGCCCCAGCCGTCCCAGACGCCCCGCGCCGCCGCGGAGCCGGCCTCCGTGCGCGCCACCCCTCTCGGCGTCCGGCCCGCGTCCACCACCCCGGCAACGGCTCTCCAGCGTCGTAGTCGCATCGGACTCGGCGCGCCCCTCACCGCGCCGCCCCACCGCCCCGCGCCCGGTTCCTCCACGCCCGCCGTCACTCCGCGCTCCCTGCTCGGCGCGCCCCTCAGCGCGCGTCCCACGGACATGGCCCCGCTCGACCACTCACGCGGCACCGCCGCACAGCGACCGGCCCCCACCCCCGCGGCGATCCAGCGAGCCACCCCCGAGCCGATGCCCACGCCCTTTCCCTCACCCACGCCCGCGCCCGCGCCCGCGGCCGCGGCCGTGCCCCCGGCCGCCCGGCCGACCCCGCTCCCCGCCGCCCCGGTCACCCCGGTCACCCCGGTCGCCCCTGTCACTCCCGTCCAGCGCCGCGCAGTCGCCACCCCCACCCCGACACGAATCACCACCCCCATCGCCCCCGCCGTCGTACCTCTGCGACGCACCACCCCGGGCACCGCCGCGGTACCCGTGGTCCACCCCCGCGCCGCCACCCCCAGCACGCCACCCCTGCCCGGCCCCACGCAGGCACCGTCCCCGGCGCCTCGGCCGGCGGCCCCGGCTCCGCTTCCCGCCCCCGCCGTTCCCAGCACCGCCGTCCCGGCCACCGTGCAGCGGCGCGCGGCCGCCCTGCCGCCCGCACCCCCGGCACCCCCCGCATCGGCCGCGACCCAGCACCGATCGGCATCGCCGCCCCCCGCCCCGGCGTCCACCCCGGCGTCGGCCGCCGCTCCCGCCTTCGACCCGCGGGACCTCACCGACTTCCAGCTCGACGAGCTCACCCACCGCCTCACCGGTCGCATCACCCGTCTTCTGCGCACCGAGCTCCGGCTCGACCGCGAGCGGATCGGCCGCCTCCGCGACCCCCGCAACTGACCGCATCCGACCCACCGAACGACCGTCTGCCCCCAGAAAGGCCAGGCCCCTCGATGTCCCGCGATCTCGACCCGGGCTCCACCATCTTCTTCACCCTGACCATCGACGGCGAGAGCCTCGGTTACTTCAACGGGTGCGAGGGACTGTCGTCCCAGGTGGAGATCGAGCACCGCCAGGAGGGCGGCAACAACGGCTTCGTCTGGGCGCTCCCCTCCCGCGTCACCTTCTCCAACATCCGGCTGACCCGCCCCCTCACCCCGGACACCGCCAAGGTCGCCAAGTGGATCTCCTCGGTCACCACCGGGGTGACCCGCCCCACCGCGCAGATCGCGGCGCTGCGCGCGGACGGCTCCGAGGTCGCCCGCTGGGGCCTCATCGACGTGCTGCCGGTCAGCTGGCAGGGACCCTCCCTCGACCCCGCGAACCCGGGCGTCGCCACGGAGGTCCTGGAGATCACCCACCACGGGTTCACGGACTAGGACGCAGGGACGGGACGAGGAGAGACACCATGGCCAAGGGAAGCAAGGGCGGCGCCGGCAAGAGCCTGGTCCGCGCCACGCTCGCGATCCACGAGCCGCCCGTCGGCACCAGCACCACCCCGGGCGGGCTGATCAAGTCCTTCGGGTTCGACTTCAACCCGTCGCAGTTGCAGCTGGGCCGGCGCGCCCAGTGGAAGGTGACCCCGACGGCGGCCGTACGGGACGGTTCCAAGCCGGAGTTCATGGGGCCCGAGCCGCGGCAGATGACGGTCGAGATCTTCCTCGACACCTCCGACGAGCCGGGCAGCAACTCGGTGCTGAAGAAGGTCGAGTCGCTCCTGGAGTGCTGCGAGGTCACCACCAAGAGCATCGCCGCCGAGCAGCCCTCGCCACCCTGGGTGGTCTTCCAGTGGGGCTCCTTCTCCACCGCCCGCTTCACCGCCTACGTCAGCAGCATCGACGTCACCTACTCGCTGTTCGGCACCACCGGCGTCCCCATCCGCGCCACCTGCCAGGTCTCCCTGCACGAGATCCCCAGCAAGACGCAGGGCCAGAACCCGACCTCCGGCGCTCTGACCGCGCAGCGCGTGCACCGGGTGGTGGCCGGCGACTCGCTCCAGTCGCTGGCCTGGCGGGAGTACGGCGACACCGCGGCCTGGCGGAACATCGCCGAGGCGAACGGCATCGACGACCCGACCCGGCTGCCCACCGGCATCGAGCTCGTGCTGCCCTCCGCCGGGGAGGTGGGTTCCTGATGGTGCAGACCGCGTACTCCAGCATCATCAAGGTCACCCTCGGCGGTGCCCCCCTGCCCCGCGACATCGCGCCGCTCCTCGTGGACGGCTGGGTGGACCAGGGGCTCGGCGTGCCCGCCGCCTTCCGGCTGACCTTCCGCGACCCCTACCGGCTCGTCCTCGGCAAGCTGGGCGTCAAGTTCGGCACGCCCGTCGTCCTCACCCCCATCGCCGACGGCCAGGGCAAGGGCGAACCCCTCCTCACCGGCGAGGTCTGCGGCCTGGAGGCCGACTACGACGGCACCGGCTCGTTCACCGTCATCCGCGGCTACGACGCCGGGCACCGCCTGATGCGCCAGCGCCGCATCGCCGCCTACCGCAACCAGAGCGCCTCCGACATCGCCCGCAAACTGGCGGCGGGCGCGGGCGTGGCCGTCGGGAAGATCCAGTCCACCAAGACCGTCTACGAGTTCATCAGCCAGGCCAACGTCACCGACTGGGACTTCCTCGCCCGGCTCGCCGACGAGAACGAGATGGTCATGTCGGTGGACTCGAAGGGGAAGTTCCAGTTCGTCAAACCGGATCCCGCCTCCGGGGCCCCGGCGCCCTCCACACCAGGTGAGAAGAGCCCGTTCGTCCTCGAGGCGGGCACCGACATCCTGCGGCTGCGCGCCGGCGTGACCTCCGCCGAGCAGGTCGCGACGGTCGAGGCCCGCGGCTGGGACGTGACCACGAAGAAGGCGCTCACCGCGACCGCGCCCGCCACCACCAACCCGGGCATCAAGATCGGGACCACCCCCGGCGAGGCCGCCGCCAAGTTCAAGCCCACCAAGCTGGTCGACGCGCAGACGCCGTACGACCGGCAGGCGGAGGTGAAGTTCGCCGCCGAGGCGCTCGCCGACGACGTCACCGGCTCCTTCGCCGAGCTGGAGGTCATCGCGCGCGGCACCCCCAAGCTCCGCCCCGGGCTGCCCGTCGCCCTCGCGGACGTCGGCGCACCCTTCGAGGGCAAGTACACCGCCACCTCCGTCCGGCATGTCTTCGGCGACGGCAAGCACTACGAGGTGTGGGTCACCGTCAGCGGCAGGCAGTGGCGGTCGCTGTACGGCCTGTCCTCCGGCGGCGGCGGAGGACAGAACGGCCTGAACCTGCCCGGCACCACCAACGCCCTGGTCACCGATGTCTCGGACCCGCTCAAGCAGGGCCGGGTCAAGCTCCAGTTCCCCTGGCTCGACGACGTCTACGTCAGCGACTGGACCCGGGTCATGCAGTGGGGCGGCAAGGCCGGCGGCTCGGTCTTCCCGCTCGACGTCGGCGACGAGGTCCTGGTCGCCTTCGACCGGGGCGCCCTCGACCACCCGTACGTCATCGGCGGCCTCTACAACGGCCGCGACAAGGTGCCCCCGATGAAGGAGCCGCTGCACGACGGCGCCCGCCGCCGCGCCGCCCGGCACACCCTCGCCGACCGCGACGGCAACCGCGTCGACCTGCTCAGCCAGAAGACCGGCGCCCGCGCCCAGGGCGTCCGGGTCACCTCCGGCGACGGCAATCTCGTCGTCAACCTGGACCGTACGAAGACCGAGATCACCGTCGACAGCAAGGGCAGGGTCAGCATCAAGGGCGGCCGGGCGGTGTCCGTGGAGGCCGGCACCGACCTCACGCTCAGCGCGCGCCGCAACGTCTCCATCAGGAGCGGCGGCTCCCTCACCCTGCGCGGCGGTCTGGTCAACATCAGGTCCATGACGGGCGTGGTGGCGGTGGACGCGGCCGGTCTGCTCAACCTCAAGGCGGGCGGCGCGGCGACCGTCAGCACCGGCGGCATCGTCCAGATCAACACCACCGCCAACGTGGGCATCCGGGCCGCCACGCTCATGCTGAACGGCATCGTGCTGGTCAACAACAAGCCGTATCCGATCCCGTGACGGCCCCGCGTTCGCTGCGGAGCAGCGACAAGAGCAGTAGGAGAAGGGTGGCCGTCTGATGGCCGAACAGTTCGTCGGGTCCGGCTGGGCGTTCCCCCTGCGCATCGGCCCCACCGGAGGCATCGCCCTGGTCAGCGGCGAGCGCGAGATCGAGGAGGCGATCCGGCTGATCCTCGCGACCGCGCCGGGCGAGCGCCCGATGCGCCCGGAGTACGGCTGCGCCATCCACGACCTGGTCTTCGCCCCGGTCAACGAGGCGACGGCCGGCCGTATCCAGCACGAGGTGTACATCAGCCTGGACCGCTGGGAGCCGCGCATCGAGGTCAACGACGTCGAGGTCTCGGCCGGCACCGAGCAGGGCGTCCTCTTCATCGACGTCCGCTACTCCATCCGCGGGACCAACAACCCGCGCAGTCTCGTCTTCCCCTTCTACGTCATTCCGTCCCACGACGAGCCGGACGCCTCCGGCTCCTCCGGCACGGCTTCCGAAAGCGACCGCTGATGGCTCTGCCCTCCCCCAATCTGGACGACCGCCGCTTCCAGCAGTTCGTCGACGACGCCAAGCGCTACATCCAGCAGCGCGCCCCGGAGTGGACCGACCACAACGTCTCCGACCCGGGCGTGACCCTCGTCGAGACGGTCGCCCACATGGCCGACCAGATCGTGTACCGCCTCAACCGGGTCCCGGACAAGAACCATCTGGCCTTCCTCGACCTGGTCGGCATCCGCCTGTTCCCGCCGACGGCGGCCCGCACGGACGTCACGTTCTGGCTGTCGGCCCCCCAGGAGGAGACGATCCTGCTGCCGACCGGCACCGAGGTGGCGACCGTGCGCACGGAGAGCGAGGAGGCGGTGGTCTTCGCGACCGAACGCGAACTGTCCGTCGTGCCGTCCGCCCTGTCCCACCTCGTCGTCCAGCACCAGGGCGAGCCGGTCACCGACGTGACCACCGACCTCGCCGAGGGCAAGGACGTGTTCTGCTTCTCCGAGGCCCCGCGCCCCGGCGACTGCATGCTCCTCGGTCTGAGCGCCGCCGTCCCGCACTGCGCGGTCGCCTTCGAACTCGACAGCCGGGTCGACGGCGTCGGCGTGGACCCGCGCCAGCCGCCCCTGGTGTGGGAGGCGTGGACGGAGGACGGCTGGCAGCCCTGCGAGGTCGACCGCGACGGCACCGGCGGTCTCAACCGCCCCGGCGAGGTCGTCCTGCACGTCCCCGGCGGGCACGTCCTGTCCCGCTCCGGCGGCCAGGAGGCCGGCTGGCTGCGCTGCCGCGTCACCGAACCCCTCGTCGGTCAGCCCTTCTACACCCTGTCCCCGACGATCCGTTCGGCCGAGGCCTTCACGGTCGGCGGCACGGCGCCCGCCGTCCACGCGGAGACGGTGTACGACGAGGCGCTCGGCGAGTCGACGGGACTTCCCGGCCAGCGCCTGCGTCTGGCCAACCACCCCGTCGTGGGCGACGATCCGCCCCTGCTTCTCCAGACCGCCGAGCACGAGGGGTGGACGGACTGGCAGGTGGTCCCCCACTTCGCCGCCTCCGGCCCGTACGACCGCCACATCACCCTCGACGCGGCCACCGGTGAGATCGCCTTCGGCCCGTCCGTCCGCGAACCCGACGGCGGGCTGCGGCAGTACGGCTCGGTCGCCCCCAAGGGCGCGGTCATCCGCGCCCGCCGCTACCGCACGGGCGGCGGCAGGTCCGGAAACGTGGCCAGGGGTGCGGTGCAGGTGCTCCGCACCTCGGTGCCGTACGTCTCCGAGGTCGTCAACCGGGAGGCCGCGCGCGGCGGGGTCGACGGCGAGACGGTCGAGGAGGCGAAGCTCCGCGCCCCGATCACCCTGCGCGCCCAGGAGCGGGCGGTGACCCTGCGCGACTACGAGGAGCTGGCGCGCCGGGCGGCCCCCGAGACGGCCCGCATCACCTGCCTGGAGGGCGAGCCCGACGAGCACGGGTCGTACGCGGTACGGGTGTTGGTGGTCCCGCAGGCCGTACCGGACCCGGGAGGCCGCCTCCGTTTCGAGCAACTGGTGCCCGGCGACTCCCTGTTGGACCGCATCATGCGCCACCTGGACGAACGCCGCCTGATCGGCACGAGGTTGGCGGTCGGACCGCCGTACTACCAGGGTGTGACGGTGGTCGCGACGGTGCACGCCTTCCGCGGCGTCGACACCGACCGCGTCCGCCGCCAGGCCCACGACGCCCTCTACCGCCACCTGGACCCGCTGACCGGCGGCGCCGACGGCAAGGGCTGGCCGTTCGGCCGGCCGGTGCAGTCCGGTGAGGTCTTCGCGGTCCTCCAGCGCGTCCCGGGCGTGGAGCTGGTCGACCAGGTCACCCTGCACCCGGCCGACCCGCTGACGGGCAAGCGCGGCGAGGCGACGGACCGCATCGACCTCTCCGCCCCGGCGCTGGTCTTCTCCTACGACCACCGGGTCCGCGTGATCGGGGACGGCGCGTGAGGGGCTCCGTCGACGGCCTCGGCTCGTCCTCCCCGATCGGCATGATGCTGCCGGCCGTCTTCGCCGACGACGACCTGGCGCAGCGCTTCGTCGCGGGCCTGGACGAGGTCATGGCCCCCATCCTCAACGTCCTGGACTGTCTGCCCTCGTACTTCGACCCGGCCCTCGCGCCGGTCGACTTCACCAACTGGCTCGCGGGCTGGGTCGGCGCGGAGACGGACGGCACGGAGCCGGAGCCGCGACTGCGGGCGGCGGTCGCGGCGGCCGCCTACCTGCACCGCGTCCGCGGCACCCGCAAAGGCCTGTCGGAGGCGATCCGGCTGGCCTTCGGGGTGGAGCCGGAGATCTCGGAGAGCGGCGGATCGGCCTGGAGCGCCCGCCCGCTCGGCCCGTTCCCGGGCGATCCCCGCCCCCACCTGCGCGTCACGCTCCGTCTGCCCGACCCCCGCCCCGTGGACGAACACCGCCTGGACACCCTCGTGGCCGCCGCCCGCCCCGCCCACATGCCGTACACGGTCGAGGTGACCGCCGCGACCGCCGCCGAAAGGACCCCGGAGAGATGACCACCCAGAACTGCGCCGAGTGCGGCACCCGGGCGGAACCCGGCCAGTCCTTCTGCGACGCCTGCGGAGCCGTCCTGAGCTGGACGGACCGCGCCCCGGCCCGCGCGACGACGGCCGCGACGGCGTCCGCCACGGCATCGGCGTCGGCCCCCGCTCCCGCGCCCGCATCCGCATCCGCATCCGGTTCGGTTTCCGGGGACGCCGCCCCCGCCGCCCGTACGGCTCCCGCCGCCACGACGGCCGCGCCGGCACCCGCCGCCGATCACGCCGACGCCGACGGCGACCGCACCCCGGACGCCGGGACCAACGAGGCCGACGAGGACGACGAGGACACCACGGAAACCCCCCTCCCGGCGCTCCCCCCGGAGACCCCCGCCGCACCCGCCGCGGCTTCCGACGAGAACGCGGCGACCGCCCCGGCCCCCGCCCTCGGGGACACGATGGCCGCCCGGGCCCGCTCCCTCCTCGTCCCCGTCGCCGAGCCGGAGGCACCCGCCCCCGCCGCGCCCCCGTCCGTCGCCCCGGTCCTGCCGGGCGTGCCGGTGGCGGACCGCCCGCAGGTGCGCGCCCCCGGTCCGGTCCTCGGCGAGGAGCACGGCGTCGCCTGCCCCTGGTGCGCCACGCCCAACCGCCCCGACCGGCACTACTGCGCCCGGTGCGCGATGCCGATGACCCTGGAGGACCGCTCCTCCTTCCGGCTGCCGTGGTGGCGCCGGCTGTTCGGCCGGGGCGGCGAGACCCCGTGGGCGGGCGACCGCCCCCGCCTGCGCCGCACCTTCGACCGCATCCTCACCTGGGTGGTGGCCGCGGCCGTCGTCGGCGGACTGATCTTCGTCGGCATGAAGACGCCGGGCTGGATCCAGGCGACCCGCGACCACTTCGCCAAGCGCGCGGCGGTCGACCCGGACACGTACGCGGCGTCCCGCTCCTACCCCGGGCACAAGCCCGACCTGGCCTTCGACAAGGTCAACAACACCTGGTGGGGTCCGGGTGTCTCGCAGTCGGGCGAGGGCGAGTGGATCGAGGCCCGCTTCAGCGAGCCGACCCGGCTGCTTGACCTGATCATCACGTCCGGCACCTCGACCAAGGCCGACCAGCTCAACCAGTCGGCGCTCCCGCACCGCGTCAAGGCGACGATCACCCTGAAGGACGGCACGACCACGACCCGCGAGATCACCCTCGACCAGGTCGCGGGCGGCCAGCGCCGCGCCTTCCGCGTCGGCGAGGTCACCAAGGTCCGCTTCACGCTCGAGTCGGCCTACCGGGCCTCGGCGAGCACCCAGGTGGCGATAGCGGAGATCGAGTTCTTCGGCCCGTCCAGCGCGAACGCGTCCTGATCCACCTCCACCACGAACGGCCCGGCGTCCTGGACGCCGGGCCGTTCGTGTTCTTCGTCCCGCGTCCGCCCGCCTATGCGCGTACGGCGGCGACCGCCTCGTCGAAGGCCTGCTCCAGGCCGACCGCGCCGTCGCTGCCGGCCCAGGCTTCCAGGGCGACGTCGGAGCAGGTCAGGGCGCAGGCGACGAGCGCGCGGGCCCGTACCTGGGTCAGGGGGTCCCCGGCGGCGTCCCCCGTGTCCATTCGTCCGGCGATGTCCGGCACGAGCAGCTCCGTCCACTGCTGCTGCTTCTCCAGCCTGCGTGCCCGGAGGGAGGCCGACGCGTGGAGCATGCCGGTGATCCGGAGGAACTCCTGCGGTGAGTACGGGAGGCCTTCGACGAGTGTCCTGAGCGCCGCCCGGAGCGCTTCCCAGGGGGACTCGTCCGCCGGCCGCGCTTCGAGCGCCGCTCGCAGGACGCGGCCGCTCTCGGCGTGGTCGCCGAGCACGATGTCTTCCTTCGTGCCGAAGTAGCGGAACAGCGACCGGCGGGAGATGCCGATCTCGCCGGCGATCTGCTCCATGGTGGTGGCTTCGAATCCGTGTTCGAGGAAGAGCCGCATGGCGGTGGCGGCGATCTCGGCCTGCACCGCCCGCCGGGTGCGCTGCCGCAGCCCGGTCGGCCCGCCTTCACGATCGCTCATGGGCGCCTACCCTACCGCGACCTGCACTCGGTACCGACTTGGCATCCAGTACCTGTTTGGCACTGGGTGACAGTTTCGGCGTACAGTGCCCTGTGCACGTCCGTCGTCTCCAGGGAGCAGCCATGAACTCCGTCGACTACCGCGGCCAGACCACTCTCATCACCGGTGCCAGCGCCGGTATCGGGGCGGAGTTCGCCCGCCGCATCGCCGCGCGCGGTTCACACCTCGTCCTGGTGGCCCGGCGACGGGAGCGGCTCGACGAACTGGCCGCCGAA
The DNA here is from genome assembly GCF_040295925.1 of Streptomyces sp. NPDC002588. Taxonomy (NCBI): domain Bacteria; kingdom Bacillati; phylum Actinomycetota; class Actinomycetes; order Kitasatosporales; family Streptomycetaceae; genus Streptomyces; species Streptomyces sp. NPDC002588. Next base: position 41,040 of record NZ_JBEOWF010000042.1, read on the forward strand.
CTCACCGCGGCGCACGGCGTCCACGCCACGGTCGTCCCGCTCGACCTCAGCCTGCCCAACCCCGGGCAGACCCTCGCCGAAGAGATGGCGCGGCGCGGCCTGACCGTGACGAGCGTCGTGAACAACGCGGGGTTCGCCACCTTCGGCCCGTTCCACACGGAGGACCCGCAGCGGCTGCGGGAGGAGATGGCGGTCGACATCGCGGGCGTGGTCGACATCAGCCGGGCCTTCATCGAGCCGCTGCGGGCCTCCGGCACCGGCGTACTGGTCAACGTCGCCAGCATGGCCGCGTACAGCCCGGTCCCGAACATGGCCGTCTACGCGGCCGCCAAGGCCTTCGTGCTGAGTTTCACCGAGGCTCTGTGGCAGGAGTCCCTGGGCACCGGGCTGCGCGTGCTCGCGCTGTCCCCCGGCGCGACGAACACCGAGTTCTTCGACGTGGCCGGCACGAACGACGCCGACGGCGGCACCCGGCGCCAGTCACCCGGGGAGGTCGTGGCGACGGCGCTGCGGGCGCTCGACCGGCGCACCCCGCCGCCGAGCGTCGTCTCGGGCCGCCTCAACCGCGTGATGGCGACCCTGGGCCGCGCGGTCACCAGGCGCCGCGCGGTCCTCCTCATGGGCTCCATGACCGCAGGCCGCTGATGCCCCCGTGCCGCGGCGGCAGGGCGAACGCCGCCTGCCGGGGCACCGGCCGAGCCGGGTGCGTCGAGCGGTGTCAGCGGCGGCGCAGGGACGGGTCGAGCAGGGCCGGCGGGGTGTCGAACTTCTCGTGCGGGGCGAGGTCCGTGCCGGGTGCGACGATCTCGTCGATAGCGTCGAGTACGTCGGCGGGGAGCACGGTGCCGGCGGCGGCGAGCTGCGCGTGCAGGTGGTCCAGCGTGCGGGGGCCGATGAGCGCGCTGGTCACGGCCGGGTGCGCGGTCACGAACCCGAGCGCGAGCTGGATCATGGTCAGCCCGGCCTCGTCGGCGACGGCGGCCAGCCGCTCGACGGCGTCGAGGCGGACCCGGTTGCCGGGGACGGTGAGGTCGAAGCGCTCCGGCATGAACGCCGACCGGCTGGTGGTGACGGCCCGGCCCTCGCGGACCGCGCCCGACAGCCAGCCCGAGGCCAGCGGGCTCCACACCAGCACGCCGAGGCCGTACTCCTCGGTCACGGGCAGGACGTGGCTCTCGATCCCGCGCTGGAGGATCGAGTAGCTGGGCTGCTCGGTGACGTAGCGGCCGAGGCGGTGTTCGCGGGCCGCCCACTGCGCCTGCACGATGCGGTGGGCGGGGAAGGTCGAGGAGCCGAAGTAGCGGATCTTCCCGGCGCGTCGGAGGTCGGTCAGTGCGGACAGCGTCTCCTCGTCGCCGGTGCTCGGGTCCCACCGGTGGATCTGGTAGAGGTCGACGTGGTCGACACCGAGCCGGCGCAGGCTGTCGTCCAGCGCGGTGACGAGCCAGCGGCGCGAGCCGCCCCGGTGGTTGCGTTCCTCCCCCATGGGCATGCCGGCCTTGGTGGCCAGCACGATGTCGTCGCGCCGCCCGGCGATGGCCTTGCCGACCATCTCCTCCGACTCTCCGGCGCCGTACATGTCGGCGGTGTCGATGAGGTTGATCCCGGCCTCGAGCGCGGCGTCGACGATCGCGGTCGCCTCGTCCTGGGTGGTGCGCCCGATACTGCCGAAGTTCATCGCGCCGAGCGCGAGCGAGCCGACCTGTACTCCGGTGTGGCCCAGGGTGCGGTACTGCATGAGCGTGTCTCCTGACATCCCGAATAAGCGGAACAACGTCCCGCTTAAATATACGGAACGGCGTCCCGTTTAACAAGCCCGGTAGATTTGGCACGCTCGACCACACACGCTCGACAACAGAGGAAGCGAGGGGAGCGAAGGCCATGAACGACAGCGGCACCGGCACCGGCCCGGGACGCGCGGTCCGGCCCAAGCGGGCGGACGCCCGGCGCAACGAGGAGACCCTGCTCGACGCCGCCGCGTCGGTGTTCGTCGCCTCGGGCGTGGAGGCCCCGGTACGCGACATCGCGGCCAGGGCCGGCGTCGGCACGGCCACGATCTACCGCCACTTCCCGACCCGGGCGGACCTCATCATCGCCGTCTACCGGCACCAGGTGGAGGCCTGCGCGGACGCGGGCCCGGCCCTCCTGAGCACCGGCCCCACGCCCTACGCCGCCCTCAGGCAGTGGATCGGCCTCTTCGTCGACTTCCTGGTCACCAAGCACGGCCTGGCCGCCGTCCTGCAGTCCGACGAGGCCGGCTTCGAGGCACTGCACGCGTACTTCCTGGACCGCCTCGTGCCCGTGTGCGGCGAACTGCTCGAAGCCGCGGCCGCCGCCGACGAGATCCACGCCGACATCACCGCCCTCGAACTCATGCGCGGCGTCGGCAACCTCTGCATCGGCGCGGAGGACAACCCCCTCTACAACGCGCGCCGACTGGTCGAGATCCTGATCGCGGGCCTGCACCGCCGGCACTGACGACCCCACCCCGGAAGAGGTGCTTGCGTAACTCAAGCAATCTATTTATAGTTGCCTGAGTTAAGCAAGCTAAGTGCTGCCGAGGTGCTGTGCCCCGTCACGGCCGCCGCTGCGGAAGGACCAGCCGTGAAGACGCTCCCCACCCCCACCACCACGCCGAACGCGGCACCCACCGGCCCCTTCGCCTCCTTCGTCCGCTTCGTCGTCTTCGGCGGAGGCACCGGAGTCCTCTGCAGCCTCGCGGTCCCCCTGCTGGCCGCCCTCATGCCCTGGACCCTGGCGAACGCCCTGATCACGATCGCCTCGACCCTCCTGTGCACCGAACTCCACGCCCGCTACACCTTCCGCACCGGGCGCCGGGCGGGCTGGCGCCGCCACTGGCAGTCGGCGGGCTCGGCGGCGGCGGCCTACGCGGCGACCAGCATCGCGGTCCTCACCCTGCACGCCCTCCAGTCCTCCCCGAGCATGCTCACGGAACAGGTGGTCTACCTCTCGGCCTCCGCCCTGGCCGGCACAGGCCGCTTCCTGCTCCTGCGGCTGGTGGTCTTCACCACCACCGAGACCCGGAGCACCCCCCGCCCCCGCCCGGCCACGACCGTCCTCCCGCGCCCCGCCCTCTCGGTCTGAGATCCGGGACCGGATCAGCCGCCGGCCAGCCGCTCGCGCAGCACCGCGCCCAGGGTGGCGGGTTCGCGGCCTATCAGGGTGGCCAGCGTGGGGTCGACGGTGGCGAACTCGCCGGCACGGCTGGCGGCGAAGATGCCCAGCAGCTGATCGGCCGTCTCCGCCGGAACGCCCTGGCCCACCATCCCCTCGCGGAAGTCGTCGTCGGATGCGACGGTCCTCGTCATCGGACGGCCGGTGACCTCGGCGGCGATGCCGGCGATGTCCTCGAAGGTGAGCGCCCGCCCTCCGGTGAGCGGTGGCGTGGGGCCGTCGAAGCAGCCCTCGTCGGCCAGGATCGCGGCGGTCGCGTCGGCGAGGTCGGCGTGCGCGGTCCAGCTGACCGGCCCGTCCGCGGGGAGCACGAGCCGGCCCGACTCCACCGCGTGGCCGAGGAAGTGCGCCGCGCTGGTGGCGTAGAAGCCGTTGCGCAGCGAGGTGAACGGGACGCCGCAGGCGCGCAGCATCTCCTCGGTGGCGGCGTGGTCACGGCATGCCTGGAAGGCCGACGCCGCGCCGGCCCCCATCTGGCTGGTGTAGAGGATGCGACGGGCGCCTGCCGCCACGGCCGCTTCGATCGCGGTCCGGTGCTGCTCGACGCACTCCTCGCCCATCTTGTCGACGGAGACGATGAGCACCTGGGAGGCGCCCTCGAAGGCGTGGGCGAGGCCGGCGGCGTCGGTGAAACCGCCCTTCCTCACCCGCACCCCCCGGTCGGCGAAGGCCTGCGCCTTCCGCGGGTCGCGGACGCTGACGCCGACCCGGTCGGCCGGCACCCGCGCGAGCAGCCTCTCGACGATCTGCCGCCCCAGCTGTCCGGTGGCTCCGGTCACGATGATCATGATGCGCTCCAGTGTTGTGGCCATGCGATTCCAGCGATTCCGGTGGTTCCGGCGACCCGACGGCCGATGGTTCCAGTGGAATCACTATCAAGGTATCACTGTTACTAACGATGGAATCGCCGACGCGGTATCGTTGTTCCGTGCCCTCACCTTCACGCGACGGAACGGACTCCGCCGCCAAGTCCGACACGGCGTCCCCGGCCCGGGAGCAGACCCGGCAGCGGGTCGTCGAGGCCGCCATCGACCTGTTGACGCGCGGGGGCCGCGACGCGGTCACCACCCGCGCGGTCGCCGAGGCGGCGGGCCTGCAGCCGCCGGCCATCTACCGGCTGTTCGGCGACAAGGACGGGCTGCTCGACGCGGTGGCCGAGCACGGCTTCGCCGCCTTCATCGCCACCAAGCACGTCGACCCCGACCCCCAGGACCCCATCGAGGACCTGCGGGCGGGCTGGGACGTCGCGGTCGAGTTCGGTCTGGCCAACCCCGCGCTGTTCACGCTCATGTACACCGAACCCACCAGGACCGCCTCGGCCGCCTTCGAAGCAGGCATGGAGATCCTGATGGGCCGCATCCGGCGCCTGGCCGCGGGCGGCTGGCTCCGCGTGAACGACGAGCTCGCGGCCCAGATCATCCACGCCACGGCGCGCGGCGCGGTGCTCACCTGGCTGTCGCTGCCCGAGGACCGGCGCGACCCCGCCCTGCTGACCACTCTGCGGGAGTCCATGGTCGCCGCCGTCACCAACCGGCAGCCGGCCGTGCAGGACGCGGGTCCGGCGGGCGCCGCCCGCGCCCTGCGCGCCGCACTGCCCGAACAGACCGCCCTCAGCGGCGCGGAGCAACACCTGCTGGGGGAGTGGCTGAACCGCCTCGCCGACGGCTGACCGCCGGCGGTCCGTACGTCCTCATCGGACGCTCACGGCGCAAGGACCCCTCAGGCCCCCTCCATAGGCATCTCCGCATGCGCCACGAAATCCTTCACCAGCCGCTCGAAGAGGGAGGCGAGTTCGTGGAGGTCGCCCGGGTTCCAGTCGGCCAGAGCCGCCTGCATGCCCCGCAGGCCTGCCGCGCGGACGCGGTCCACCGCGGTGCGGCCGGACTCGGTGAGGCGGATGAGCTGGGCGCGGCGGTCGTCGGGGTCGGGGACCCGGGCGACGAGACCGGCCTGTTCCATCTGCCGCAGCTGACGGGTGACATGGGACGCCTCGACCGACAGGCGCATCGCCAGCATGCCGGGACGCAGCAGCTCGTTCTCGGCGAGGTGCCGCAGGATAGCCACGGCGGCGCGGTCCAGCGGGAGGCCGGCCAGCGCCATCAGCCGCTCGTGCTGGCGGGCGCGTCCGGCCAGGTAGGTGATGCGGGTGAGGGCCTGTTCGATGGCGATCACATCGGCGGATACCGGCGCTGCGGGTGGCGGTGACGTCATTACTTCACAGTACATATGGTTGCGTGACTCAAGCAAGATCCCGGTCGGAACACACAGCGAACCCAGATGCTTGCTTGACTTAAGTAAGTCAATATGGTTGCCTAACTTAAGCAACGACCGCCCCAGACGTCCCACAGGAGCGTCCGCCATGCCGCACGCCACCGCCACCATCGCCCCCGCCCGGAAGGCCCGCACCCGCCGGACCACGCACCACCGCCCCGGTCCGGTACGGCCGTCCCCCGCACGCCCCGTCTTGACCGTCATGCCCCTCTGGCAGGCCCTGGCCACCGACGGACTGCACCCGTGATCACCCCGCCGGTCTGCCTCCTCCTGCCGCTCGCCCTCGCCGTCGGCTCATCCGCCTTCGCCGCCGCCTGGCGCGGCTGGGGCCACCACGGCGACTGACCCCCTCGTCCCCCTCCCCCGACCGATCGCCCAGGTCGAGCGACAGGACCCCCACTCCATGAGCTCCCAGCCCCACAGATTCCCCGGATCTCCCAGACCCCTGCCCCGCCCCGCCGACGCCGTTCTCGCCGCCGCGCTCTTCGCCTGCTCCTTTCCCGGCAGCGTGGTCACCTTTCCCGGCCAGGATCTGGGCGTCCCCTGGTGGCCCGGTGTCGTGCTCGCCGGATTCGCCTGTACCGCGCTCGCCTGGCGCCGCACGCACCCCCGCCGTACGGTCCTGGTCACCCTCGGCTGCGCGGTCGTCGCCTCCGCGCTCGGATATCTGCTCACCGTGCTGCTGCTGGCGCCCCTCATGCTCGCCCTGTACTCCCTCGCCGCGGCCACCGACCGCCGTACCGCCAACACCTTCACCGTCACCGGCATCGCGCTGCTGGTCGGCACCGGGCTCCTCGCGGGACCGCCCGGCGAACCCCTCGTCCTGAAACTGCTCGGGCCCACCGCCTGGCTGCTGCTGCCGACCTCCCTCGGTACGGTGAACCGGCTGCGCACGGCCTATCTGGACGCCGTGCGGACCCGTGCCGAGCACGCCGAACGCACCCGGGAGGAGGAGGCGCGCCGCCGGGTCGCCGAGGAGCGGATGCGCATCGCCCGCGATCTGCACGACGTCGTCGCCCACCACCTCGTCCTGGCCCACCTCCAGGCGGGCGCCGTGGCACGCCAGTTGCCCGCCCGCCCCGAGGACGCCGCCCGTCTCACCGCCGACCTGGCCGGCACCACCGCCTCCGCGCTGCGCGAACTCAAGGCCACGGTGGGGCTGTTGCGGCAGGCGGACACCGCGGCGGCGGACACCGACGGCACCGACGGCACCGACGCGGACGACCGGCCCCTCGGGACCACGCCCGGACTCGCCCAGCTGCCCGAACTCGCCGCCTCGTTCCGGGGCGCCGGTCTCGAGGTCACCCTCGTCACCCAGGGCGAGCCCCGCCCGCTGACCAGCGGCGCGGACCTCACGGCGTACCGGATCGTGCAGGAGGCCCTCACCAACGTCACCAAGCACGCCGCCACCTGCACCGCGGAGGTACGGCTCGTCTACACGGGTGACCGGCTCGCGCTCACGATCGTCGACAACGGCGGCCCCGGGACGGCGAAACGCCCCGCGGCGGCACCCGACGGCGGTTACGGGCTCCTCGGGATGCACGAGCGGGCCCGGTCGGCGGGCGGGCTGGTACGGACCGGACACCGGCCGCAGGGCGGCTTCGAGGTCGTCACCGAACTGCCGTTGCAGGCAGGGAACACGGGCAGAACGAACGAGTCCCACCCCGCCTGACACGGGATGGGACTCGTCATCGGAGCGCCGGGCAGGCCTTGCACCTGCATCTCCCCGCAGGAAGCGGGGCGTCTTTCCTTGGACCACCAACGCAGAGGTCGTTCACCGTTTCTGTTTCCCGGTGACCGGCTCGAGATCAACTTTACCTCATCCCGAGGGCCGTCGCGACCACCGATGATCAAGCGACGTCGTCGACCTTCAGCTCCGGTCCGACGACGAGGGTGACCACGCCCGCCGCGGCCGAGGCGTCCTCCACCGCGCTCACGCCCGGCAGGCGGGAGGCGAGGGCGGCGGCCTGGCGCTGCAGGCCGGGCGGGTAGGTGACCGTCGTCTTCGTGGCCGTCCCGGGGGCGTTGCCGGTGCCGGCGAGGCTGTAGCCGGCGTCGGTCAGACGCTCGCCGACGGCGGCGGCGCGGCCGCCGATTCCGGTGCCGTTGAGGACCTGAACCTTCACCGAGGAGGCGTACACCACGTCCTTCTTGGCCGCTTCCACCTGCGCCTTGGTGACCTCCTTGTCCTTGGCCAGGGAGGTGAACAGGTCGGCGGCCTGCGGGTACTGCCAGACGACGTTGGCCTTGTCGCTCGGCTCGTCGGCCTCCCGGCCGTAGTTGGGCACGGTCAGGAAGCTCAGCCGGTCGCTCGGAATCCCCTTCAGCTCGTTCGCCAGCCCGTACAGGGGCTGGATGCCGGCCAGGTCGGGGTCCGCGGTGAGGGACTTGGTGACGGACTGCAGGAAGCCGTACATCGCGTCGGCGTCCGTCAGCTTGGACTTGGCCTTCTTCGCCATGGCGTCCATGAACTCCTGCTGACGGCCGATGCGTCCGATGTCGGAGCCGTCGCCGATGCTGTAGCGGGTGCGGACGTAGCCGAGCGCCTTCTCGCCCTTGATCGTCTGGCAGCCGGCGGGCAGGTCCAGATGGGACTTCGTGTCGTGGATGGCCTGCTCAGGACAGACCTCTATGCCGTCCAGCGCGTCGACCATCCCCTTGAAGCCGGAGAAGTCGATCGACATGAAGTGGTCGATGCGCAGGCCGGTGTTGGACTCGATGGTCTTGATGCTGCACGCGGCCGCCTCGGCGACCTTGCCGCCGGTGCCGCCGAGCGCGAACGCCTCGTTGATCTTGAAGTGGTGCGGGGAGGACGTGCTGCCGTCGCCCTTCTCGCAGGAAGGTATCTCCACATAGGAGTCGCGCGGGAAGGAGACCACCGACGCCCACTCGCGGTTCGCCGGGATGTGCAGCACCATCAGGGTGTCCGACTGCATGGTCGTCAGGTCCTTGCCGTACTTGGCGTTGGCGCCGTCCCGGCTGTCGGATCCCACCAGCATGATGTTCTTCGAGCCCGGCGACAGGTTCACCGGGCGGTCCCCGCCCAGCTTGTCGTCCACGTCGGCCTGCTGGATGTTGCTGTTGAGGTCCTGGTAGATCCAGGCACCGACACCGCCGACACCGAGGACGACGAGCGCGGTCACCCCGGAGCCCCAGGCGAGGATCCGGCCCCGCCGGGTCAGCCTGGTGCCGCCGCCCCCGTTCCCGCGCCCCCGCGCCGCCGGAGCGTGTCCACGCCTTCTCGTGCCACTCATCGGCGTTCGCTCCTTAGCATCGGCCGCTTTCCCCGTACACCGTGCTCGGACCACGGGCGTTGGTCACCGCCGAACGCCGGAACCCTACACGCAAGGGTGAGTACGTCCGGCGAGCACAGACGTCTCAGGAGACGAGCGGAAGCGCGGGAGGGTTGCCCCGCCTCCGAGGGACGGCACCGTCCCGGGTGACGCACCCTCACGCTGCCGGACGGGCACGTCGACCGAGGTGGCATCACCCAGCAGACGTTCCGGCCGCCGAGGGATGTGACGAACGGGGGTTGTCACATCCCTCGGCGTCGGCCGGTCGGCGACCGCCGGCCCGGCCGTCAGCCGAACATGCCGGGCTGGTAGTCGCCCGCGGGCTGCTGGACGACGATGTTGAGCCGGTTGTACGCGTTGATCAGGGCGATCAGGGAGACCAGCGCGGCGAGCTGGTCCTCGTCGTAGTGCTTGGCGGCGGCCTCCCAGACCTCGTCCGTGACACCGCCCGCCGCGTCCGCGATGCGGGTGCCCTGCTCGGTCAGCTCCAGGGCGGCGCGCTCGGCCTCGGTGAAGCAGGTGGCTTCCCTCCAGGCCGCGACCAGATGCAGACGCTGCACGGTCTCACCGGCGGCGGTGGCGTCCTTGGTGTGCATGTCGGTGCAGAAGCCGCAGCCGTTGATCTGGCTGGCGCGGATCTTCACCAGCTCCTGCGTCGCGTGCGGCAGCGTCGAGTCCGAGACCGCCTTCCCTGCCGAGTTGATGTACCGCAGGAACTTGCCGGCGATCGGGTTGGCGAAAAGGTTCAGACGGGCTTCCATCGTGGGCTCCTGTGCCGTTGTCGAGATGGCTACACCCCTATGACTCGGCGGAGCGGAGCAATGTGACAGCGGAGGATGTGACCTGGGTCACACATGGGTCACATCCTCCGCGGGCCGTCGCCCCTGGTGGGTTACGGCGCGTTGATCAGGTCGACCGGCGGGACCTTCACCGTGCGGTTGCCGGGCGTGCCGCCGAGGATCACCTTGCGGTACGAGATGTTGTTCTTGGTGCTGGTCTCCTTCAGACGGTTGGCCGGGTTCGCGACGACCTGGATGTAGTAGGTGCCGTTCGGCAGGTCGGTGACGTCGAAGGACTGGCCGGGCCGGTACTGGGTGTACGTGTCACCGGAGCCGACGTCGAGGACCTCGCGGACGGAGATGGAGTTCCGCTCGCCGCAGGCGGTCGACAGGTCGGTGTTGTAGGGGTGCCAGTTGGCGTTCTTCACCGTGTAGTCGATCGCGTCGGTGTTGGCGAGGCAGAACGCCTCCTTGCCGCTCTTGACGATGTCCTTCTTGTCCGCGGACAGCAGGTGGTAGCTGGCGAAGTCCGTGAAGTGCCAGTGCTCGTGGCCGACGCGCGGGTCCCACTCCATGGTGCCGGCGGGGGCGTAGCCGATCTGCTTGCCCTTGGCGTCGTAGAAGTACTGGTACGAGTCCATGAGTTCGGCGCCCGGCTTGCGGAAGCCGTCCACGACGAGGGGAGCGGGGCCCGCGTTCCACACGTTGGCGCTGAAGGCCAGGTAGTCCTTGCCGGGGGCGTCGCCGTCCTCGCCGTCGCTGATCGCGATGTCCCAGGCGGGCAGTGAACGCAGGTCCGGCTTGGGCGCGTTCGCCGGGACGCTCGCCCGGCCGACGGGCCGCTTGGTGGCGGCCTTCAGGGCGGGCGCGATGCGCGAGCCGTCGGTGTGGCCCGCGCCGTCGCCGAGGTGGTGGGCGAGACCACGGTCCTCGAGGGCGTGCGAGAGCGCGGAGGGGGTGGGGGCGTCGGCGCCGCGCGGGCCGTACTGGTGCTCGTGCCCGCCGGACATGCCGGCCATCCCCGGCATGTCCGCCATCCCGGCCATGTCGTGGGCCCCGCCGCGGGCGGTGAGGCCGACGCCGCCGCCCTCGCCGTCGGTGACCTCGCGGACGGTCAGCTTGACGGTCGGCTGGTCGTTGGGGATGCCGAACAGGTCGCGGTACTTCTTCGCCACCGCCACCTTGGCGGTGTACTCGCCCGCGGGCAGGTCCACCGGCCTGTCGTAGTCGAAGGCGGAGGTGTTGGCCGCCCAGCCCTTCTCGACGCCCCAGACCGAGCCGAGGGTGAAGGGGTTGGTGGAGCAGCTCTCCGGATAGTGCGAGGTGGCCGGGGCGTCCGGGCGCAGCCGGCCGGAGGCGTTGTTCGGGCAGAAGGTGCCCTTGGTCTTCACCACCTCCGCCCCGGCGGCGTTCTTGATGGAGACCTCCAGGAAGCCGGGCAGGCCGCTGAAGTCCTTCAGCAGCCCGGCGGGCAGTTTCCTCGTCGTCGTCCGCGATCCGCTGCGGAGGATCTGCTGGGCGACGATCGGGTCCTTGTACGACTTGCGGGTCACCTTGAGCTCCAGCGGAGCGTTGTCGGCGGTGACGTATGTGCCGAGGTCGAGGTAGACCCCGGGCTGGCCCTGGTACCGGTCGGCGGTCACGCTCTTCGACGCGGCGACGAGCTTCAGCTTCGGCGTGCCGGGCGGGTTCGCCGGCGCGGCCCCGGCGCCGGGAGCGGACCCGGCGACGGCGGCCACGACGGTGAACGCGGCCGCGGCGGCGAACGCCGTGCGCTTGAGGCCCTTGCGGTGCTGCAGTCTGGTCATCGGTTCCTCGTCTGCGAGTGCCCTGGTCAGGGGCATCGGACTGGACAGCCCAGATCCCGGCCGGGTCTCACACACCCCACACACCCCGGCCATGGCTATGAGCACCCTGTGAGAGAGGTAAACGGTGTCTTCGGGTTGCCTGTCGGGCGAGAAACCGTGTCAGCGGCCGCGGCGGAAGCGGGTCACGGGCCGTACCGGCTCTTCAGGTGGTGCGGGAAGTCGCGCGGTCGGATGTGCCCGCGTCCGGCGGGGAGTCGCCGGGGACCCCGGCAGGGGCTGCCGCCGCGTTCGCCCGTAGCATCGCCGGCATGACGGACTGGGGGACACGGGCTGCCACGGCGGCGGACGTCGAGGCGCTGGTGGAGGTGCGGGCGGTGGCGATGCGGGCCGATCTGGAGCGGCTCGGGCGTTACGACGAGCACCGGGTGCGGCAGCGGATGCGCGACGGGTTCGTGGCCGCGCACACCCGGGTCATCGAGGTCGACGGGGCCCTCGCCGGAAGTGTGGCCCTGCGCCCGGCGGACGACGCGCACTGGCTGGAGCACTTCTACCTCGCCCCGCACGCCCAGGGCCGGGGCATCGGCGGCGCCGTGCTCGCCGCCCTCCTCGACACCGCCGACCGGGAGGGTCACCGGGTCCGGCTCAACGTGCTCCAGGGCAGCCCGGCCCGGCGCCTGTACGAGCGCCACGGATTCGTACTGGAGCGCGAGGACCCGGTGGACGTGTACCTGGTGCGGGAACCGCGTCCCCGGTACGGGTGGTTCGGGGGCGAATCCGGCGTACGGGTGGGGGCGTGAGGTCATCATGAGCCGGTGCACGAACCGGTTGCCCCTTCCTCCCCTCGCTCCCCGCGCGCGCTGCTGACCCTCCTCCTCGTCGCCCTCGTCCTGCTCGCGGGGCCCGCCTGTGTCCCCGGCGGGAAGCGGGCGACCGGGGCTCCCGACGCGAAGGCGGCGAACAGTCCGCCCACCGCGCCCTTCGGGGCCTATCTCGGATACGGCTCCGACGGGGTGCGGCGGCTCTCGGAGCTCGACGGCTGGCTGGGCCCGGCCACCCCCCGGGTCGCACACGCCTACCTTCCGGGCGACCGGTGGTACAACATCGAGGGGGCGCCCAACGATCTCGACCACTGGGCGCGGTGGCGCAGGGCCCGCTCGGACCGGCTGTTCGTGCTCAACGTGCCGATGCTGGATCGCGCGGAGGCGCACCTGTCCGACGGGGAGGTGCGCGAGCTGTTGCACAGGGGTGCGGACGGCGCGTACGACGGACACTTCCGCAGGCTCGCCCGGCGGCTGGTCTCGCTCGGGGTGCCGGACACCGTGCTGGTCGTGGGCTGGGAGATGAACGGGATCACGTACACCCACCGCTGTGGGCCGGACCCGGGCGCCTGGAAGGCGTACTGGGTGCGGATCGTCGAGGCCATGCGGTCGGTGGCCGGGCAGCGGTTCCGCTTCGAGTTCGCGCCCAACCGGGGGCGCGACGCCATTCCGTGGACCGCGTGCTACCCGGGCGACCGGTACGTCGACGTCGTCGGCATGGACGCCTACGACCAGCCGCACGGCATGTCCTTCGGTCAGCAGCGCGACGAGCCGTACGGTCTCGCCGCGCACGTGAGGTTCGCGCGGGCGCACCACAAGGCGTTCGCGTACCCCGAGTGGGGGCTGTTCCGCAACGGCGACAACCCGGCCTATGTGCGCGGGATGCTCGGCTGGTTCGCCCGGCAGCGGCCGATGTACCAGACCATCAGCGACTACTGCCCGCACGGTGTGTGGCGGTGCTCCGAGAACCCGAGGTCGTCGGACACGTACCGCAGGCTGATGACGGGGCCGTTCGGCTGAAACCCGGCCGCGTGTCCGGCGGGCTGCCGCACCCTTGCACCACGACCGGTCTGATGATCCCAAGATGCGACGAGAACCCTTGGCGTCTTCGGTGCGCCTCCCGCGGACCCGCCTCGCCGCGGCGACGGCCGGGCTGTCCTGCCTGCTGGTCCTGGCCTCCGGTGCGGCGTCCGGTGCGGCGTCGGATCTGCCTCCGCGGACGACGCCGGCCGACGCCGTCCGCGCCCACGAGGCCGCCCGCGCACGCGTCGACCGGCTGCGGGCGGCCGAGGCCCGGCCCGCCGAGCTGGCCGGCGCCGAGCGCCGCCGCAAGACGGTCCGCGACGGCCTGTGGGACCTGCTGCGGGCGGTCGGACGGAACGCCGGCGACCCCGTCGCCGTCGACGCGTCCGGACACGAGGGCCACTGTCCCGTGCACCGGCGGGGCCGCCCGCCCCACCACCGCACCGGCGGCCCCTGGACCGCCCCGACCCGCGGCTACTGGCTCTCCGCCGGCTACGCCGCCCGCGGCACCCGCTGGGCCCGCCGCCACACCGGCCAGGACTTCGCGGTGGGCACGGGCACCCCCGTGTACGCCGTCGGACCGGGCAGCGTGTACGCCACCACCTGCGGCGACGGCTTCGGCAACCAGGTCGTGATCCGGCACCCCGACGGCTACTTCACCCAGTACGCCCACCTCTCCCGCATCGACGTCCGCAAGGACGACCGGGTCTCGCCGGGCACCCGGATCGGCCTGGCCGGCGCCACCGGCAACGTGACCGGCCCGCACCTGCACTTCGAGGTCCGCATCACGCCGTACCTCGGCTCATCGGTGTCGCCGCTGCCGTGGCTGCGGAGGAAGAACGTGGACGTGGCCTCCGAGCGGTAAAGGACGTGACAGGGCGCGGCCCCGTGAACCATGCTCCCGGGCATGATCCGCACCGCGACCGTCCACGACGTCCCCGAGATCCGGGCCATGATCGGCGAACTCGCCGCCTACCACAGGGAGACCGAGCAGGCCCGCGCCACCGAGGAGCAGCTGCGCGAGGCGCTGTTCGGCGACCTGCCCGCCGCGTACGCGCTGATCGCCCAGGACGACGGGACGGACCGGGCGGTCGGGTTCGCCCTGTGGTTCCCCAGCTTCTCCACCTGGACCGGCGTTCGGGGCATGCACCTGGAGGATCTGTTCGTCCGCCCGGCCGCGCGCGGCGCCGGCCACGGCAAGGCGCTGCTCGCCGCCCTGGCCGCGGTGTGCACCCGCAGTGGCTTCGAGCGGTTCGAGTGGTGCGTCCTGGCCTGGAACGAGCCGACGATCGAGTTCTACAAGTCGATCGGCGTCCAGGTCATCGACGACTGGAGGGTCTGCCACCTCACCGGCGAGCCCCTCGCCGCGCTCGCCGCGCAGGCTCCGCCGGTCGGCTGAGGTCCCGCAGTCCGCCGAGGCTCTTCCGGGTGACCCGGCATGCGCACGCGCCCGGCCGCGCCTTCACTGGAGGAAGGCCCTCAAAAACGGGCCCCCGGGAACCACCAGGAGGCACGATGCCCCGCACCCAGGGCGTGCTGCTGCTGACCGCGGCGGTGTGCTGCGCCGCCGTCCTCACCGGCTGCTCGGACGACAACACCCCCTCGTCCGTGTCGTCGGCCGCCAGCAAGGCCGCCTCCGCGGCCGAGTCACTGGGCAGCCGGGCCTCCGCGGCCGCGTCCTCCCTCGCCTCCGAGGCCGAGTCGGCGTTCGCGTCGGCGACGGCGGAGGCGGGCCGCCGGCTCGACGGCATCACGAACGGCGTGGACGTGACGTCCGACGTCGAGCTCGGCGGCACGGCCACGGACAAGGACGGCCGTTCCACGGTCGAGGTCACCGCCACCAACACCACCGACGCCACCAAGTCCTTCGCCGTCCAGGTCGACTTCACCGACTCCTCCGGCGAGCGCCTCGACACGGTCGTCGTCACCCTCTCCGACGTGCCCGCCGGCAAGAAGGCCACGGCGACGGCCCGCAGCAACCGCGACCTCCCGGGCGAGGTGAAGACCGAGGTGGCACGGGCGGTGCGCTATTGACGGCGCCGAGTCGAGTAGGGCCTCCCACCGCTCCTGAGTACGGGTACTCAGGAGAGATCCACGCGGCTCCCGCAGTCTGGTTCCACAAGCCGACCGGGCCGACCAGGCCGACCTGAGGGAGTCACCGTGACCAGCAAGTCCACCCGCCGCCGTGTCCGCCGCGCGCTGGGCCTCACCCTGGTGGCCGCCACCGCCGCCGGACTGTTGTCCGCCTGCTCGTTCTCCATGGCGGACGCCCAGTGCGGCGGCGGTGAGTACCCGGTCCTGGCCGTCAACAGCAGCGGCGGCGCATGTGTGGAAAACGGCCAGGAGCCGCCGAAGGGGTACGCCCGCTACCCCGAGGGCAAGGCCCCCGAGACCGTCGGCGACAAGTGGGACAAGTACTGGAGCACCCGGACCGTCGACGAGAACGGGAAGATCGTCGCGATCCCCGAGGGCCAGTGAACAGGCAATCTCTTGACCAGGATTGACGAACCGTTGACCACTTCTCGCCGGAGTCCGGGGGAAAGCGCGGGCGAGTCCTGACGGTCCCCCGACCTAGATTCGCCGCATGTCCATGCCACGACCGCGGCCTGCCGCGGCCCTCCCCGTCCTCCCCTACCGCAAGCCCACCAAGGGCCGCGACTACTGGGTCCTGGACGACGTCTTCCCCGAGGACGGGATCGCGGCGATCCGCGAGCGCTGTCTGGCCAAGGAGGACTGGGTCAAGGGCCACCCGTACACCTCGGAGAGCTGGCCCGGCCTGCGCACCATGCCGGGGCTCGAACCGGGTGAACTGGCCCGGGTGGAACGGCTGGTGCGCAAGGCGACGGGCGCGCGGGAGCTGTGGGTGCAGCAGGCGCCGGGCGGCGGCACCCTCAACCACAACTGCGTCCAGGTCGTCGGCGAGGGCGAGAGCACCCCCCGGCCGCACTCCGACTCACGCGCGCTGTGCCGCTACGCGGCCGTGCTGTATCTCAACCCCGGCCAGCCCCAGGACTGCGGCACCAGCTTCTTCCGGCAGTCGCTGCCGGGCGGGCGGCTCGGTGGCAACGTCGTCCAGGCCCCGCACAACAACCTCGTCGAGGCACTCGGCACCCGGTTCGTCGCGCCCGACGCCTTCGAGGAGGACGTACGGGTGCCGCACAAGTACAACCGGCTGCTGCTGTACAACGCCAACCTCGTGCACAGCGCGACCGGTTACTCCGGTACGACGCTTCAGGACAAGCGGATGACGGCGGTGTTCTTCTGGATGGCCTGAGTCAGGCCACGGGCGCGAGGTCGTCTCCCGCCGCGCCCAGCCGTCGGACCCCGTCCGCCGTGCACGCCACCACCTCCCCGACGCGCACCCCGAAGCGGCCGGGCAGCAGGAGGCCGGCGCCGAGGGTGAGACACATGCCCGCAAGGAGGGTCCGGGGCCGGCCCGGGTCCCCGGTGAGATACGGCGGCTCGTGCCGGGTGACGCCGATGCCGTGGGCCCTGAGGCGGAGGGCGTCGGCGTGATGTCCGGCGGCCGCGCGGGCCGCCCGCTCGACCTCCGTGCCCGAGACGCCGGGGCGCACCGCCCCGACGGCCGCCCGCAGGGCCGCGCGGACGGACGTGTGCGCCTCCAGGACCCCGTCCGCCGGCGGGCCGCCCGCCCGGACGGTACGGGTGAGCGCGGAGGCGTAGCCGTCCCGGCGGCCGCCGAGGTCCAGGACGACCGTGTCGCCGGGCCCGATCCTGCGCTCGCCGGGCCGGTGCCGGGGGTGTGCGCCGTGCGGACCGCAGGCCACACCGGCGACGTCGACCCGCTCGTGGCCGTGGGTCCGCAGCAGCCGGGTGAGGTCGGCGGCGAGCTCGGCCTCCCGGCGGCCGGTGAAGCGCACGGCCAGAAGGTCGTCGTAGGCCGCGTCGGCGGCGGCGGCCGCTGCGGCGAGACGGGCCGTCTCCTCCTCGTCCTTGAGCGCGCGCAGCAGGGGCAGGGCGGTGGCGAGCGGACGGTAGGTGGTGAGGGGGAGGGCCTCCTGGAGGCCGAGGAGGTGGACGGACCAGGTGGCGTCGGAGATGCCGTAGTGCCCGTGCGGGAGCAGCAGGGCGGCGGCCGCGGCGTACGGGTCCTGGTCGTCCCGCCAGACGGAGACCCGCAGGGCGCCCGCGGCGGGCGACGAGAGGGCGGCGGGGTGGTCGCGGGCCGGGACGAGCAGGCGGGGCGTGGCGTCCGGGGTGAGGACCAGGAGGGTCAGCGGGTTCGCGGGCTCCTCCTCGCCGGGGACCGGCGGCCGGTGGCCGGACAGCCAGGAGAGGTCGGGGCCGGGGGTGAGGAGGAGTCCGCTGAGGCCGACGGCGGCCGCGTCCCGGGCGGCGCGGCGCATCCGGGCGGCGTGGGTGCGCTCGCTGAAGGTGTTCGTCATGGTGCCGCCTCGTCCGGGGCGTGCGGTGTCCGCCCGCCGGCGCCGTTCCCTCCATTCGAGCGGCTGACGGCGGTGGGGGCGGGATCGGGGTGGGCCGTACGGGTGAGAGACCGCCGGACGGCGGGGCCGTCAGAGGGCCGGAGTGACCTCGTCGCCGACCCGCACCCTCCCCGGCCGCAGTACCGCGAAGTACGCGCCGAAGACCACCCCGCGCTCGGCCCTGCGGTGGTCGGCGAGGGTGCGCAGGGGTTCCGGGCCCGCCCGGCGGCCGGTCTCCTGGTCGACCATCGTGACGGCGCAGCGGACCGTGCGCCCGGCGAAGGCGAGCTCGGTGCTGGCGATGGTGAGGCGGGGGGTGTCGTCCCCGGTGTGCGGGGTGGGCGGGCCGTCGATCACGAGGTTGGGGCGGAAGCGGTTCACGGGGAGCGCGGCGGCGCCCCGCTCGGTGATGCGGACGTTGAGGGCGTCCAGGCAGGAGAGGGAGACGAGGTGCAGGCGGGAGGCGTTCGCGGCGGGCGGGCGGACCAGTCTGCTCGGGCTGCCCAGGAACCCGGTCAGCCAGGCGTCGGCCCCGGCGCCGTCCCCCGTCACCCTCAGCGGCTCGGTCCCCGGTGCCCTCAGCGTCAGTTCGCCGTCCCGCAGTTCCGGGGTGATCAGGGCGAGCCGGGGGTCCTCCCCCTGCCACCGGAGGCCGCCCGCGGCGTCGGCGACCGCGTACGACCGGTCGTCGAGGAGGCCGTCCGGTGTCAGGGTCGCCTCCATGAGCGTTACGCCCGCGCATCCCTTGACCGGGTAGTAGGCGATCCCCACGACACTCGCCATCGCCGCCCCCCGCCTGCCGACCCCATGATCGGCGGGAATCGCCCGCCCCGGAAAATTTTACGAACGCGACAGAGTCGTAGCGGTGTTTCGTGCGTACTTCTCTTCGTCCGACCCCCGCCGGGGACCCACCGCCGGCGGATCCCCCGAACGGGCAGGAGGAACGGTGCAACTCTCGCGGAACGCGATGGGAACTCTCTTCGTGGGCGGTGCCCTGACCTTGACCCTCGGCGCGCTCGCCTACCCCTCGATGCTGGGGCTGACGACGGTGTCGACGTCGACGGACAGAGTCATCGCCAACACCCAGTGGGGTCCGCTGACAGAGGGCGACCGTGACTTCGTGGTGAAGGTGCGTGCGGCCGGTCTGTGGGAGTACCCGGTCGGTCAGATCGGCCTGCAGAAGGGGACGAGCAAGGCGGTCCTCACCGCGAGCCAGCACCTGATCGACGGGCACGCGGCGCTGGACACCACCTGCCGCAAGATCGCGCCGATGCTGAACGTCACCCTGCCCGACGTGGCCAGCCCGCAGCAGGAGGGCTTCGTCACCCAGCTGAAGAGCGAGACCGGCAAGCAGTTCGACGCCGACTTCGCCAACATCCTGCGGATGACGCACGGTTCGATCTTCAACACCGTGGCGAAGATCCGGTCGACGACGAAGAACTCGCTGGTCCGCGCGCTCGCCGACCAGGCCAACGACACCGTTCTCGACCACATCACGGTGATGGAGAAGACCGGTCTCGTCGACTTCGACTCGACGATCTTCCAGCAGACCACCGCGCCCAAGCTGCCCAAGTCGGATCTGACCCCGCCCGTCCCCAACGCCGGTCAGCCGCAGGTCGTCCTCACCCCGCCGCCGAACGCCACGTCCACGCCGGTGGACATCGACGGTCTCGCGGGCGGCAACGCGGGCGCGACGGGGGCCGCGAGCGCAGGCTGAGGCCGGCGGCTACGCCAGCCAGACCGTGGTGTCCGGCGGCAGGAGTCCCTCCCGGGTGTCGTCGTCCGGTGGCGCGCTGCTCAGCAGTACGTCCCCGGGCGGCAGCGGCTGCTGCGTCGCCGACAGGTTGGTGACGCAGCGCCAGCCGTCCGTGCGGGCGAAGGCCAGCACACCGGGCGGTGTGTCCGGCAGCCAGGTCAGCACCTCGCCGTCGAGCAGTTTGCGACGCAGGCGCAGGGCCGTGCGGTAGAGCTCCAGGGTGGAGCCCGCCGTGCCGTCCTGTGCCTCGGCCGCGTACCGGGCGAACGAGGGCGGCTGCGGCAGCCAGGCACCGGCCGCGCCGAATCCGTACGACGGCCCCGCGGCCTTCCACGGCAGGGGCACCCGGCAGCCGTCGCGGCCCTTGACGGTGTGGCCCGTCTGTTCCCAGACGGGGTCCTGGAGCACCTCCACGGGCAGGTCGGCGACCTCGGGCAGGCCGAGTTCCTCGCCCTGGTAGACGTACGACGATCCCGGCAGCGCCAGCATCAGGAGCGTGGCCGCCCGGGCCCGGCGCAGGCCCGCCGCCTCGTCCACCGCGGGTGAGCGGCCGTCGGAGAGCAGCCAGGCGTTCTCGTCGGTGCCGGGCGGCAGGACGAGCCGGGAGGCGTGGCGTACGACGTCGTGGTTGGACAGCACCCAGGTGGCGGAGGCGCCGACCGCACGGGCCGTGGCGAGCGAGTCGGTGACGACCCGGCGGATCGCGTCGGCTTCCCAAGGGGTCTGCAGATACTCGAAGTTGAAGGCCTGGTCGAGTTCGTCGGGGCGGGCGTACAGGGCACGCCGGGCGCCCGGGACCCAGGCCTCGGCGACCGCCGTGCGGGGCGGCGAGTAGGCGTCCAGGACGCGGCGCCAGTCGCGGTAGATCTCGTGGACCTCGTCGCGGTCGTAGAACGGGTGGGTGCCGGGCGGGAGTTGCGTCAGGGCCTGCTCGCCGCTCAGTTCGGGGGCGCCGAGGTCGCGCAGGGGCTCGGTGAGGTCCTTGGCGAGGGCGTGCGCCACGTCCACGCGGAAGCCGTCGACGCCCCGGTCGGACCAGAAGCGCAGGGTGGTGCGGAAGTCCTCGCGGACCTCCTCGAGGTCCCAGTTGAGGTCGGGCTGCTCGCGGGCGAAGAGGTGGAGGTACCACTGGCCGTCGGGGACGCGCTGCCAGGCGCTGCCGCCGAAGACCGACTGCCAGTCGGTGGGCGGGAGTTCGCCGGCCGGACCGCGGCCGTCGCGGAAGACGTAGCGGGCGCGGGCCGGGGAGCCGGGGCCGGCCGCCAGCGCCTCCTGGAACCACGGGTGCAGGTGCGAGGTGTGGTTCGGGACCAGGTCGACGATGACCTTCAGACCGAGCCGGTGGGCCTCGCCGGTGAGCGCGTCGAAGTCGGCGAGGGTGCCCAGGCGCGGGTCGACGTCCCGGTGGTCGGCGACGTCGTAGCCGCCGTCGGCGAGTTCGGACGGGTAGAAGGGGCTGAGCCAGAGCGCGTCCACGCCGAGGGCGGCGAGGTGCGCCAGCCGGTGGGTGACGCCCCGCAGATCGCCGAGGCCGTCCCCGTCGGCGTCCGCGAAACTGCGCGGGTACACCTGGTAGACGACGGCCTGGCGCCACCAGTCCGGGCTGTGGGGTGACAAGTCGGTCATGGTGAGAAGGCTGTCCATTTCATGGGGAAAGTGAACGTCCACCCCCTGCGGAAGGAATCGTTCCGCACGCGTCGAAGTCGTGATGGAAACTTGAACTCTCCGAGGTTTGGCGCAGGTTGACAGCACTCCGGTGGCCGAACGACGATGTGCGGACACTGTGGCGCCTGTGACGGACGAGCCCGGTGATTTCTGTGATCTGACCAATCACTTCACTTCTGGCCCTCGGCCAAGAATGGGATACGCATGTCGATAGCGAGACGTGTCACCGTGCGCCGCCTGTTGGGGACGGGCGCCGCTTCGCTCACCCTGTGCGCCGCCTCCGTAGCCGCCGCCTCCGGCGCCTTCGCCAACTCGGGGACACCCGGCGGCGACGGCTGGAAGTCCGGCGGGCACTACCAGCCGGGCACGGGCGCGGGCACCGAGACGGGGACCGACCGCTGCCAGTTCTCGCTGGACGGCAAGAACTTCTTCGACTCCGTGCGCGTCGACGACCAGAACCTCAAGCCGTCCGGCGACGGCAAGGTGCACATCACCGTGCGCACCGCCGGCGACGCGAGCACCTGCACCGCCTCCCTGGCCTCCTACCTCGCCCACGGTGCCACCTTCGGCACCTCCGGCGAGCAGGTCTTCGTCGACTTCGACACCGTCACGGTGAAGCCCGGCCAGACCGACACGCTCGACATCGCCGTCCCCGACGCGGGCTGCTACGCGCAGATCGACCTCTACCGGGGCGCGGTGAAGTTCGACGGCAAGCTCGACGCGAAGGACGGCTTCGTCCACGGCGACCTGCCCAAGGGACCGGACCGGCCGGTCATCAAGGACAAGCTGATCGCGGCCTGGAACGGCGGCACGAAGGACTGCACGACCACCGAGCAGCCGTCGCCGTCCGCGCCGGCCGGCGGTGGCGGCGAGTCCCCGTCCGCGCCGTCCTCGCCCTCGGCGTCCACGCCGTCGGACTCGACGTCCGAGAGCACCTCCCCGTCGCCGTCCGCGTCGGAGTCCGCGTCGGAGTCGAGCAGCCCTACGCCGTCCGCGTCCGCCTCCGAGTCGACGACCGCGCCCGCGGCCACGCCGAACGGCGGCGGCGGTGACCTCGCCGAGACCGGCGCGAACAGCAACACCCCGGTGATCGTCGGCGGCGCGGCCGCGCTGCTGCTCGGCGGCGCCGCGCTCGTGGTGGCCACCCGCCGCCGCAAGGCCGCGACCCGCGCCTGACCTCGGGCCCCGACCGGCCTCTCCGGTACGTCCGCCCCGGCACGCTCGTGGTGCCGGGGCGGACGTGCGTCAGCGACCGCGGCGGGCGTTGAGCCGGGCGGCCTGGCGCGTCAGGTGGTCGCGCTCGGCGAGGTCGGCTGCCTTGTGGGCCGCCTCGGCGTACAGCCGTGCCGCCTTCGCCAGGTCGCCGTCGCGCTCGTGGAGGTAGGCCGCCACCGCGGTGTGACGGGGCAGTGCGGCGTCCAGCGCCGCGAGCGCCGCCAGGCCGGCGCGCGGCCCGTCGGCCTCGCCGACGGCGACCGCGCGGTTGAGCCGGACGACGGGGCTGTCGGTCAGGCGCGCGAGCTCGTCGTACCACTCGACGATCTGCACCCAGTCGGTCTCCTCGGCGGTGGGCGCGTCGGCGTGGAGTGCCGCGATGGCGGCCTGGGCCTGGAACTCGCCCAGCCGGTCGCGGGCGAGGGCCGCCTGGAGGATCCCGACGCCCTCGGCGATCAAGCCGGTGTCCCACCGGCCGCGGTCCTGCTCGGCGAGCGGTACCAGGCTGCCGTCGGGCCCGGTCCGGGCGGCGCGCCGGGCGTGGTGGAGCAGCATGAGGGCGAGCAGCCCGGCCACCTCGGGGTGGTCGATGCGGGCCGCGAGCTGCCGGGTGAGCCGGATGGCCTCGGCGGCGAGGTCGACATCGCCGGAGTAGCCCTCGTTGAAGACGAGGTAGAGGACGCGCAGCACGGTGGCGACGTCGCCGGGCCGGTCGAAGCGCACGCCGGAGACGGTGCGCTTGGCCCGGCTGATGCGCTGCGCCATGGTCGCCTCGGGCACCAGGTAGGCCTGGGCGATCTGGCGGGTGGTGAGCCCGCCGACGGCGCGCAGCGTGAGCGCGACCGCCGACGCCGGGGTCAGCGACGGGTGGGCGCACAGGAAGTAGAGCTGCAGCGTGTCGTCCACCGCGGGCGCCGGCCCGGGCGCCGGCTCCTCCTCGACCCGGTCCTCACGCCGGCGTCGGGCGGCGTCGGCGCGCGTCGCGTCGAGGAACTTGCGCCAGGCCACGGTGACCAGCCAGCCCTTGGCGTCCCGCGGCGGGTCGGCCGCCCAGACCCGGAACGCCTCGACCAGAGCGTCCTGCACGGCGTCCTCGGCCGCCGCGAAGTCGGCTCCGCGGCGGACGAGGACGGTGAGCACGCTCGGCGTGAGGCTCCTGAGCAGGACTTCGTCCACCGGTGACGTCACTCCGTGATGGTGGGCGGCGCGGTCAGGAACGGGCGCACCTCCAGCCACTCGTGGATCGGCCTGCCGCCCGCCCCGGGGGCGGCCGACAGCTCCCCGGCCAGCTCGACGGCGCGCTCGTAGCTGTCGACGTCGATGATCATCCAGCCGGCGATGAGGTCCTTGGTCTCGGCGAACGGTCCGTCGGTGACCGGCGGGCGCCCCTCACCGTCGTAGCGGACCCAGGCTCCCTCGGGGGCGAGCGCCTGACCGTCGACGAACTCGCCGGTCTTCTCCAGCCGGGCCGCGAAGTCGTTCATGTACTGCACGTGTGCCGAGATCTCCTCCGGCGTCCACTGGTCCATCGGCACGTCGTTGACCGCCGCCGGGGCGCCGCGGTAGTGCTTCAGCAGCAGGTACTTGGCCATCGTCGTTCTCCTCGGTGCTCGTGCGACCCATTGTGGTCGCGTTCACTCCGGGGACGGAGCGGGACGCGGGTTCTCGACATCGCCGTCCGAATTTTTTCCGGGCTCTCGTGGAGCAGCCTGGATGAGCCTGGACGGACCTGGGTGTGCCGTCTCGCGGAGTCCGGGTCCACGGCGGGTCGCCTGCCCCGGCCGGACTTCCGTCAGATGCCCTCCACCGTCTCCAGCCACAGCTTCACGTACCGCTCCACGTCCACGTCCAACGCCACGTCCACCAGCGGCTGTTCGCGGGTGCCGTGGTGTATCTCGGCCTCGCCCGGATGCGGGCGCCGGTCGACGACGGTCTGGCCCCGGGTGGGGCCGGGGGCGAGGGAGACCTCGACCGGGAGGAGTTCGGTGGTCAGGCCGTCCGGGTCGGCCACCGCGCACACCGCGCCCGCGTCGCCCAGGCCCCCCGTGGGGGTGGGGTCGCCGGAGGTGGCCGGGTCGCGGTGGGCGAGCAGCTCGCCGGCCAGCCTCAGCCGGGGCTCCGCGCCGGCGCGCAGCCGCTGGACGTCCGCGGCCGGGACCAGGACCCGCTTGAAGACGTCCAGGCCGTACATCGTGATCGGCACCCCTGCGGTCAGCAGGACCGCGGCCGCCTCCGGGTCGTGCCAGACGTTGAACTCCGCGACCGGAGTGGCGTTCCCGGTGGTCACCGCGCCGCCCATGAACACGATCCGCTCGAGGTTGCGGGTCACCTCGGGGTGGGTGCGCAGAAGCAGGGCGATGTTGGTGAGCGGTGCGGTGGGGATGAGGGTGACCGGGCGCGGGGAGGCGAGGATCTCGCGGCGCAGCAGGGTCACCGCGTCCACGTCGACCGCCCTGCGGGCCGGCGCGGGCAGGCCCAGGTCGCCCATGCCGTCCTCCCCGTGCACGTGCCGGGCCACGCGCACCGGTTCGATCAGCGGGCGTTCGGCGCCCCGGGCGACCGGGACGTCCCCGGCGCCCGCGTGCTCCAGCACGGTCAGCGTGTTGCGGACCACCCCGTCGACGTCGGTGTTCCCGGCCACGCAGGTCACCGCCCGCAGGTCCAGGCCGGGGTGGCGCACGGCGAACAGCAGGGCGAGGGCGTCGTCGATCCCCGTGTCGCAGTCCATGATCACCGGGATGGGCTGGTCGGTCACCGGGAGTCCTTCCGTCGAGCCGTCGCTCCCTGAACCCTATGCTGGGGCCGCGGCGGCCCACAGCCCGGTGCCGCGCGCCGCGACCCGCTCGCCGATCCGGTCGAGCAGCTCGCCGTACGGCAGCTCCCCAGGCCGGCGACCGTCCCGCAGCCGTACGGCGGCCAGCCCCTGAGCCGCCTCCCGCTCCCCGATCACCGCCTGGTAGGGCACCAGCCTCGCCGCCCGGATCCGCGCCCCGAGGCTGCCCTCCCCGGCGAGCTCGGCCCGCAGGCCGGCCCGCGCCGCCCGGCGCACCAGCTCCTCGGCCTGCGGCCGCTGCCCCTCCGCGACCGGCAGCACCACCAGCTGCACCGGGGCGAGCCACACCGGGAACGCGCCGCCGTGCTCCTCGAGGAGATGCGCGACCGCCCGCTCCACGCTGCCGATGACACTGCGGTGCACCATCACCGGCCGGTGTTTCGCCCCGTCGGCGCCGATGTAGTGCAGACCGAAGCGCTCGGGCTGGTGGAAGTCGATCTGGACGGTGGACAGGGTGGCCTCGCGGCCCGCCGGATCGGTGATCTGCACGTCGATCTTGGGGCCGTAGAAGGCCGCCTCCCCCTCCACGGCCTCGTACGGGAGGCCGTCCAGCGCCTGTCGCAGCAGCGCGGTGGCCCGCCGCCACAGGTCGGGATCGGCCACGTACTTGCCGCCCTCCCCGGGGAGCGAGAGACGGTACCGGTGGGCGCGGATGCCGAGGTCGGCGTAGGCGCGGGCGATCAGCTCCAGGGCCCCGCGCGCCTCGTCGACCGCCTGCTCCAGGGTGCAGAAGACATGGGCGTCGTTGAGCTGGATGGCCCGGACCCGGGTGAGGCCGCCGAGCACGCCCGACGGCTCGGAGCGGTACATGCCGCCCAACTCGGCGATCCTGAGGGGCAGTTCACGGTAGCTGTGGGAGCGGGAGCGGTAGATCAGGGCGTGGTGGGGACAGAGA
The DNA here is from genome assembly GCF_040295925.1 of Streptomyces sp. NPDC002588. Lineage (NCBI taxonomy): Bacteria > Bacillati > Actinomycetota > Actinomycetes > Kitasatosporales > Streptomycetaceae > Streptomyces > Streptomyces sp. NPDC002588. Next base: position 67,036 of record NZ_JBEOWF010000042.1, read on the forward strand.
CTGGGGCGCAGGACCACGTCTTCGGAGCCCTCTCCGCCCAGTTCCATCGGCGGGAACATGTCGTCGCTGTAGTGGGCCCAGTGGCCCGAGATCTCGTACAGCTCCCGTTTGCCGAGGACGGGCGAGTACACGTGCCGGTAGCCGGCCTCCCGCTCGACGTCCCGGACGTACTCCTCCAGGGTGTGCCGCACGATCGCGCCGTCGGGCAGCCAGTACGGCAGCCCCGCGCCCATCAGCGGGTCGGTGTCGAACAGGTCCAGTTCACGGCCGAGACGGCGGTGGTCGTACACGGGTGCTCCTCCGGATCGGGGACGAGCACCCACGGCGAAGCCCCGGGGCACTCGCCCCGGGGCTTCGACATCAGTCGTGGATCAGCGCGCCGGGACACTCTCCGGCGTCGTCGTCAGGGACGGCTGGGCGCGCTTCATGCCGGAGACCGTAGCGGCGGGAGCGGGCGGCACGCGACCGGTTTTCGTGGGCCGTTCTCCGTACGCCGGTCACCCGCACGGCCCACCGCGCTGGTCGGCCGGCACGGGCGGTGCTGCCGTGGGAGGAGGACCGTATCCCCACGTCAGGAGGCACCCCTCGATGACCCGCCGCGCTCTCCTCGCCTCCTCGCTGCTGCTCACGACGGTCACGGGGTGCGCCGCTCTCGGACTCGAGCACCCGCCGACCGCCGACCCCGCCGAACCGACCGTGCAGGCGTCGACCTCGAAACCCGCCGCGCCGGCCACCACGCCCGCCCTCAGCGACAGCCAGGCGCAGGAGGCCCTCATCACCGACACCGACCTCGGGGCGCCCTGGACCCCGACCCGGGGCGCGGCGACCTGGCGGGACGGTCTGCTGAAGGCGACCACGTCCGTCGCCGAGTGCCAGAAGCTGCTGGACGCCCTCTACTCCGACGAGCTGTTCGGCGCCCCCGCCCGCACGGCCGTCGGCCTCGACAACCCGGAGACCTCGGCCCAGCTCCGCTACCAGCTCACCGGCCGGCGCCCGGCGGAGGTGGACCGCACACTGGCCTGGCTGAAGTCGCTGCCGCAGAAGTGCGCGCGGTTCACGGCCGGGGCGGGGGACGGCATCGTGGAGGACGTCCAGGTGACCGGGTTGCCGCTGCCGGAGGTGGGGGACGCCCGGCAGGGGCTGCGGGTGACGCTGACGCTGTGGGGGACCGCCGAGGACAACGCCGACGGGGAGCCGACCGTCCTCTCCCTGGACGTGGCCGCCGTCCGGGCGGGCGAGGACGCGTTCGCGCTGACCAACGGCGGTCTGGGCGATGTACCGAACACGGCGACGCAGGCGGCCGTGCAGCTCGGGGTGCGCCGGCTGGCGGACGTGCGCGGGCAGGGGCGGGTGCAGGTGTGAGCCGGGTGGGCTGCCCGGATCAGGGCGTGTCGTAGCGGCTGCGGCGGTCGACCACGTCGCGGCCCTCGTCGAGCACCGTGCGGCCGTGCGCGAAGGCGTGGGCCCGCAGCCGGGCGAGTGCCTCGTCCGCGCCGACGCCGAGCTGCGCCATCACCATGCCGACGGCCTGGTAGACCACGTCGTGGTCGCTGGCGAGGACGCTCAGCCAGGGCTCGTCGCCGGGCGGGCGCAGACCGTCCTCGTCCGGCTGCGGCAGCGTCATCAGGGCCGCCGTCAGCACCTCCGCCACCAGCCGCGCCGTCCGCACCTCGGCGCCGGCCAGCTCACCCGGGGCCTCCCGGTACAGGTCGAGGGTGCCGACGCAGAGCGAGCTGTCGCCGAGCGGCAGCGCGTACACCGCGCGCACCCCGGCGGCGGCCGCCTGCTGGGCGAACACCGGCCAGCGGGAGGCGTCGCGGCCGGACGTCAGGTCCGAGGCGAACACCGGCGCCCCGGTCTGCGCGGCCCGCAGGCACGGCCCGTCGCCCAGGGTGGCCTGCACCTCCATCAGGTACGCGGCCCGCTCTCCGCTCGCGCTCAGCGGTACGGGCATCCCCTCGCCGCACAGCGACACACTCGCGCCGTTCACCGGCAGCAGCCGTACCGCGGCGGCGCACAGCCGCTCCGGCACCTCGCCCGGCCCGGCGCCGCGCACCTCCTCGGCGATCACCGCGGCGATCCGCTCCCGTTCGGGATCAGCCACGGCCGTCACCTCCCCACATGCCGTCGTGACGCCCGCCGGGTACCCGCCGCCCGCGGGGGCAACCGGCGCCGCGCCGGGCGGTTGTGGGCCGCCTCGCGGTCAGCGGAGCGGAGGCCGTTCGCCCCGCCCGGTGACCGTCCGGTACCACAGCTCCGTCGCCTCCGGCGCCGCGCCCGGTGCGGTGAGCAGCAGCGGGGTGTCGTACGGCGGGAGCTCGGGGATCGCGAGGGCGCCCGCCTCCGTCGCGATCAGCAGCGGCGGCAGGCCGTCCACCGGGTGGAACTCGCCGATCGCCGCCGCCGTCGCCCGGCCCGCCGCGACCTGGACCAGGGACAGGGCGGTGGAGCCCATGACACGGACCGTGCAGTGGCGGGCGGCGAGCTCCCGCAGCAGGTCGTCCATGCCGGGCCAGTGGGCGTGGGCGGCCCATTCGGTCAGGAAGACATGGCCGGTCAGGGTGGAGTGGGCGGCGGCGTGGACGGGGCGGCCGTTGAGACGGGCGCCGCCGCCCTTGACGGCCGTGAAGATCTCGTGGCGCCAGGGGTCGGCCACCACGCCCAGCAGCGGGGCGCCCTCCTCGGTGGCGAGGCCCAGGGAGAACGAGCACCAGCCGATGCCGTGCGCGTAGTTCGTCGTACCGTCCACCGGGTCGATCAGCCAGTGCGGGGCGCCCGGGCTGCCCTCGTGGACGCCGTACTCCTCGCCCTCGATGCCGTACTCGGGGAACTCGCGGCGCAGCACGGCGCGGACATGGGTCTCCACCGCCTCGTCCGTGGCGGTGACGATGTCGGCCGGGCCCGCCTTCTCCCGTACGTCGCGTACGTCGTCCGTGGCGCGCGGGCGGCGGATCCGCTCCGCGGCCCACTCGGCGAGTTCCGTCGCGACCGCCAGTTCCCGGTCCATCGGTTTCCGGTCCGTGAGTTTCCGGTCCGTGAGTTTCCGGTCCATGAGTCGACCACCGCTGTCGTCGTGTGCCGGCCGTCTGCCGCGATCATCGTAAGGGCGGCTACAGCGGGGGCTGGGCCGGGGCCGGGCCCAGGGTCGTCGTGCCCGGGGCGGTCTGGTGGCCAAGGCCGGTGCGGTACGCGTCCAACGCGGCCTCCACCCGTCCCGTGCGGCGCAACAGGTCCCCCAGCAGCCGGCACAGGTCGGCCAGGTCCCCCGCCGCGCCGGCCCGCTCCAGCAGGCTCAGCGCCCGCACATAGTGCTCCTCCGCCGCCTCGGTGTCGCGGGCGTCCTCGGCGATGATGCCGAGCAGCCGGTGCGCCCCGGCGGAGTGCACGGCGCCGCGCTCGGACGAGAGGTCCCCGAGGACGCCCTGCAGCAGCTCCGCGGCCTCCTCCGACTTGCCCCTGCGGTGCAGTACGTCGGCCAGCTCCACGGCGACCTGGCTGCCGTAGAGGGCGGCGCGCTGGGCCGCGAGCATGGCCTGCGCCTCCTTCAACTCCTCCTCGGCGTGCTTGAGTTGGCCGTTCTGCGCGTAGACGTAGCCGCGCATCCAGTGGCAGTTGGCGAGTTCGGTGCGCAACTGGAGCTGCCGGTACAGCTCGGCGGCCTTGGCGAGCGAGGCGTCGGCCTCGGCGAGCCTGCCCTCCGCGAGCAGGGTGCGGGCGACGGAGCGGTGCATCCGGGCGACCAGCGCCGGATCGGCCACCTGGGGCGCGAGGGCGAGCGCGAACTCGGCGGCCTGGGCGGCGCGGGCGTGGGCGCCCATGTCCATGTACGGGCCGATGACGGAGGCGTAGAGCAGCAGCAGCGCGTCGGGGTCGTGCAGTCCACCCCGGTTCAGCTCATCGAGCGTGGACTCCAACAGGTAGACCGCATACCGGAGTTCACCCGCGAGGTAGTGGGCCACAGCCCGCCCCCGCAGCGCGGGCACCCGGACCGGGAGCGGCGCGTCCCCGAGGCAGGCCTCCGCCCGCTCGAAGGAGAGGCGGGCCTCCTCCAGGTCACCGGCGGAGATCTGGCTCTCCCCCAGGCCGAGCAGCGCGGTGACCTGCTCATCGACCAGGCCGTGCTGCTCGGACTCGGTGAGCAGCACGGTGTACTGCGCGGCCGCCTCCACCGCCTCCCCCGTGGCGAGCGCCCGCTGCGCCTCGGTCAGCCGCAGCCGCAGGTCGGTGACGAGTCGCGCCGAACGTCCCGTCGCCAGTTCGTCGAAGTCCACGCCGAGCCGTTCGGCGATGTGCTTCAGCGCCTCGTCGGAGGGCCGCACCCGCCCGGCCTCCAGGGTGGACACATAGGCCGGTGTGTACGTCGGTTCCGCCAACTGCCGCTGTGTCAGCCCTCGTTCGACGCGCAGTCGCTGCACGCGCCGTCCGATGACCTCCGGTTCATCCCGTTCTCCCACGCCTTGCTTCCCCCAACTCCCCCTGTGCCTCTTGCCGTTGGACTATCGCAGGCCCTAGGTTAAACGGCGAATTAAGCGTGCTTAATACATGAGTGTCGTCAGCCGTAGTTTGCCGACGTTTTGCGAGGTTGCCGTGTTCGGACGCCGCTCCGCCCACCACGGACGCCCGTTCCTGCGGGCCCTGACCGCGGCCGTCCTCGCCGCCACGGCCCTGATCGCCGCGGCCAACACGGGCCCGGCCAGAGCGACGGACACCGCGCCGGCCACCCCGGCGGCCCAGGAGCAGGCGGCGGACCGCTAGTGCCGCGGCAGGCAACGTTCGCCCCGTCGCGACGCCCTGCACGCACTCTCGCCGCACCGGGCACAAGCCCAAGTACATCCAGTACGAGGGCTTGCACCCGGCACGCCGGGAGCACGCGCCGGACGCCGCTCCTTGACGGGCAAACGTTGCCTGCCGCGGCACTAGAACCCGGGCGCCGGTCCGTCATGTGGCCTGGGTCTGCAGTTGCCTGAGTTGCCGTTGCACATCGTCCAGAGCGCCCTCCCGGCGCCCCGGTACCCGGCCGCGCAACTCGGCGAGTGCGGGGCCCAGTTCACGGGCCCGTGCCACGTCCGTGATCCGGCCCCACTGGTGGTGCGCCCGGTCCACGGCCGCCTCCACCGCGGGCGCGTCCGCCGCCTGGCCCGCGGTCAGCCGCGCCGCCGCGACCGCCATCCAGGTACGGCAGCTGCGCTCGGCGTCCCCGGCGAACATCGCGAGATCGGCCCGCACCTCGGTCCAGTGCAGCGCCTGGGCGGACCCCACCCCGTGCGCGGCGGCGGCCTCATGCTCCAGGCGGGCGGCGAGGGCATCGGCGTCGGCGTGCCTGCCGGACCGGACGGCGGTGGAGATGGCGGTGTGGGGATCCGTCCGAGCCGGCTGAACTGCCTGAACCGGCAGCGCAGGCCGAGCGGTCTGGACGGGCTGCGCGGCCTGGGCGGTTCCCGCCTGGCCCGGTACCGGCGGGCGCGCCGTGGCAGCGCCGCCCAGCAGCAGGTCGCCCACCTCGCCCTCCCCGGCGATCCGCCCCAGCGCCATCTGGTGCAGCCGCTCGTCCTGCGGCCGCCCCCCGCTGCGCAGTATCGTCGCGACCGCCTTCATGTACGTGGGCGCGGCCACCGTCCGCCGCCCCCGCGGCGGCGCCACCCGCCCGTACACCGCGACCGTCGGCCCGCACTCCAGCACGTTCCCGCGCAGCCACTCCCAGGCCTCCGCGTCCGCGTGCAGATCGACCAGCACGGTCGTGGTCCCCGCCGCCCGCAGCCGCAGCTCCTCCCGGAACCAGTGCCAGGGAAACCCGGTGTACCGCACGGTCGACGGGGTGGTCCGGGCCAGCGCCAGGTGCGGCAGCCGCTGCCGCCGGTCGAGCTGCAGCTGCCCGGTGACGTACAGGGTCAGCGGCCCGCCCGCCGCCGCGGCCGCCCGCAGCCGGGTCAGCACGGCCTGCGGCTCCAGCGGATCGGCCAGCTCCACCACGTTCGCGGTGTCGGTGCCGGCCAGCACGGCGGGCGGCACGGCCGCGAGCACGGGGAGGACGGACGCCGCGTCCACGAGACACCCCTTGCCCACGGGTGAGGCCGCGAGCAGCAACACGGTTCCGGGCATGGTCCCCTCCCCCGACGATCAGGTACCTCAGCACCGTAACCGCTGCTGCCGCGAAGGCGGGCCCCAGGTCTGCAAACGTCCCCGTACGGGGCGTTCGTCGCCCCCTGCAGTGCCACGGCATGCCGTCCCTGACGAACGCCACCGGCCGGGCGAGGGAGTTCAGTAGGCGACGGACATCCGGCTGCGCGGATGGGCGTCCCGCTCCAGTTCGTCGACGAAGGCCACCGCGTAGTCCTCGGCGGTGATCCGGCTGTGGCCTTCGTCGTCGGTGAGCATCGCGTCACCGCCGGTCCGGAAACGGCCGGTGCGCTCGCCGGGAGCGATCTCGGCGGCCGGGGACACATACGTCCAGTCCAGGTCGTCGAGGCTGCGGTAGTAGGCGAGGACGTCACGGTGGGCGTTCGCCTCGGGCAGATAGGCCTCCGGGAAGCCGGGCTGGTCGGCGGCGGCCCGCCCGGGCGCGACCTCCAGGCCGCCCGCCCCGCCGACCACCACGAGCCGGCCCACGCCCGCCTGCCGCGCACCCGCCACGAGCCCCTGGTTCAGCGCGAGGAACGGCTCGCGCGGGTCCGTACCGTCCCGGGGCGGCACACACGCCGAGGCGATCGCGTCGGCGCCGCGCGCCAGCTCCGCCACCTCGGCCGCGTCGGACGCGTCGGCGGCCGTGGCCGCGACCCCGGGGATCGGCGACTGCCCGGATCTGCTCACCGCCAGCACCAGATGCCCGCGCGCCGAGGCCTCGATGGCGATGCGGGTACCGACCATGCCGGTGGCGCCGAAGAGGATGATCTTCATGCGTCCGTTCTTGGCGGAGCCGTGCGTCATGGGGCCGTGCGTCATGACGTCAGCGAAACACGGGGCGGGACCGCCCGCATCCGGGCCCGCCGCCGGAATCCCCGGGAAAATCGGCGTATCCGACTTGCCACCGGGTCCGCCCAGGTGTGCTCTGGAAGGCGGGGGCGAGGAGAGAGAGGAGTGCTCTCATGGCTCACGCGGCACCCGCACTGCGGGCCCGGGCCGGGGCGTCCCGGACACCCGACATCTTCAGCGCACGCACCCACCGCATCGCGCGGTGGGCGGTCCCGGTCGCCCTCGGGCTCGTCTTCGGCTACTGGGCGGCGGCCAACAACCGCTCCGGCGGCCCCATCACCGGCTGGAACGTCCTGCTCGGCTTCGTCGCCGCGATCGTCTTCGCCGCACTGTGGATGGCCGTGGCGGACATGGCGCCGCGCCTGCCGCGCGAGCTGCACGCCGGGCTGTGGGCGGCGTTCGCGGGCTGCGCCTTCGGCTTCCTCTACAGCGAGACCGGCGCGAGCGTGCTGCGTTCCACCGGCTGGGCACTGGCGGTCGCGGCGTCCGCCTTCGTGACCGCGTTCTACCGCTACTACACGCACGAGGACGCGGAGGGACACCGCATCCGCTGACCTCCCGCCACAGCGGCGCGTGGGCCCCGGCGTTGTGCGCCGGGGCCCACGCTTTCCCTCATCCCTCCACTCACCGGCCGACCGGGATCCACTCCCAGTCACCCGACGAGGTCTCCGAGGTCCCCGAGGACTCGGCGGTCCCCGAGGCGCTGAAGCTCCAGGAGCCCGAGACGCTGACTTCCCAGTTGATCCAGTGCCCGTCCTTCCACTGCGGGCACGGGTCGGCACAGTCGGGCACCCGCGCGCCCCGCGTGTCCACGAAGGCGGCGCTCGCCCAGCCCTGCGCGCCGCGGAGCCAGTACCAGTAGGGGGTGCCGTGGACACTCTGCCCCTTGACCTTGCACTCGACCCGGTCGTGGCTGCCGGGCGCGAGCGCGGCGACCACGGCGGAGTGGCTGGTGGGCTGCTGCCGTACGTTCAGCTCACCGCGGGACACGACGGTGCCGACGACCGGGCCGTCGCCGCCACTCGCAGGCAGGGCCGCGGCGGTGGTTCCGGTCGTCACGGCGGCGAAGGCGCCACCGGTGAGCAGGACCGCGGACAGCGTCCGCAGGGCCGGAGAACTGCGCATGATCGGCCTCCTTCTCCCCAGCACCAGGAAACACCCGTTCGGGGGAACCCTCCACCGGAGGGCGCCGTCCCGTACACCCGTACGGCCGACATGGACTCGCGCCCACCGGCCCCCACGCCGTTGCCTGGGAGGGTGTCCAGAAGCCTGCGGACCGCCCTCTCGGCCGTCCTGATCGCCCTGTCCTGCCTGCTCGTGCCGTTCGGCGCGCTCGCGGCCTGGGCGGCGTACGGCCTCACCGACACCCGCAGCTACGTCACCACGATGGCGCCGCTCGCCTCCGACCCCGCCGTCCGGGACGCCGTCGCGGACACGGTGGGTGACGGTGTCGCACGCGAGTCCGGGATGAGCCCGCTGTTCATGCGGGACGCCGTCCGCTCGTTCACCTCGACCCGCGCCTACCGCACAGCGTGGGACGCGGGCAACGAGGCCGCGCACACGGCGGTGATGCGCGCCCTCAACGACGACGACGGCGCCGACCACGAGGTGACGATGGACCTCGCCACCGTCACCACGCCCCTGAAACACCAGATGACGGTCGACCACGTCCCGTTCGCCGAACGCATCCCGATCGAACACACCCGGGTGGCCCTCCTCCCGCCCGACGACCTCGCCTCACTGCGGAAGGGCTACCACGTGCTCGACGTCGCCGGCTTCTGGCTGCCCCTGGCCGCCGTCGTGTTCGCCGCCACCGGCATCGCCGTCGCCGCCTGCCGCCGCCGCGCCGTCACCGCGACGGCCCTCGGCACCGCGCTCGGCGGCGCGTTCCTCGCCCTGGCCCTGGCCATCGGCCGCCGGCTCACCCTCGCCGACCTCCCCGACCCGGCCCACCGCCCGGCGGCCGGCGCGGTCTACGACGCCCTCACCACGACCCTGCGCACGACCTCCTGGTTCCTCCTCGGCCTCGGCCTGACGGTGGCGACGGCGACCTGGCTCACCGGCCACGCCCGGGAAGCCCGCCGGCTACGACGCCGGCGAGCGTCCGCAACGCCCACGCCGGCTCCGCCTCCGGAGCCGACCCGAGTCCAGGCCTGACCGCAGGTCACCGGCGCCCCGTGGGCGGAAGCGGATCGCGCGGTGTGGACGAAACCTCTTCGCCGGCAGGCCGCCCCCACCTCTACCGTCCCTCCCATGACCAAGAAGAGGACAACGACCCTCTGGCGCCCCACCGGCCCCGAGGAGCTGGCGCTCGTCGAGGCCTCCGGGTGGACGGCCTGGCCGCCGCGGCTGCCCGAGCAGCCGATCTTCTATCCGGTCCTCAACGAGGACTACGCGGTGCGGATCGCGCGGGACTGGAACGTGCCCGCGTCCGGGGTCGGATATGTGACGCGGTTCGAGGTCGACAGCGAGTTCCTGGAGCGGTATCCGGTGCGGCAGGCCGGAGGAGAGACCATCCTGGAGCTGTGGGTGCCCGCCGAGGAGCTGGAGGAGTTCAACGCGCACATCGTCGGCCCGATCGAGGTCGTCCGGGAGTTCCGGTGACACCGCGCCGCTGAGACGGCGGGCGCGGCTGCCCGGGCGATCACCTCACCCGGACAGCCGCCGGTCAGGTTTTCAGACCCCGATGTCGCGGCCGTCCGCGCGCCACACCGCCACGACCGCCGGACGCACGATCCTGCCGGGCCCGTCGGGCCAGACGCTCGCCGGGTCGTCCACGGTCGCGCCGGTGATCTCGCCCGGGTGCTGCACGGCGACCAGGACCCGCCGGTCCTGCACGAGCGGGCCGCAGGTCTCGGCGCCGGTCGGCACGGTCAGGAACTGCTTGAGCTCCCCGCGCCGCGGGCCGCGCGTGGCCACCCCGAAGAGCCCGTCGTGCGAGCCGAGCTGGTTGCCGTCGGTGGAGATCCACAGGTTGCCGTGCGGGTCGAAGGCCACGTTGTCCGGGCAGGAGATCGAGCTGACGTCGTCCTTCGGGAAACCCGCGAAGTAGGTGGCCGGGTCGTCCGGGTCGCCGGCCACGAGGAACAGCGACCAGGCGAACTCCGTGCTCTCCGCCCGGTTCCGGCGCTCCGTCAGCTCGAGGATGTGCCCGTGCTTGTTGGCGGTGCGCGGGTTCGCCTCGTCGGCGGTGGCGTTCGTACCGACACCGCGGTTGGTGTTGTTGGTGAGGGCGACGTACACCTTGCCGGTGTGCGGGTTGGGCTCGATGTCCTCGGGCCGGTCCATCTTGGTCGCGCCCACCTTGTCGCCGGCGAGGCGCGTGAAGACGTAGACCTCCTCGGCGGTCATGCCCTCGACGTGCGAGACGGCACCGTGCGCGGTGGCGGTGGCGAGCGGAATCCACTCCCCGCTCCCGTCGAACTCGCCGTCGGCCGGCAGCTTCCCGCTCCCGTCGATCTCGATGGCGGGCGAGTCGCCGGTGAGTTTGGCGACGTACAGCGTCCCCTCGTCGAGCAGGGTGAGGTTGTGCTCACGCGCGGCCCTGCCGCCGCCCTTCTGCATCTTCTTGCTGCCGACGAACTTGTAGAAGTAGTCGAACCGCTCGTCGTCCCCGGTGTAGACGACGGGCCGGCCGTCGTCGGTGAGCCGCACGGTGGCGCCCTCGTGCTTGACCCGGCCGAGCGCGGTGCGCTTGCGGGGCGTGGAGGTCGGGTCGTACGGGTCGAGCTCGACGACGTAGCCGAAGCGGTGCGACTCGTTGGGCTCCTGGGCGACGTCGAACCGCTTGTCGAACCGTTCCCACTTGCGCTCGGTGGCCCCCGTGCCCAGCCCGTACCGCTTGTCGGTCGTCCGGGTGCCGCCCGCGAAGTACTGGTTGAAGTTCTCCTCGCCGTGAAGCGTGGTGCCCCACGGGGTGGTCCCGCCCGAGCAGTTGTTGAGCGTGCCGAGGACCTTGCGGCCGGTCGGGTCGGCGGAGGTCCGGAGCAGCGCGGATCCGGCCGCGGGGCCGGTCAGCCTGAACTCGGTGGTGGCCGTGACACGACGGTTGAGCGGATGCCTCCTTACGGCGGTCAGGGCGCCGGTCCGCCGGTCCTCCTCGACCACGACGACGCCGAGGCCGTGCGCGGCCCAGGCGACCTCCACCTGCTGCCGGGTCGGGTTGGCGGGGTCGTACCCCCGGAACATCAGCACCTCGTCGGTGTACTCGTGGTTGGCCACGAGGAGTTGCCTGCGGTGCTCGCCCGGGAGGGGGAGCAGGGCGAGGAAGTCGTTGTTGTACCCGAACTGGCCGGCCTGGGCGGCGGCGGTCTGGTTGTCCGGGTCGAAGGCGGGGGCGCCGCGCAGGATGGGCTCGCCCCAGCGGATGACGACGTTCTGCCGGTAGCCGGCGGGGATGGTGACGGCGTCGGCGGTGTTCGGCGCGACGGAGTCGTAGCGCAGGCCGCGGGCGCCGCCGGGTTTCTTCCGCGTGGTCTGCGGGGTCTGCGGGGTCGCGGCGGCGGGCAGCGCACCGGCGACGCCGACGGCTCCCGCGGCGGCCGCGACGGAGACGACGGCGGCGGCGCGCATCATGCCGCGGCGGCTGAGGGCGCCGGCTATGACGTCCCCGACGTACTCGTTGTCGCTGGTGTTGGGCACCTCGTGGAAACAGGCGTCACCACACCGGTAGAGACAGGTCATGGCGGAGCGTCCGCCGGGGTGGGACTGGTCAGGAGTTCCGATCAACGGCAGAAGCTTGCGCACCTTTACTCTCCCCTTGCGTTCCCTTGGTGTGAGCGTGACGGTAGGGGCACGCATGTGCGCAGGCGCGGCGGCCGAATGAACGAGAAGTGAATCCCCGGTGGCCGCGCGCGAGTTGGGTGGCGTGGCGGGGATGGCCGGGAGGCACTGTTGACACACCCCGCTGCCCCGTACTCACCCCTGCCCAAGATCGCCGCTTGGGGCCGCTAACCTTACGTGTCCGTCCTGGCCAGGGATTGACGGGCTTCAACTCACGCGAAGGGTTGCGCGCATGGGCATTCTCACTCGCCTTCGGAACGCATTCGGCCGCTCACGCAAGGAGCGCACCGCCGAGGCAGAGGGTGCGGAACAGGTTCCTTCGCAGGAACCCGCTGTCTCGGGGGAGGAGCCCGCGCCCCAGGAGGCACGGCAGGAAACCGAACCGGCTGCGGCCAAGGAGGCCGCTCCCTCCACCGCCCAGATCCCCGAGCCCCGCACGGCGGAGGACAGGGAACACGAACTGGTCGCGGCGGCCTTCGACAACATCACAGTCCCCAAGCCGACCCGCTCGACGGAGGGCGGGGGGACCCCGGAACCCGCGGCCGAGGCCGAGGCCGAGCCTGCGGCGGAGCCCGCCCCGGTGGTGGAGGAGGCGGCAGTTGCGGAGCCTGCCTCGGATGCGGATGCGGATGCGGATGCGGATGCGGATACCGAGACGGCGGAGGCGGAGGCCGAGGCCGAGGCGGTGACGGAAGCCGCCGAGCCTGCACCGGAAGCCGAGACGAAGGCGGCGGACACGGCCGAGGCCGAGGCCGGGGAAGAGGAGCCTGCCGCTGCGGCGGACGCCGAGCCCGAGCCGGTCGCCGTCGAGCCGGAAGCCGAGGCGGAAGCGGAAGCGGAAGCGGAAGCCGACGCCGAGGCCCAGGCCCCGGAGGAGGAACCGGTCGCCGCGCCGCAGGCCGAGGCCGAGCCGGAGTCGGCGGCCGAGGCCACCACGGAGGAGGCGCCCGAGCCGACGGCCGAGGCCACCGCCGAAGCCACCACCGAGCCGGAGGCCATCGCCGAGCCGGAGCCCGCCGCCGAGCCGGAGCCCGCCGCCGAGCCGACGGCCGAGGTCATCACGGAAGACGGGCCCGAGCCGGAGGCCGACGAGGCCACCGCCGAGCCGGAGCCCGCCGCCGAGCCGGAGGCCGACGTCCAGGCCGAGCCTGTCGTCGCCGTCGCTGACGTGAGCGAGCCGGTGGCACAGCCCGAACCGGCCCCCGCGCCCGCCGCCGAAAGCGCTCCCACGCCCGAGCCCGCCGCCGAGCCCGTCGCCGCCGAGCCCGTCGCCGCGGAGTCCGAGCAGCCCGACCAGTCCGAGCAGCCCGCGGAGCGGCCCGCGGCCGTGCCCCCGCACCTCGCCACCGCGTACCGCACGGCCGCCGACGCCCTCGAGAAGCAGGGCCTCACCGGCACCCGTGCGCACGTCTACCTCGTCCTCGACCGCTCCGCGTCCATGCGGCCGTACTACAAGGACGGCTCCGCCCAGGCCCTCGCCGACCAGACCCTCGCCCTCGCGGCCCATCTGGACCCCGAGGCCGGTGTCCACGTCGTCTTCTTCTCCACGGAGCTGGACGGCACCGCCGACCTCACCCTCGCCGACCCCGAGAACAGGATCGACGAGCTCCACGCCGGTCTCGGCCGCATGGGCCGTACCAGCTACCACGCCGCCGTCGAGGCCGTCGCGGGCCACCACGAGAAGCACGGGCGGACCCCCGCCCTGGTGGTCTTCCAGACGGACGGCGCCCCCGACGCCAAGACCCCCGCCACCCAGGCACTCACGGACGCCGAGAAGAACCACCCCACCCTGTTCTTCTCCTTCGTCGCTTTCGGTGAGCACGACAACAAGGCCTTCGACTACCTCCGCAAGCTGAAGACGGCCAACACGGCCTTCTTCCACGCGGGCCCCACCCCCCGTGAGCTCACCGACCAGGAGCTCTACGAAGGCGTTCTGGCCGGCTGGCGCCCGTAGCGCCCGCAGGCGACACACAGTGATCGGGCCGCCCCCTCCCACCCCGTAAAACGGGAGGCGGGCGGCCCACCCATGTCGGCTACGATTTCAATTTCAAGGCTCACAAGAACCAACCGACGCACCACCGACCTGGGAGCAGCCTCCGATGGCTCGACACCTCATCACCAGCGCCCTTCCGTACATCAACGGAATCAAGCACCTGGGCAACATGGTGGGGTCCATGCTCCCGGCGGACGTGTACTCCCGGTACCTCCGCCAGCGCGGCCACGACGTCCTCTACATCTGCGCGACCGACGAGCACGGCACCCCCGCCGAGCTGGCCGCGAAGGAGCAGGGCCTCCCCGTGGCGGACTTCTGCGCGCAGGCGCACGACGCGCAGAAGGCGGTCTACGACGGCTTCGCGCTCGCTTTCGACTACTTCGGCCGCAGCTCCAGCCCGCAGAACGTCGAGATCACCCAGCACTTCGCCCGCCGCCTCGACGAGAACGGCTTCATCGAGGAGCGGGCGATCCGCCAGGTCTACTCCCCCGCGGACGGCCGCTTCCTCCCGGACCGCTATGTCGAGGGCACCTGCCCCCACTGCGGCTACGACAAGGCCCGCGGCGACCAGTGCGAGAACTGCACCCGCGTCCTCGACCCGACGGACCTCATCAACCCCCGCTCGGCGATCTCGGGCTCCACGGACCTCGAGGTACGCGAGACGAAGCACCTCTTCCTGCTCCAGTCCAAGCTGCAGCACGAGGTCGAGGAGTGGGTCTCCCGCCACGAGGAGGACTGGCCGCAGCTCGCCTCGTCCATCGCCCGCAAGTGGCTGAACGAGGGGCTGCACGACCGCGCGATCACCCGTGACCTGGACTGGGGCGTCCCGGTCCCCGCCGACACCTGGCCGGAGCTGGCGGCGGAGGGCAAGGTCTTCTACGTCTGGTTCGACGCGCCGATCGAGTACATCGGCGCGACGAAGGAGTGGGCGGACCTCGACCCGGCGAACCGGGACTGGAAGTCCTGGTGGTACGAGGCCGACGACACCGTCCGCTACACCGAGTTCATGGCCAAGGACAACGTCCCGTTCCACACGGTGATGTTCCCGGCCACCGAGCTCGGCGTGCGCGAGCCGTGGAAGAAGGTCGACTACGTCAAGGCCTTCAACTGGCTGACGTACTACGGCGGGAAGTTCTCCACCTCCCAGAAGCGGGGCGTCTTCACCGACCAGGCCCTGGACATCCTCCCGGCCGACTACTGGCGCTATTTCCTCATCGCCAACGCGCCCGAGTCCGACGACTCGTCCTTCACCTGGGAGCACTTCACGGCCACGGTCAACAAGGACCTCGCCGACACCCTGGGCAACTTCGTCAACCGCGTCCTGTCCTTCTCCAAGAAGCGCTTCGGCGAGGAGGTCCCGGCGGGCAGCGCGGCCGGCGAGGCGGAGGCCAGGCTGGGCGAGCAGATCACCGAGCTGCTCGCGGAGTACGAGACCCAGATGGAGGCCCTCCAGTTCCGCAAGGCGGCCGCCGCCCTGCGCGCCCTGTGGTCCGCGGGCAACTCCTACCTGGAGGAGAAGGCCCCCTGGCTGGAGATCAAGACCGACAAGGACGGCGCGGCCCTCACCCTCCGTACGGCGATGAACCTGATCCACCTCTACGCGGTGGTCTCGGAACCCTTCATCCCGTCGACGGCGAAGACCATGCGTGAGGCCTTCACCCTCACCGACGACACCGCCGCCTGGGTCACCGCCGACGAGGCCCGCACCCTCGCCTCCGTCCCGGCCGGCACCCCCTTCACCGTCCCCCCGGTCCTCTTCGCCAAGCTGACGGACGAAGACCTGGAGGCCTACAAGGAGCGCTTCGGCGGCGCCCCGGCCGCGTAAGGGCACTCGGGCCGTATGCCCACGCGCCCCGCTGCCCGGTGTCACCGGGCAGCGGGGCGCGTGGCGTTCGGAGAAGTCGTGGTGCCTCATGAGTGGCTGCGGGACAGTTCCGGCTCGTGCTGCCACGTCTGGTCCTGTCGGGGAAGCAGGAGTGGTGTGGTCAGGATGAGCAGTCCCGCGACCGTGAGAGCGGTGCGTGGGCTGGTGACGTCGGCGAGCAGCCCGGCGAGTGCGGTGAGGACTGCGATGGACGCCTGCTGGCCGATCGACCAGGCCGACAGGGTGCGGGCGACGAGATGCTTGGGAGTGTGTTCGAGCCGGTAGGTGGCGAGCACCGGGCCGTACAGGCTCATGTTGATGATGATCGCCAGCTCGACGGCCATCACGGTGACGAGACCGACGACACCGGGACGGACGAAGGCCAGACCGATCAGCCAGATGGCACGCAGGGTGCCGACGGTCCGGAAGACCCGGCGCCGGCCGAAGCGGGCCACGACACGGCGGGCCAGCCGGGAGCCGATGAGTCCGCCGAGGCAGGGGGCGGCGAAGGCGAGGGCGTACTGCCAGGGTGGGAACCCGAGCCGGCGAAGCAGGAGCACGGCCAGCAGCGGCTCGGTGGCCATGATCAGACCCGAGACGAGCATTTGGTTGAGGTAGAGCGGCCGCAGACCGGGGTGGCCCATGATGTGTCGCCAGCCGTCGAACAGTGCGCCCGCCCGGAGCGGGCTCTTGTCGGTCGTCCGCGGCGCTTCTTCCTGGTCGCGGATCGCGGTGATGCCCAGCGCGGAGAGCAGGTAGCTGAGCGCGTCGGCCACCACGGTGGTGACCGGCCCGAACAGGCCGATCGCCGCCCCGCCCAGCGGTGGTCCGACCGCGATGGAGCTCCAGTTCGTGGACTCGAACCGCGCGTTGGCGACGAGCAGGTCGTCCGGCCGCACGAGGGCCTTGAGGTAGGCGCCGCCGGCCGCGTTGAAGGCGATCTTCGCTGCGGCGACCACGGCCGAGACCACGAGCAGTTGGACGAAACCGAGCCATCCGAAGGCGTAGGCGACCGGGATCGTCGCCATGGCCGCAAACCGGGCCAGGTCCATCATGATCATGACCGGGCGCTTGCGCCGGAACTCCACCCACGGCGCGAGCGGCACCGCGATCAGCGCACCCACCGCGGGCCCCACCGCGGACAGCGCGGACACCTCGGCAGGGCCGGCATGCAACACCAGCACGGCGATCAGCGGCAACGCCCCGAACCCCAGCCCCGACCCGTACGCGCTCACCGCGTACGACGCCCACAGCCAGCCGAACCGCCGGCCCAACCGTCTCCTGCCCGACATGCTCAGCGCACTCTCCTTGAGGTCCCGACCGAACAAACCGACGTTGACCGAGGAGAGGTAAGCGGGCAGGACAACGGCAGGTCAAACAACTGACCCGCCAGCAATCCACAACCACCGGTTGTTCACTAAGCTGGGTCGGCGTGGAGCTCGAAGCAGTGCGTACCTTTGTCGCCGTCGCGGAAGCGGGCCAGTTCCAGAAGGCCGCCGTCGACCTGTCGATCACCCAGCAGGCCGTCTCCAAACGCATTGCCGCGCTGGAGCACGACCTCGGTGTGCGGTTGTTCACCCGTGCCCCACGCGGCGCCGAGCTCACCATCGACGGGCAGGCGTTCCTGCCCCACGCACGCGAGCTGCTACGTGTCGCCGAGCGTGCGGGCGCGTCCGTGCGCCCCGGCCGCCGTCCGCTGCGCGTCGACGTGATCGGCTCGCGCGGCGCACAGTCGGGCCTGATGCGCGGCTTCCACGGCGCACACCCCGACATCGACCTCGACGTGGTGATGCTGCTCGACATCGAGACGGCCGTCGCCGCCATCCGCTCCGGTGCGATCGACGCGTCCTTCCGCGCCGTCGCCGCTCCCAGCCTGCCCCTTCCCACGGACATCGAGTCCGTGCGGGTGCTCGACGAGCCGCTCCAACTCCTCACCGGCCCAGCCCACGCACTGGCGGGTGCCCGGTCGGTGCCCCTCGCTCAGCTCGCCGGGCACCGCATCTGGATGCCCGGCATCGTCCCCGGCAGCGAGTGGGCCGCCTACTACGACGACCTCGTCGCCGAGTTCGGCCTCACCATCGAGGTGACCGGCCCCAACTTCGGCTCCGACGCGCTCCTCGACACCATCGCCGACACCCCGGCCCTGGCCACCTTCATGGGCGAGCACACCCGCCTCATCTGGCCCGCCGACCACGGCCTGCGCCGCATCCCGGTCACCGACCCGACGCCCGTCTACCCGCACTCGCTCCTCTGGCACCGCGACAACCCCCACCCGGCGCTGGCCACCCTCCGCACCCACCTGGCAGCCACGACGGCCGGCCACGACACCGCCGGGACCTGGACACCGGGCTGGGTGATTCCGCGCTGAACGGCCCCCCGCGCGCGGCCGGCCCCGCCTGGCGCAGGCGGTCAAGCTCCCCGCGCGAACGTGAGGGCCGGGGGCTCGTGGTTCCTCGGCCCTCACGCGTCTCGGGTGCTACTTGAGCACGCCCGCACCCGTCGTCGTCGCCAGCGACGTCGGCAGGTCCTTCGCCGAGGACTCGAGGCCGGCGGTCAGGGTCGGGGTCCAGTTGACCGTGGTCTTGAGGTCCTTCGACGACGCGGCGTTGTACGCGGCGACCAGGTCGGTCACCGTGCCGTTGACGAGGTTGCCGCTGCCCTTGACCGAGCCGGTGCCGTCTCCGCTGAGCAGCTTCGCGATCTTGCCGCCCGCCGGGACCTTCCAGTAGTTGTTCTCCGCGACGACCTGGGCCTTGGCACGGGAGTTGATGCTGTACTGCGTCGCGTAGCCGTTGAGGGTCGTGACGTCGTAGTAGTTGTTGTAGATGTGCACCTGGCCGACCCGGGTCAGCGGGGCGCGCTGGACGATGCCCTTCCAGATGTTGTGGTGGAGCGAGACGCGCAGCTTGCCGCTGGGCTCACTGTCGCTGCTGCCGATCAGCATGGTCTTGTCGTGGTTGGTGAACTGGTTGCGCGAGACGGTCACCAGGTCCGAGCTCTTGGTGATGTCGAGGGCGCCATCGTGGATCTGGTACTCGCGGCCGTAGTACTTCGGGTTGGAGCTGTCGAAGTGGGCGGCGTCGGTGAACGTGTTGTGGTCGGCCCACACGTGGGTGGCGCCGCGCAGGGTGACCGAGTCGTAGTTGGAGTTCCAGTTGCCGTCGTCGCCGTCGGTCGGGTCCCACTGCGGGAAGCAGTCCTCGGTGGCGGAGAAGGCCAGGTTGCGGACGATGACGTTGTCCACGTTCTGGATCTGGAGCATGCCGCCGGTGATCCCGGCGCTCGTGCCCGGCACGCCCACGACCGTGGTGTTGGCGGGCACCTTGAAGACGATGTTCTTCGCCTGCTTGGTCTGCGCGGCGGCCCGCGCCTTCTCCTGGGTGCCGGAGGGGAGCTTCGAACGGCCGTAGGTGGCGGGGTCGTACGCCTTCAGATAGGCGGACAGCGAGTAGCCGGTGCCCGACGAGTAGTCGGCGCAGGTCAGCTTCTTGCCGGCGTCGTTCGTGTTGGCGTCGATGGTGCCCTTGATCTTGACGATCCGGGGGGTGGTGTCGGACGCCGAGCCCAGCGCCTTCACGAGCTCGGCGCGGGTGGAGACGGTGAAGGTGTGTGCGGCGTCGGCCTTGCTGCCACCGGTGGTGCCCGTGCCGGAGGAGGCCCAGCCGTCCTTCGCGGCGAGCGTCTGGTGGTAGAGGTCCGCGGCCGAGGCGTTCGCGTTCATCACGACGACACCGGCACCGACGCCGGCGGCCACGACGGCGGCCGAGACCACGAGGGTGCGGCGGGTGCGGAGGGACCGGCGGTGGGAGGGAGCTGCCACGGGGGATCCTTACGGGAAACGGGGAGGAGCGGGCTTACGTCCTGTCAGTGGCCGCCGGGCCGTGAAGAGTTGCCGCCGCTCGAGGAATTTCCTCCGGCACCGTCCGTCACATCTTCGAACATCTTCACGAGTTCCTCACCAGCGCCCTAAAGTGCCCCAGGGGCGAACGCCCCACAACGGGGAGGGACTTCAACGCGATGGGCCACTCAGCCCTGCCGTCACACCGCCGCCGCAGCGCGGCCGCAGCACTCGTCACCGTCTCGCTCGCCCTCGCGGGCGGCACGCTCCCGGTCTCGCCGGCCGCCGCCGCGACCGTGCTGCCGCCGTGGACCAGCCCGGTGAGGCTCCACACCGACAAGTCCGAGGTCCAGGACGCCGTCGTCACCAAGGACGGCACGACCGTGGCCGTCTGGACCCAGGACAGCACCGGCCGGCTCTACGCGGCCACGCGCCCCGCGAACAGCGACACCTGGACCAAGCAGGTCGTGTCCGCCGAAGTCGTCGGCGAGGCGCACCTCGCGGCCCGGCCGGACGGATCGGTCGCCGTGCTGTGGACCACCACCTCGCACGTCGCCTCCGCCACCCTGGGCGCCGGACAGTCCGCCTGGTCGCAGCCCACGGTGATCGCCGCCAACGAGACCACGGCCTTCGAGAACCCCGACATCGCCGTGGGGCCCGGCGGGACGCTCGCCGCCGTGTGGAGCCAGCGGGTCTGGAGTTCCGGCAGGAGTGAGGCGTACGCCGCCACCCTGGCCACGGGAGACAGTTGGTCAGCCCCGGCAAAGGTCAGCAACGCCGCCACCTACGCGGGCCTCGGCTACGGGACCGTCGGGCGGCCGCAGATCGCGTTCGACGGGCAGGGCGGGCTCGTCGTCTCGTACTGGATGAACGTGAACACCCAGTACTACCGGGTGATGACCAACGCCAGGCCGTTCGGCACGGACACCTGGCCGACCCCGCAGGAGATCGCGGCTTCCAGGGAGCTGCCCACGCTGGCCTCCGCCCCGGACGGCTCGGTCCATCTGGTGTGGCAGGACGGGAACGGCACCCTGCAGACCATGGGGCGCCCGGACGCGGCCTCCGCGTGGGGCCCGCCGCAGACCGCCGCCACCGCCGTCGGCGACCCCGGCGGCGTGCCGGAGCCGCTGGCCGGACCCGACGGTGACATCACCCTCGTCTGGTTCGACCGGGCCGCGGGCGCCGAGGACGTGCGGACCACCACCTACGACAGCTCCACCGGCGTCTGGTCGGCGCCGAAGACCCTGTCCGCCGGGGTCGCGAAACCCTCCTCCGACGCCACCATCGCCCCGGACGGCTCGGTCCACGCACTGTGGCCGGAACTCGACGCCGATCAGCGCAACACCTCCCTCTGGGAGGCCACCCTCGTCGACGGGACGTGGACGTCCGCCCGCCGGGTGGGCGGCGGCACGTCGGTGCGCGGCGAGATCGTGGCGGACGCCGCCGGCACCGCCACCGCCGTCTGGGGGCCGGCGTCCGGCATCTCGGCCGACACGGACGTGTTCGCCTCCCGCACCGCCTGGCCCGCCCTCACGGTGACGGGCAGGACGGTGCCGGCCACCGTGCCGCTCAAGGGCACCACCTCGTCCAGCGCCGCCTGGAAGCCGAGCTGGACGACGAACTCCGCCGTCTCCTCCTGGACCCTCACCCTCACCGACGCCGCGGGCCGCACCCTCCGCACCCTCACCGGCTCCCCCGGCTCCGCCACGACGATCGCCCCCGTCTGGAACGGCCGCACCTCGGCGGGCGCCCTCGCGCCCAACGGACGTCTGAAGTGGACCCTGAAAGCAGTCCAGTACGGCTCCGGCACCGCCTCCACCCTCGCGACCGGCACCGCGGCGGTGACCGGCGGCGCCGCCGTCCTCCGCGACTTCGGCGGCCGCGACGGCACCCCCGACGGCGTCGGCGACCTTCTCGCCCTGGACTCCGCCGGCCGGCTGCGCTGGTTCCACGGCAGCGGCGGCCTGCTGGAAGCCGGCAACACCGGCTCCGGCTGGTCGACGGGCATCAGGGCGGTGCCCTTCGGCGACCTGAGCGGCGACCGCTGCAACGACGTCCTCGTCCGCACCGGCGACGCCCTGCGCGCCTACCGTCCCGGCTGCGGCGCTGCGGTCACCCCGTCGACGTCGTACAGGACGATCTCCGCGACGGGCTGGAAGCAGTACGACATCCTGACCGCCCCCGGCGACGTCACGAAGGACGGCCGCCCCGACCTCATCGCCCGCAACTCCACGACCGGCGCGGTCTACCTCTACAAGGGCACCAGCACCGGCACCCTGTCCGCGCGCGTGAAGCTGTACGACAACTGGAAGACGTACAAGAAGATCGTCGGCGTCGGCGACCTCAACGGCGACGGCATCGGCGACCTGATCGCCCAGGACAAGTCGAACAACCTGTACCGCTACTTCGGCAAGGGCGACGGCACGTTCTCGGCCCGCACGAAGCTGTTCACCAACTGGGGCGCCTCCTACAACGTCGTGGTCGGCGTCGGCGACGTCACCGGCGACGGCAAGGCCGACCTGGTCGCACGCGACACCGCGGGCAACCTCTACCGCCAGTCCGGCAATGGCAACGGCTCCTTCGGCACCCGCGTGAAGATCAACAACGGCGCCTTCGGGGGCTACAAGGCCCTGTTCTGAGGCAGGTTCTGAGGCAAAGCCCTGCTAAAATCGCCCACTTGTTCGGGGGCAGGGGGCCCTCGGGGGGAAGGACCAGCACACGTGGGCAGACACGCCCGGAGAGCGGGCGGCGCGACCGCCGCCCTCTCCGCACTCGCCGTAGCCGTCGCGACCGTCGCCGCCACCACCGGCGGCGGCACCGCGAACGCCACAGGCACCACAGGCACCACCGAAATCACGCTCACCGACCCGGCCTCGGCCACCCCGCGCACCGAACGGCCGCTGGTCGCCGGGCAGACGGGCTATCTGCACCGGCAGAGCGACGTCGCCGGGCTGCTGTGGACGGACTACACCACCGGCGCCACGGTCACCGTGGAGAACGCGGACGGCGTCTACCCGCCCGCCTCACCCTGCGCCGCCGTCACCAGCGCGTGCCGCACCGCCTGGTACGGCTCGGACGGCGACCTCGTCGCCCTGCCGACGGCGCTGTCGTCGAAGTCCGTCACCCTCTGGGACCCGGCGACGCGCACGACGTCCACCGTCACCTCCGCCTACAACTACCGTGCGCTCGCGGGCAAGACGGTCGTCACCGGCCACACCCTCATCGACTTCCCCGAAGGACAGCGGCGGGAGCGCACGATCACCGGCGAGAGCGCGACCACCATCGCGGACAACACGGTGGGCGCCGCCGACTCCCGCGGCGTCCTGGTGAAGACCAGCACCACGATCTCCTACATCGACGTGGACACGGCCGTCTCCAAGTTCGCCTTCGAGAACGTGGACTACGACGGGTACGCCGTCCTGAGCGAGGACCGGTTCGGCTGGTACGACACCGACGACGGCGACCTCCATCTGAAGTCCCGTACCGACCCGGCCGGCGCCGAGCAGACCTACGACCTGCCGTACGCCGGTGACCTGGACGGCGCCCCCGTCCTCGTCGGCGACCGGCTGCTGCTGCCCCTGGACGCCGGCTCCGTCTCCGTCTCCGGGTCGAAGCTGACGGCCGTGACGCTCACCGACGGCTCCTCGGAGACCCTGCTGGCCGCCGCCGACCCCTACCCGCTGGCCGCCTCCGGCGACACCGTCCTGGTCAGCGGCGGAACCGGCGCCGACGACTGGTGGCTGAAGCGCGTCGACCAGGGCACCACCACCCTCACCGACGTGGCCCGCGTCCCCGCCGTGGAGAAGGCCAAGATCGGCCTCGCCCTCAGCCGGGGCAGCCTCCGTGTGGTGGAGACCGGCACCGGCAGCTCGGTCCGCACCCTCACCACCGACGGCGGCGCCACCCTCACGTCCTCGGCCGCCACCGACAGCGCCAAGATCAGCGCCACCTGCCCGTACACCGGCGTCACCTGCACCCCCCTGTGGGGCAACACGGGCTACGACCCGCAGGACGTCTACCTCACCACGTACACCGACGCGACCGACCGGAAGCTGGACCGGATCAGGGTCGTCGGTTCGTCCAACCCGATCGAGTTCGGCACCTCCGACGGCACGCTCGTCGACGTCTCCGACAGCTATCTGGTCTACCAGTCCGGCGGCGCCTCGCCCACCCAGTACGTCTGGGAGGTGTACCAGGGCCAGAAGCTGAAGCGGAGCGCCCGCGCCGCCGCCCTGAACGGCCCCACCCTCTGGAGCGCCACCTCCACCACCGGCCAGGTCACCTCCTACAGCCTCACCGACGCGAAGACCCTCGGCACGGTCACGATCCCCGGAGCCGGCTGCGTCCCCACCGAGCTCCAGGCGGCGGGCCGCTGGCTGTACTGGGCGTGCGGCACGGCTTCGGCGGGTGTGTACGACACCAAGGCCCGCACCTCGGTCGCGGTCGCCCCGGGCGACGTTCTCCTGGGTGACGGCTTCACTGTCCGCCACGACCACACCGCCGACGAGCTGGTCCTCACCGAGGCGGCCACCGGCACCACCCGCACACTGGCCTCCGCGATCCCGGACACCGGCCTGTCCACGGACCGCCGCCACCGCTGGACGGTCGACGAGTACACCGGCCTGGTCGCGTGGTTCGACGACTACGAGCGCACCCACGTGGCCACGACCGGGATGAGCCCTTCGACGCCGACCGCGCTCGAGACGTCGATCGACGACTCCACGAGCACCGTGGGCTCCTCGAACTTCTGGAACGGCGTCTGGCTGCTGTCCCGCCCGGTCAGCTCCTGGTCGCTGACCCTCTCCTCGGAGCAGAGCGGCCCGACCGGCAAGGCCACCCGCACGATCACCGGCGGCGCGGCCACCGCGTACGTCGACGCCCAGTGGAACGGCCTGACCTCGGCCCGCGTCCGCTTCCCCAACGGCCGCTACACGTGGACGCTGAGCGCGACCGGCCTCGGCACCTCCACGGCCACTACGGTGGCCGGCGGCACCCGCTACCTGACGGAGGGCTCCCCGGTCCGCCACGACTACGGCAGTGTGGACGGCCCCGACGGCATCGGCGACCTGCTCACCATCAACACCTCCGGAGGCCTCACCGTCCACCGGGGCACGGGTTCCGGGAAGTTCTCGGAGAAGGTCACCGGCACGGGCTGGCCCAAGACCATCACAGCCGTCTCCTTCGGCGACCTGAGCGGCGATCGCTGCAACGACGTCCTGGTCCGGCTGAGCAGCGGGGCCCTGCGCCTGTACAAGCCGGGCTGCAACGCGGCGGTCAAGCCGTCGGCGAAGTACACCACCCTCTCCACCAGCGGATGGAACCAGTACGACGTCCTCACCTCCCCCGGCGATCTGACCAAGGACGGCCGCCCGGACCTCGTCGCCCGCAACACCTCCACCGGCGCCGTCTACCTCTACAAGGGCACCTCCACCGGAAAGCTCTCCGCACGCGTGAAGCTGTACGACAACTGGAAGACGTACAAGAAGATCGTCGGCGTCGGCGACCTCAACGGCGACGGGATCGGCGACCTGCTCACCCAGGACAAGTCCAACAACCTCTACCGGCACTACGGCAAGGGCGACGGCACCTTCTCCGCACGCGTGAAGCTCTTCGCCGGCTGGGGAGCGTCGTACAACGCGGTCGTCGGTGTCGGCGACCTCAACCACGACGGCAAGGTGGACCTGGTCGCGCGGGACAGCGGCGGCAAGCTGTACCGCCAGTACGGCGACGGCAAGGGCTCCTTCGGCAGCCGAACACTGATCAGCTCGGGCTGGAGCGGCTACAAGGCCCTGTTCTGAGCCATGAATCCAGGGTGAGCCTTCCCGAATCCCACCGCCGTCTTCTGGCGGACGTCCTCGGCCCGCCGGCCGGCGCCCCCTTCGCGCTGGCCGGCGGATACGCCCTCGAGGCGCACGGCCTGCTGGAGCGCCCGCACGCGAACATCGACCTGGCCACGGAGAGCGGCGAGCCGACGCGTCGCCTGGCGTGGGCGCTGGGCGCCGCGCTGACCGGCCTCGGGCATGAGGTGGGCATCGAGGACACGACGCCGCTCACGGCGCACCTCACGGTGGGAGGCGTCGCTCTGACGCTCCACAAGGAGGTCTTCTCGGCACCGCCGGTCCCCACCGCCTACGGCCCGGCCCTCTCCCTCCAGGACGCCGTGGGCACCAAGATGCGCGCCCTGTACGGCCGGGGCCTCGCCGTCGACCTGATCGACGCCCGCGCGGCGGCCGCCCGCTTCAGCTTCCCCGAGCTGGAGGAACTGGCCCGCCGTCACCTCCGCGACGACGACTTCGACCTGCCCGCGCTCCAGGACCGGCTGACGGGCACGGACCACTACCCGGACACCGCGTTCACCGCCCACGGCCTGACCGAGGCCGGCATCACCGGACTGCGGGCCTGGGCCCAGTCCTGGTCCACGGACATCGCCGAGCGGCTGTTGGAGGACGGCGCGTCACCGGACTAGCGGCCGGACTGACGGACCGGACCTGACCGACGCACCGGACCGGCGGGCGGACTGACGGGGCGTCACCCGGGCGGCCCGTCCGCGCAGGACAGCCCGCTCCCGGCGTGGTCCGCTGGACGCGTGCAGTCGCTCCCCGCCCCCGTCCGCCGGCTCGCCGCCTGGTGCGCGGTGATCCTGCTCGTCGCGGGCGTGGCGTACGTCGGGATCCGGCTGTGCGCCACGTTCCGTACGGCGGTGACGCCGGTCCTGCTGGCCCTGCTCGGAACGGCCCTGCTCAGGCCGTTCTACGGGCGGCTGGTGAAGGCTCGGGTGCCGCGGTCGACGGCGGCGGCGCTGACCTGCGTGGCCGTCGTGGGCGTGGTCGGCGGGGCGGTGTACGTCGTGGTCGCCGCGCTGATCGACACCGGCGACCAGATCGTGGCCTCGCTGAAGGACGCGGCGCGGAGCGTCGCCGACCACTTCGGGGCGGCCGGGACCTCGCTGGACGATCTCGCCGCCAACTCCAAGGATCTGCTGGCGAAGTTCGGCGGGACGGCCGCCTCCAACGTCATCAGCGGGGTCAGCGTCGTCGGCGAGTCCATCGCCATGGCCGTCCTCGCCCTGCTGCTGGTCTTCTTCTTCCTGCGCGACTCGCACCGGGCGGCCGGCGCCCTGCGCTCCGTCGCCCCCGGCGGGACGGCGGACACCCTGGAGGCCATGGCGCGGCGGGCGTTCGCGGCGGTGGAGGGGTTCATGCGGGGGACCACCTTCATCGCCTTCATCGACGCCGTGTGCATCACGGTCGGGCTGCTGGTGCTCCGCGTCCCGGGCGCGGTGGGCCTGGGCGCCCTCGTCTTCGTCGGCGCCTACATCCCCTACCTCGGTGCCTTCCTGTCCGGGGCGGTCGCCGTGCTGGTCGCCCTCGCCGACCGGGGGTTCGTGATCGCGCTGTGGGCGCTGGGGGTCGTCCTCGCCGTGCAGGTCCTCGAGGGGCATGTGCTCCAGCCGGTCATCCAGAGCCGGACGGTGCAGATGCACCCGGCGGCCGTGATGCTCGCGATCACCGCGGGGGCGTCGGTGGCCGGCATCCTCGGCATGCTCTTCGCCGTACCCCTGACGGCGGCCGGTTTCGGCGTACTGCACGAACTGCGGACGCGTCACGGCACTCCCGGGCCGTCGGGGTCACCGGAGCCAACGGGGTCGGAGCCGACGGAGCCACCGGAGCCGTCGGGCGCGTAGAGCGCGTCGCCGGCCTCGTAGAGCTCGAACCAGATGGTCTTGCCCTCGCCCCGCGGCGCCACCCCCCAGATGTCCGCGAGCAGTTCGATGAGGACCAGGCCGCGTCCTGAGGAGGCCAGTTCACCGGGGCGGCGCTTGTGCGGGAGGTCGTCGCCTGCGTCGGTGACCTCGATCCGGATCCGGCGCTCCCCGGGCGTCCCGGTGACCTCGGCGACCAGCAGCGCGTCGGCGTCCGTGTGGACGAGGACGTTCGTCAGGGCCTCGGAGACGAGCAGGACCGCCGAGTCGACCTGGTCGGCGCTCGGCCAGTCGTGCAGCAGCTCGCGCAGCTGCTGCCGGCCCACCGCGATCCGCTCGGGCTCGGCCTGCGCGACCGTCAGCATGGTGCGCCGTACGGATGCCGGGGCCGGGGCGGCGGCGACCGGGCCGCAGCCCGCCCCGCCGTGACGGCACAGCAGCAGTACGGCGATGTCGTCGCCGCGGCGGTCGGCGAACGGGCCGGTGGTGTGGTGGGAGGACGGTCCGTGCACGGCCTGGACGAGGGCGTCGGCCAGCTCCTCCAGATCGCCCTCGTGGCCCTCGAGGATGCCCCGGACCCGCTGCCAGCCGGTGTCGAGGTCGTGGCCGCCGGTCTCCAGCAGGCCGTCGGTGCACAGCAGCAGCGACTCGCCGGGTTCCAGGGCGAGGCGGGTGGTGGGGTAGTCGGCGTCCGGGTCGATGCCCAGGGGCAGCCCGCCGGCGGTGGCGCGGGCCAGGACCGTGCCGTCGGCCATCCGGACGGCCGGGTCGAGATGCCCGGCCCTCGCCGCCTCCAGGAGGCCGGTCACGGGATCGACCTCGATGTACAGGCAGGTGGCGAAGCGTGTGTCCTCGCCGTTCTCGGCCTGGTTGATGCCGTGGAAGAAGTGGGAGGCGCGGGAGAGCACGGCGTCGGGGCGGTGGCCCTCGGCGGCGTAGGCCCGCAGCGCTATCCGCAGTTGGCCCATCAGTCCGGCGGCGCGCACGTCGTGTCCCTGCACGTCCCCGATGACCAGAGCGAACCTCTGGTTCGGCAGCGGGATCATGTCGTACCAGTCGCCGCCGACCTGGAGGCCGCCGCCGGTCGGTATGTAGCGGGCGGCCAGGGTCATGCCCGGTATCTCGGGGCCGAGCGTGGGCAGCATCGAGCGTTGCAGACCGTCGGTCAGCTCACGCTGGGTCTCGGCGGCGCTCGCCCGGGTGAGGGCCTGGGCCAGCATGCGGGCGACCGTGGTGAGCACGGACCGCTCATCAGGGGTGAAGGCCACCGGGTGGGTGAAGGCGGCCATCCAGGCGCCCATCGTCCGCCCGGCCACGGTCAGCGGCAGGAAGGCCCAGGACTCCCGGCCGAAGTGCGCGGCCAGCGGCCAGGTGAGCGGATAGCGGTCCTTGTACTGGGCGGGCGAGGAGAGATAGACGGCCCGCCCGGTGCGGACGACCTCGGCGGCCGGGTAGTCCGTCTCCACCGGCATGTGGGTGAAGGGGCCCTCGTCGCCGGGCCGCTGCCCGTGGTGGCCGATGAGCGTCAGACGGTCGCCCGTGACGCCGAAGACGGCGAGGCCGTCCGGCGAGAATCCGGGCATCGCCAGGCCCGCCGCGACCCGCAGTACCTCCGCCGTGGACCGGGCCTCCGCCAGCGCCCGGCCGGCGTCCAGCAGGAACGCCTCCCGGGAGCGCCGCCAGTCACCGGTGACGGCGGTCCGGTCGGCGGGGGTGCCCGGCCGGGGCTCGGTGACCTCCTGGAGGGTGCCGATCAGCTCGTAGGCCCGCTTCGCCGGGTCGAACGACGGCTTGGAGCGGCTGCGGACCACCCGCACGATCCGCCCCCGCTCGTCCATGATCCGGATGCGCACCTCGGCGAGGGTCCCCTCGGCGACGGCGAGCTGGACCACTCCGGTGATCTCGTTCCAGTCCACGGGGTGCAGCCGGGCCCTGGTCTGGGCCTCGGTGAGGACCGTCTGCTCGGCGGGCAGCCCGAGCAACCGGGCGGCCTCGGCATCGACCGTGACCAGCCCGGTGGAGGTGTTCCAGTGCCACAGGCCGGTCGCGAGGGAGGCGAGGACCTCCCCCACGGCGGGCAGAGGCTCGCCAGTGCGCATTGCCCCACTTTAAGAAGACGGCATCGAAAGATGCCACCGATCACCCCCCAGGTATTGCGGGAGGCGATCTTTGCCCGGCCGGTACCCTGGGGGTTGTTTCACGTGAAACACGCTCCCTCGAAGCGTGCTCCCTATCCACGAAGGCTGGACGAACGACGATGCATCGGTACAGGTCCCACACCTGCGGCGAGCTCCGCTCCTCTGACGTCGGCGCCGACGTCCGACTGAGTGGCTGGCTGCACAATCGGCGCGACCTGGGCGGCATCCTCTTCATCGATCTGCGTGACCACTACGGCATCACCCAGCTGGTCGCCCGTCCGGGTACGCCCGCGTACGAGGCGCTGGACAAGCTGACCAAGGAGTCGACGGTCCGTGTCGACGGCAAGGTCGTCTCGCGCGGCGCGGAGAACATCAACGCCGACCTGCCCACGGGTGAGGTCGAGGTCGAGGTCGGCGAGGTGGAGCTGCTCGGTGCCGCCCAGCCGCTGCCGTTCACGATCAACACCGAGGACGGGGTCAACGAGGAGCGGCGCCTGGAGTACCGCTTCCTGGACCTGCGCCGCGAACGCATGCACCGCAACATCATGCTGCGTACGGCGGTCATCTCGGCCATCCGCCACAAGATGGTGGCCCTCGGCTTCAACGAGATGGCGACCCCGATCCTGACGGCGACCTCCCCCGAGGGCGCCCGCGACTTCGTGGTCCCCTCCCGGCTGCACGCGGGCCGGTTCTACGCCCTCCCGCAGGCGCCGCAGCAGTTCAAGCAGCTGCTGATGATCTCCGGCTTCGACCGCTACTTCCAGATCGCGCCCTGCTTCCGCGACGAGGACGCCCGCGCCGACCGCTCGCCGGGCGAGTTCTACCAGCTCGACGTCGAGATGAGCTTCGTCGAGCAGGAGGACGTCTTCCAGCCGATCGAGAAGCTCATGACCGAGCTGTTCACCGAGTTCGGCGGTGGCCGCGAGGTCACCTCGCCGTTCCCGCGGATCCCGTTCCGCGAGTCGATGCTGAAGTACGGCTCCGACAAGCCGGACCTGCGCGCCCAGTTGGAGCTCGTCGACATCACCGACATCTTCGAGGGCTCGGAGTTCAAGGCGTTCGCCGGCAAGCACGTGCGCGCGCTGCCGGTGCCGGACGTCTCCGCCCAGCCCCGCAAGTTCTTCGACCAGCTCGGCGAGTACGCGATCTCCCAGGGCGCCAAGGGCCTGGCCTGGGTCCGCGTCGCCGAGGACGGCTCACTGTCCGGTCCGATCGCGAAGTTCCTCACCGAGGAGAACGTCGCCGAGCTGACCAAGCGCCTGTCGCTGGCCGCCGGGCACGCGGTGTTCTTCGGCGCGGGCGAGTTCGACGAGGTCTCGAAGATCATGGGCGCGGTGCGGGTGGAAGCCGCCAGGCGTGCCGGTCACTTCGAGGAGAACGTCTTCCGGTTCTGCTGGATCGTCGACTTCCCGATGTTCGAGAAGGACGAGGACACCGGGAAGATCGACTTCTCGCACAACCCGTTCTCGATGCCGCAGGGTGGTATGGAGGCCCTGGAGAACCAGGACCCGCTGGACATCCTGGCCTGGCAGTACGACATCGTCTGCAACGGCGTGGAGCTGTCCTCGGGCGCGATCCGCAACCACGAGCCGGACATCATGCTGAAGGCCTTCGGCATCGCGGGCTACGACCACGAGACGGTGGAGCGCGAGTTCGCCGGCATGCTGCGCGCGTTCCGCTTCGGCGCCCCGCCGCACGGTGGCATCGCGCCCGGCGTCGACCGCATCGTCATGCTCCTCGCGGACGAGCCGAACATCCGCGAGACGATCGCCTTCCCGCTCAACGGCAACGCCCAGGACCTGATGATGGGCGCGCCGACGGAGCTGGAGGAGTCCCGGCTGCGCGAGCTGCACCTGAACATCAGGAAGCCGCAGCCGAAGTAGGTCACGCGACAGGGGCGGGAAACCGAGGTCGGTTTCCCGCCCCTGTTCCGTTTCCATGGCCGAAGACTTCAGGTTTCTCAGGAATCCACAGTCGTCACCCATGGTAAGAACAGCCTTCTTACCTAACGTCCGGGGCATGACGGGAAACACCGAAGAACACACCACCCCCCAGCCCGAAGGACCCGCGCACAAGCGGAACATGACGCGACGTAAGGTCGTCGTCGCGGGCGGCGCGGCCGTGGTCGGCGTCGGCGCGGCCGGCGCGCTGGCCATGTCCGCCTCCGCGGACGAGGCGACGGAGGCGACGAGCACCGAGTCCGCCTCCGCGACCGGTACCGCGGCGGAGACCTGCTACAAGCTGACCTCGGAGACCACCGAAGGCCCCTACTACATCGACGCGGACAAGCTCCGCCAGGACATCACCGAGGACAACGAGGGCATCCCGCTGACCCTCCAGCTCAAGGTGATCGACGCCGCCACCTGCAAGCCGGTCGTGGACGCGGCCGTGGACATCTGGCACTGCGACGCCCTCGGCCTCTACTCGGGCTACGAGAGCTTCTCCCAGGGTGGCGGCACGGCCCCCACGGACGCGCCCACCGACGCTCCCTCCGGCACCCCCACGGACATCCCGACCGGCACGCCCACCGGTGAGCCCCCGTCGGGCGGCGGCGGTGGCGGCCACGAGGAGCCCACCAGCGACACCCGCTACCTGCGCGGCACCTGGAAGACGGACAAGAAGGGGTGCGTCACCTTCACGAGCATCTTCCCCGGCTGGTACCAGGGCCGCACCGTCCACATCCACACCAAGGTCCACGTGGACGGCGAGTGGACCGACGCCGGGTACGAGGGCGGGCAGACCTGCCACACCGGCCAGTTCTTCTTCGACGAGGAGTCGGTCCTGCTCTCCGCGGAGGTGGAGCCGTACTCGACGAGCACGACGACCCGCACCACGCTCACCGAGGACACGATCTACGACCAGAGCGGCACCACGGGCGGTCTGCTCAAGCTGAAGTACAACAAGAAGAACATCTCGAAGGGCGTGATCGGGTCCATCACGATGGGCGTCGACACGGACGCGACGAACGACGGCACCAGCTGACACCCGGCCGCCGTCGATTTCCGGCCCCTTTCGTGCGTGAGCGCGAAAGGGCGCCGTTTTCTCAGCTCGCTGACAGGGTTCACATCTAGCTTACATGCTCATGACAATCGAACCCCGGGAACCCCAAGAGGCAAGCGAGACGAGTGAGACAAGCGGGACAAGCGAGCTGACCCGCCGCCGGGTGGTCGCCGTGGGCGCGGGCGCGATCGCCGTGGCGGGACTCGGCGGCGCACTCGCCGTCGACGCCGTCGCGGGCGAGCGGACCCCGGCCGGGAAAACCCCGAAGGGCGCACCGCCCGAGGACTGCTACGTCCTCACCTCGGAAGCGGTCGAGGGCCCCTACTACATCGACGCCGACAAGATCCGCAAGGACGTCACCGAGGACCGCGAGGGCATCCCGCTCGTCCTCGCCCTCAAGGTCATCGACTCCGAGACCTGCCGCCCCATCCGCAACGCGGCCGTCGACATCTGGCACTGCGACGCGGTGGGCGTCTACTCCGGCTACGAGAACATGGGCAGCGGCGGAGGCGGCCCCGCCCCCACGGGCGAGCCCCCGACCGGCACCCCGACCGACATCCCGACGGGCCCGCCCCCCGGTGGCGGCGGTGGCGGCCACCAGGAACCCACGGACGACACCCGCTACCTGCGCGGCACCTGGAAGACGGACCGGCACGGCCACGTCACCTTCAGGACGGTCTTCCCCGGCTGGTACCGCGGCCGCTGCGTCCACATCCACACCAAGGTCCACGTGGACGGCGAGTGGACCGACGCGGGCTACGAGGGCGGGCACACCTGCCACACCGGCCAGTTCTTCTTCGACGAGGAGTCCGTGATCGCCACGGAGACCGTGGAGCCGTACGTCTCCAACACGGCCGAACGCACGACCCTCACCGAGGACACGATCTACGACCAGTCCGGCGCGACGGGCGGCCTGCTCCGGCTCCGCTACGACAAACGGGACATCAGCAAGGGCGTCCACGCGACACTGACCGTCGGCGTCGACCCGACCGCCACCCACGACGGCCAGGGCGCCCCGCCCGCACCGAGCACCTCCCCCTCGGCCTCGGCGAGCTAGTGCCGCGAGCCGGACGGGACGGTCGGCACATGCCCTAGGTTTCGAGGACTGCGGGCGCTTCCGGTTCCGGTGAGCGCTCGCGCTCCGGTCCCCGGGCGAGTACGTGGAGGAAGAGGGCGGCCATGACGGCGACCCCGGTCCACATGGCGTGCTGCCAGCCCTCGACGAACGACTCCCGGGCGGCGCGCACCAGCGCCCGCGCCTGGGGGCCGGCCTGGTGCGCGGCGTCGAGGGCGTTGGCCACTCCCTCGCGCGCGGCGCCGGCCGGCCCCTGGGGGACGCCGTCGAGCCGGGAGTCGACGGCGTCGCGGTAGCCGGCCGACAGGAGCGCTCCGAGCAGGGCGACACCGAGCGCGGTGCCGAACTCGCGGGTGACGTCGTTGAGCGCGGACGCGACTCCCTGGCGCCCGGCCGGGAGGGCGCCGGTGATGGCCTCGGTGGACGGGGTCATCGACAGGCCCATGCCGAGGCCCATGGCGAGCATGCCGGGAAGGACCGACAGGTAGCCGCCGTCGACGGAGACGATCGCGGCCATGAGCGCCAGACCGGCGCCGGCCACGAAGACACCTGCCGCCATGGTCGCCCGGGGACCGACCCTCGCGGCCAGCCGCGGTGCGAGACCGGAGGCCGCCATCATCACGACGGCCATCGGCATCAGCGCCAGTGTGGACAGCAGCCCCGACCAGCCGAGGACGGCCTGGAAGAACGGGAAGAGGACCACGAAGACACCCGCTTGGACCCCGAAGACCACCAGGAGGGTGATCGAGCCGCCGGCCAGAGCGCGCCCGCCGAACAGACGCACATCCAGCAGCGCGGCATCCCGGCGGCGCAGTTCCCAGGCCACGAAGCCGACGGCGCCCGCGACCCCGACGACCAGGCCGAGCAGGGTCGCGTGCGCGGTCCAGCCCCGCTCTGGCCCCTCCTGGAGGACGAAGATCAGCCCGACCACGGCGACGACGGAGGTCAGCGCGCCCACGGTGTCGTAGGCGTGCCCGGACGTCTCACGGGAGTCGGGGACGGACCGCAGCGTCAGGGCGACGGCTACCACGACGAGCGCGACGGGCAGCACGAAGAGCCACCGCCAGCTCGCCACGTCGACCAGGGCGGCCGAGAGGAACATGCCCAGGATGCCGCCGCCTCCGGCCACACCGGTCCACACGCCGATGGCCCGTCCGCGCTCTTCCTCGGGGAAGGTGGAGGTGATCACGGCGAGCGTGATGGGCATGATCATCGCCGCGCCCACTCCGCTGAGCAGGCGCGCGGCGAGCATGACCGCGGCCGACGGGGCGAGCCCCGCCGCCGCACCGGCGACGCCGAAGACGATCAGGCCGGTGAGCAGCATGGGCCTGCGGCCCCAGCGGTCGCCGAGCGCGCCGAGCGGCAGCAGGAGGGCGGCCAGGCCGAGGGTGTAGATGTTGATGATCCAGAGGATCGTGCGCTGCGAGGCGCCGAAGGCGACGGCCAGGTCGGGCTGGGCGACGTTGAGCCCGGACACCGAGGCGACGACGGCCATCAACGCGACACAGACGGCGACCAGGATCGTGCGACGCTGCCGCGCGTCGGACACGCCGCCCTCGCCGGGCTGGTTCGTACTCATGGATCCCTTTCGATGAGGTGGGGCGTTGGGGGGATCGAGCACGAACGACGCTAACCACGCCTTGCCGCAGGGGCATACGATGTTGCCCATGACGCAAGACGATGGTGAGTTGGACGGCCTGGTACGCAAACGCATCCGCGCCCTGCGCGTGGCCCAGGGCTGGTCCCTGGAGGAGCTGGCCGCCCGCGCCAAGGTCAGTCAGTCCACGCTCAGCCGCATCGAGAACGGCCGGCGCCGCCTGGCCCTGGACCAGCTCGTCACCCTCGCCCGCGCCCTGGACACCTCCCTCGACCAGCTGGTCGAGACCGCCACGGACGACGTCGTCTCCAGCCCGATGATCGACGCCGCGCACGGCCGGATGCGCTGGCCCATCAAGGCGGAACCCGGCATGACCGTCGTACGCCAGCGCATGACCGACCCGCCGCCCGACCATCCCTCGGGCATGCGCGCCCACCCGGGCCGCGAATGGCTCGTCGTCCTGTCCGGCACCGCGATCCTGCTCCTGGGCAACCGGCGCCTGCGGATCGAGACCAACCAGGCGGCGGAGTTCCCGACGATGCTCCCGCACGCCATCGGCACCGCGGGCGGGCCGTGCGACATCCTGGGCCTCTTCGACCGCGACGCCCGCCGCGGCCACCAGCGCGGCGACGAAGCGTGACCGTTTGCGTGTTCCGCAGCGCGGGCGGCCATCGTCTTGCCCATCCCGCAACACACCGGTCCGCACGCCGACGGCATGCCTAGCGTGGGCGCATGAATCCCCCCTCCGCGCGCACAGCGCAGGACGCACCCCCGCACGTTCACGACCAGACGGAGATCCTCGACCTGGACGCGGAGGTGCTGGCCGAACACACCGCGTCCATCACCGCCTGGCTGCCCGTCGAGTCCGGCCCCCGCCACATCGTGGACCTGGGCTGCGGCACCGGAGCCGGCACCCTCGCCCTCCTCGAGCGCTTCCCCGGGGCAGAGCTGACGGCCGTCGACTCCTCGGCCGTCCACCTGCGCCGTCTGGCGGAGAAAACGGCCGCGGCCGGGGCAGCCGACCGCGTGCGTATCGTGCAGGCCGACCTCGACGGGACGGCGTGGCCCGAACTCGGCACTCCGGAACTGGTCTGGGCGTCGGCCTCGATGCACCACATGGCAGACCCCGACCGCACCCTGCGCCAGGTCCGCGACCTCCTGGCACCGGGCGGGCTGTTCGCCGTCGTCGAGCTGCCCGGCTTCCCGCGGTTCCTCCCCGAGGGCGCGCCCGAGGACGCTCCCGGTCTCGAGGAACGCTGCCATGCCGCACTCGACCGCCGGCACGCCGCGCACCTCCCCCACCGCGGCGCCGACTGGGGAGCCAGGCTGACGAAAGCCGGCTTCTCCGTCGAGGACGAACGCACCATCACCGTCGACATCGGCCCGTCCCCCACCGACGCGGTGGGCCGCTACGCGCTCAGCAGTCTGCGCCGTATGCGCGGCGGTGTCGCATCCGCCCTGTCCACCGAGGACCTGACCGCTCTCGACCGGCTGCTCGATCCCGACAGCCCGCACGGCATCCTGCGCCGCGGCGATCTGCGGGTGCGCACCGAGCGCACGGTGTGGGCCGCCCGCGGCTGAGTTGTCCCGCTTGTCCCGCCCCTTGGAAACCTCACCGGCTCCACACAGGAATCCCGATGGGTGATCACAGCGCCCTGCCTTCTCATGGAGGAGGAGGCAGCCGACGAGGGTTCGGCGGGACAAGGGAGGAAACGGGCCATGGCATTCGCAGTCACGCTCTCGGTAGTGCTGATCGTCGGCGCGGCGGTGGCCGTGACGGCCCAGCACCGGGCCCACCGCACCCGCACCCCGTCCGACCTGGACGCGGAGGCCGACGCGAACCACGCCCTCGTACGCCTCACGGGCGGCCTGGTCCCGCCCGACGCCCGCACGTGGTCGGGCGCGGACGAGGAGACGGCCCGCGCACTGACGAGAGCGGCGGAGTGCCGGCAGGAGGCCCGCTCCCTCCTCGCGACGGCCCGCACGGCGGCGGAGTACGGCGAGGTGTCACGGGTGGCGGGGGAGGGCCTGGCACATCTGCGGACGGCACGCACGGGCCTGGGCCTCGACGCGCCGCTCCTCGCGACCACGTCCCGCTAGTGCCGCGGCAGGCAACGTTCGCCCCGTCGCGACGCCCGGCACGCTCCCCCACTCTCGACTTCGCTCGAGCGGGAGGGGCCCCCACCGCCG
>NZ_JBEOWF010000043.1:0-99471 GCF_040295925.1 Streptomyces sp. NPDC002588
GGACGGACCGCGACGGAGCGCGAGGAACCGGCCCCCGAGCCGAGTACCGGCCCGAGCGCCGACCCGTGGGCCGGACGGATGCCGGACCCCGGCCCGGCGGACCACGTAGGCCGACCCCCGGTCCGCCGGCTCCTCGCCGATGTACTCCTGTCCCCGCATCTCGCACCACGCGGGGATGTCCAGCCGCGCCGCCTCGTCGTCGGAGAGCACCCGCACCCGCCCGCCCACCGGCACGTCCCCGATGACCTTCGCGAGTTCGATGACGGGGATCGGGCACCGCCTGCCGAGCGCGTCCACGACGAGCGCGTCCTCCCGCACGACCGCGGGGGACCGCGGCGCCCCCAGCTTCTCCCGCACCCCCGCCACGGTCCCCGGCAGCACGGTCAGGAACCGTTCCACCTCCTCCTCGGCCGCCCCCACCGGCAGCGAAACCCGCACGTTCCCCTCACTCAGCACCCCCATCGCCCTGAGCACATGGCTCGGCGTCAGCGTGCTGCTGGTGCAGGACGACCCCGACGAGACCGAGAACCCCTCCCGGTCCAGCTCGTGCAGCAGCGCCTCCCCGTCGACGTACAGGCAGGAGAAGGTGACGACGCCCGGCAGCCGCCGCTCCGGATCCCCCACGACCTCCACGTCCGGCACCAGTTCGGGCACCCGCGTCCGGATCCGCCCGGTCAGTTCCCGCAGCCGTACGGCCTCCCGGCCGGCCTCGGCCCGCACGGCCCGCAGGGACGCCGCGGCCGCCACGATCGCCGGCAGGTTCCCGAACTCCTCCGCCTCCCGCGCCGCGAACCGCACACCCTTGCGCACCACGAGCAGCCCCACCCCCGAGGGACCGCCCCATTTGTGCGCACTGGCCGTCAACACCGACCAGTCCCCGTCCACCCGCTCCCAGCCGAGCGACTGCGCCGCGTCCACCAGCAGCGGCACCCCGGCCGCACGGCACCTCTCGGCGACACCCGCGACGGGCTGCTCGGTCCCGACCTCATGATTGGCCGACTGCAGCACCGCGAGCGCGGTGTCCGCCCGCAGGGCCTCGCCGTACGCGTCGGCATCCACGGCCCCGGTCCGGTCGACACCCACCCGTGTCACCGTCCCACCGTCGTCCTCATGCCGTTCGGCCGAATGGAGTACAGACGAGTGTTCGACGGAAGACACGATCAGGTGACGCCCGATCCGCCGCCGCCCCGCCAACGCCCCCGCGATGCCCGTCTGTACGGCCCGCGTACCGGACGAGGTGAACACCAGCTCGTCGGCCCGGCAGCCGACGGCTTCCGCGGCCGCCTCCCGAGCCGCGTCGAGCAGCATCCGCGCCCGCCGCCCCTCCCGGTACAGCCGTCCGGGATCTGCCCACCCTTCGTCAAGGGAGGCCGACAGCGCCTGACGGGCGACGGGGTGCAGAGGCGCAGCTGAGGCGGCATCAAAGTAGGCCATACGGCAACGGTAGAACGGAGGAGGGTGTTCAAGGGGCGCGGCGGTGTGCCCGTCCGCGGCTGCGACGCGGGGCCCGACAAGCCACAACGCACCCGTACTCGCCACACAAGCGACACCTCCCGAGCTACTGGGCGCTTTCGGGTGACCCGCCGCGCGTACCCCACCCTCCCCGCGACCCCCCGGAGGGCGTCGGCTAGGGTTTGGTCCGCATAAACATCCAAACCCCTGCCCGACGCAGGGCGGCGACCGACCAGCGAGAAGGCCGCAGCCGATCCGCGCGGGCGAGACTCTCGGGAAGGCGCTACGTGAGTCCCAACGGCTCCGACCGCTCGCCGCGGCGCCCGATGCGGCGGAAGCTGCTGCAGGCAATGACCGCGGGCCTGGTCCTGGCGACCGCCACCGGTTGCACATACAAGGACTTCCCCCGCCTTGGTATGCCCACCCCGACCACGGAAGAGGCTCCGCGGATCCTCTCCCTGTGGCAGGGCTCCTGGGCTGCCGCGCTGGCCACCGGCGTGCTGGTGTGGGGCCTGATCCTGTGGAGTGCTTTCTTCCACCGGCGCAGCCGCACGAAGGTCGAAGTTCCTCCGCAGACCCGGTACAACATGCCCATCGAGGCGCTGTACACGGTCGTGCCGATCATCATCGTCTCGGTGCTGTTCTACTTCACGGCCCGCGACGAGTCGAAGCTCCTGAGCCTCGACAAGAAGCCCGACGTCACGGTCAACGTGGTCGGCTTCCAGTGGAGCTGGTGCTTCAACTACATCGCGAACGTCGAAGGTTCCACCGGCGACGCGAAGACCGACGAGAACCTGGACGCGATCCCGACCCGGTTCAAGGACGCGTTCCCGGCCGACGCGGGCGGCGTGTACACCTGCGGTGTCCCCAACGAGCGGAACCCGCAGACCAACAACCCGGGCCCGACCCTCTGGCTCCCCGAGGGCAAGACGGTCCGCTTCGTCCTCACCTCGCGTGACGTCATCCACTCCTTCTGGGTGGTGCCGTTCCTGATGAAGATGGACGTCATCCCGGGCCACACCAACTCCTTCCAGGTGACCCCCAACAAGGAGGGCACCTTCCTGGGCAAGTGCGCCGAGCTCTGCGGCGTCGACCATTCCCGGATGCTGTTCAACGTGAAGGTCGTCTCCCCCGAGCGGTACGAGCAGCACCTCAAGGACCTCGCCAAGAAGGGGCAGACCGGTTACGTTCCCGCGGGCATCGAGCAGACCGCCCATGAGAAGAACCGGGAGACGAACAACCTGTGAGCATCCTCAACGAACCCCAGGGTGCCGCGGCAGGCGCAGACTCCTACGAGAGCGAGCTGCCGGTCCGGCGCAAGGAGCCCGGCAACGTCGTGGTCAAGTGGCTCACCACCACCGACCACAAGACCATCGGTACGCTGTACCTGGTCACGTCTTTCGCGTTCTTCATGATCGGCGGCGTGATGGCGCTGTTCATGCGCGCCGAGCTGGCCCGTCCGGGCCTGCAGATCATGTCGAACGAGCAGTTCAACCAGGCGTTCACGATGCACGGCACGATCATGCTGCTGATGTTCGCGACGCCGCTGTTCGCCGGCTTCACGAACTGGATCATGCCGCTCCAGATCGGCGCCCCGGACGTCGCCTTCCCGCGGCTGAACATGTTCGCCTACTGGCTGTACCTGTTCGGCTCGCTGATCGCCGTCGGCGGCTTCCTCACCCCGCAGGGTGCGGCCGACTTCGGCTGGTTCGCCTACTCCCCGCTGTCGGACGCGGTCCGCAGCCCGGGCGTCGGCGCCGACATGTGGATCATGGGTCTGGCCTTCTCCGGCTTCGGCACCATCCTCGGCTCGGTCAACTTCATCACCACGATCATCTGCATGCGCGCGCCGGGCATGACCATGTTCCGCATGCCGATCTTCGTATGGAACGTCCTGCTGACCGGTGTCCTGGTCCTGCTGGCCTTCCCGGTCCTGGCGGCCGCGCTGTTCGCCCTGGAGGCGGACCGCAAGTTCGGGGCCCATGTCTTCGACGCGGCCAACGGCGGTGCGTTGCTATGGCAACACCTCTTCTGGTTCTTCGGCCATCCAGAGGTGTACATCATCGCCTTGCCGTTCTTCGGCATCATCAGTGAGATCATCCCGGTCTTCTCCCGTAAGCCGATGTTCGGCTACATGGGCCTGATCGCCGCGACGATCGCCATCGCCGGCCTCTCCGTGACGGTGTGGGCGCACCACATGTACGTCACCGGTGGCGTACTGCTCCCGTTCTTCTCCTTCATGACGTTCCTCATCGCCGTCCCGACCGGCGTGAAGTTCTTCAACTGGATCGGAACGATGTGGAAGGGGTCGTTGTCCTTCGAGACACCGATGCTCTGGGCGACGGGCTTCCTCATCACCTTCACCTTCGGTGGTCTGACCGGCGTCATCCTGGCCTCGCCGCCGATGGACTTCCACGTGTCCGACTCGTACTTCGTGGTGGCGCACTTCCACTACGTCGTCTTCGGCACCGTCGTCTTCGCGATGTTCGCCGGCTTCCACTTC
The DNA here is from genome assembly GCF_040295925.1 of Streptomyces sp. NPDC002588. Classification (NCBI taxonomy): domain Bacteria; kingdom Bacillati; phylum Actinomycetota; class Actinomycetes; order Kitasatosporales; family Streptomycetaceae; genus Streptomyces; species Streptomyces sp. NPDC002588. The sequence goes on from NZ_JBEOWF010000043.1 coordinate 3,956, forward strand.
TGGTGGCCGAAGTTCACCGGCAAGCTGCTCGACGAGCGCCTCGGCAAGATCACCTTCTGGACGCTGTTCGTCGGCTTCCACGGCACCTTCCTGGTCCAGCACTGGCTGGGTGCCGAGGGCATGCCGCGTCGTTACGCCGACTACCTGGCGCAGGACGGCTTCACCGCCCTGAACACGGTCTCGACGATCAGCTCGTTCGTCCTCGGTCTGTCGATCCTGCCGTTCCTCTACAACGTGTGGAAGACGGCCAAGTACGGCAAGCCGGTCGGCGTCGACGACCCGTGGGGCTACGGCCGCTCCCTGGAGTGGGCGACCTCCTGCCCGCCGCCGCGGCACAACTTCCTCACCCTGCCGCGGATCCGCAGTGAATCCCCGGCGTTCGACCTGCACCACCCGGAGATCGCCGCGCTCGAGCAGCTGGAGCACACGGGCCACGGTGCCATCCAGGGCAGCAAGGAGGCCGGCAAGTGAAGGTCCAAGGCAGGATGTTCACCTGGCTGAGCGTCTTCATCCTCGTCATGGCGATCGTCTATGGCGTGTGGTCGAAGGAGCCGGCCGGTACGACGGCCCTCTTCCTGGCCTTCGGTCTGTCCATCATGATCGGCTTCTACCTGGGCTTCACCGCCCGGCGGGTGGACGCGGGCGCCCAGGACAACAAGGAAGCGGACGTCGCGGACGACGCCGGCGAGATCGGCTTCTTCAGCCCGCACAGCTGGCAGCCGCTGTCGCTCGGCATCGGCGGCGCCCTGGCCTTCCTCGGTGTCGCGGTCGGCTGGTGGCTGCTGTACTTCTCCGTGCCGCTGATCCTGATCGGCCTGTGGGGCTGGGTCTTCGAGTACTACCACGGTGAGAACCGCACCCAGTAGCACACGCCGAGCGCATGGGAGCCCGGACACTCCGACACGGAGGTCCGGGCTCCCTCGTTTGCCGCAATCCATGTCCTCCATCCGTGGCGCCCAGCGCGCCGTGGTTGACGTGACTTCCTAGCGTGAGGTCATGAGCCACACACCTCGCTCCCGCACAGTCGTCAGCTGCGTCCTGCTGGTGATCGCCCTCGGCGCGGGGGCTGTCACCGCCTGCGGCTCGGACGGCAACCCCCTCGCCGAGCGTCCCTACGACGCGAGCGACCAGATCTCCTTCAGCGGCCTCCAGGGCGACGGCAGGAAGGCCGACCCGGCCAAGCCCCTGGAGGTCCTCGCCGAGGACGCCGACGAGCCCATCACGGACGTCATCGCCGTGGACGCCTCAGGCCGCTACGTGGCGGGCGAACTCTCCGCCGACGGCACCCGCTGGCACAGCACCCAGCCGCTGGCCGCGGACGCCCACTACACGGTCCGGGTGAGCACCGAGGACGACGACGGCGCCCCCGGCCGCCGGGTCCTCACCTTCGACACCGGCAAGCTCACCTCCCAGAAACGCCTGGGGGTCGAACTCGGCCCGGAGGCCGGGACGTACGGCGTCGGCCAGCCCGTCACCGCGAAGCTCGACCGGCCGGTCAAGGACCCGGCCCAGCGGGCCGTCGTGGAACGCGGCCTCAAGGTCGACTCCACACCGTCCGCGCCGGGCGCCTGGCACTGGGTGGACGACAAGGAGCTCCACTACCGTCCCAGGGACTACTGGCCGGCCCACGCCACGATCCGCGTCCACAGCAACCTGGACGGCATCAGGATCAGCGACGGGCTGTGGGGCGGCAGGTCGAAGGAGGTGAAGCTCACCATCGGCGACCGGATCGTCGCGGTCACCGACGCCGCGGCCCACTCCATGACGGTCTACAAGAACGACCGGGTGATCAACACCATCCCGGTCACCACCGGCAAGCCGGGCTTCGAGACCCGCAACGGCGTCAAGGTCGTCCTCGGCAAGGAACGCCTCGTACGCATGCGCAGCACCACGGTGGGCATAGCCGAGGGCTCCTCCGAGTCCTACGACCTGCCGGTCGAGTACGCCACCCGGGTCACCTGGAGCGGGGAGTACGTCCACGCCGCGCCCTGGTCGGTGGGCTCCCAGGGCTCCGCGAACGTCAGCCACGGCTGCACCGGCATGAGCACATCCAACGCCGAGTGGTTCTTCGACACGGTCCGCGCCGGCGACGTCGTCAAGGTCGTGGGCAGCAACGGCCACACGATGGAGCCGTTCGGCAACGGCTTCGGCGACTGGAACCTGGACTGGCCGAAGTGGAGCGAGGGCAGTGCCCTGACGGCGACCGGCAAGCAGAAGACCAATCAGGACACGTCGACCCTGCAGCCGGCGGCCGTGTAGCCCAGCCGCCCCACAGCCCCCGCCCTCTCAGGCGCTCAGAAGCCTCTTCCGGCGCAGCAGGGCAGCCAGCGCCGCGGCGAACTCCACAGGCTCGACCGGCAAGGTCACCGCGGCGTCCGCCCGGCTCCACGTGGCGAGCCAGGCGTCCTGCGGCCGGGCGATCAGCAGCAGCACCGGCGGGCACTGGAACACCTCGTCCTTGACCTGCCGGCACAGCCCCATACCCCCCAGGGGCACGGACTCGCCGTCGAAGACACAGACGTCGATGCCGCCCTTGTCGAGCTCCGCGACGACGGCGGCCGGGGTGGCGCACTCCACGAACTCCACCAGGGGAACGTCCTGCGCGGGCCGGCGCCCGGCCGCGAGCCGTACCTGCTCTCGGGTGTTGGAGTCGTCGCTGTAGACCAGCACCGTGGCGGTCGGCTGCATTGTTCCTCCGATGACGTCAGCGTCGTACGGACAGGCCCTGTGAGGCGGATGTTACTCCGTTCAACACCACGTCAACACCGGTACGGATGGCAGAGACACTCCGAACGGCACCCCCCGGAGTGAGGGCGGGATAAGCGACCGACATAATGTCGGTCGTGGCGACAGCAACGACAGTAGATACCGGGCACGCGCACCCGTCGGTCAATCGGCCGAACCTCACCAGTGTCGGAACCATCATCTGGCTGAGTTCCGAGCTGATGTTCTTCGCGGCCCTCTTCGCGATGTACTTCACCCTGCGATCGGTGACGGGCCCTGATCACTGGAAGGAGATGGCCGAGTCCCTGAACTTCCCGTTCTCGGCCACCAACACCACGATCCTGGTGCTCTCCTCCCTCACCTGCCAGCTCGGCGTGTTCGCCGCCGAGCGCGGTGACGTGAAGAAGCTCCGGGGCTGGTTCATCATCACCTTCGTCATGGGTGCGATCTTCATCGGCGGTCAGATCTACGAGTACACCGAGCTGGTGAAGAAGGACGGGCTCTCGCTCTCCTCCGACCCGTACGGCTCGGTGTTCTACCTGACCACCGGCTTCCACGGCATGCACGTGACGGGTGGCCTCATTGCCTTCCTGTTCGTCCTCGGCCGCACCTACGCGGCGAAGAGGTTCACGCATGAGCAGGCGACCGCGGCCATCGTCGTGTCCTACTACTGGCACTTCGTCGACGTCGTCTGGATCGGCCTCTTCGCCACGATCTACATGATCAAGTAGCCGGGCCCGCTCCACGCGCCGCACAACGCGCACATCCAGAAGCACCGCCGAAGCATCGACGAAGCATCGACGCAGAAGATCCTGACACCGGGGTAATCCGTGAAAAAGCTCTCCGCACGACGACGCCATCCGCTGGCGGCGCTCGTCGTCCTACTCCTCGCGCTGGCGTGCACGGGGGGGCTGTACGCCGCGTTCGCGCCCGCGAGCAAGGCGCAGGCAGATGAAACCGCCCAGTCCCTGGCCATCGACGAGGGCAAGAAGCTCTACGCCGTAGGCTGCGCCAGCTGCCACGGCACCGGCGGTCAGGGCAGCTCCGACGGTCCGAGCCTGGTCGGCGTGGGCGCCGCGGCCGTCGACTTCCAGGTCGGTACCGGGCGTATGCCGGCGGCCACCTCCCAGGGCGCCCAGGTGCCCTCGAAGAAGACCATCTACACCCAGGCCCAGATCGACCAGCTGGCCGCGTACATCTCCTCGCTGGGCGCCGGCCCGAACGTCCCGACCGAGGCCCAGTACGGCCCGGAAGGCGCCGACATCGCCAAGGGCGGCGAGCTGTTCCGCACCAACTGCGCGCAGTGCCACAACTTCACCGGCAAGGGCGGTGCCCTCACCAAGGGCAAGTACGCTCCGACTCTGGAGGACGTGGACCCGAAGCACATCTACGAGGCCATGCAGACCGGCCCGCAGAACATGCCCTCCTTCCCCGACACGACCCTGTCGGAGCAGAACAAGAAGGACATCATCGCGTACCTGCACGCGGTCAACGGCAGTGAGACCAACAACCCCGGTGGTCTGGAGCTGGGCGGCATCGGGCCGGTCAGTGAGGGCCTGTTCTCCTGGATCTTCGGCCTCGGCGCCCTGATCGCGGTCGCCGTCTGGGTCGCCGCTCGGACCGCAAAGGCCAAGAAGTCATGAGTAGCCAAGACATTCCAGAAGAGAACCTGCCCGCTGAGCAGGGCCACGCGCACGGGACGGCCGTAGGCGTCGCGGACGAGAAGAACCCGTTCGCCGACCCCGGGCTGCCGCCCCACGAGCACCGTGTCCAGGACATCGACGAGCGGGCCGCCAAGCGGTCCGAGCGCGCGGTCGCCTTCCTGTTCACGCTGTCGATGCTCGCCACGGTCGGCTTCATCGCCTCCTACGTGGCGATCCCCGCCGACAAGTCGGTCTTCGTGTTCCCGATCGGTCACCTCAGCGCGCTGAACTTCGCGCTGGGGCTGACCCTGGGCACGGCGCTGTTCACCATCGGCGCCGGCGCGGTCCACTGGGCCCGCACCCTGATGTCGGACGTCGAGGTCGCCGACGAGCGTCACGCGATCGCGGCCGACCCCGAGGTCCGTGCGAAGGTCCACGCGGACTTCAAGCAGGGCGCCAAGGAGTCGGCGATCGGCCGCCGCAAGCTGATCCGCAACACGATGTTCGGCGCCCTCACCCTGGTGCCGCTCTCCGGAGTCGTGCTGCTGCGCGACCTCGGCCCGCTGCCCGAGGACAAGCTGCGCCACACGCTGTGGGCCAAGGGCAAGCTGCTCGTCAACATGAACACGAACGAGCCGCTGCGGGCCTCGGACGTGGCCGTCGGTTCCCTCACGTTCTGCAAGCCGCAGGGCCTGGAGGAGGACGCCGAGGACTTCCAGAACGAGATCGCCAAGGCCGCCCTGATGATCGTCCGGCTCCAGCCCGAGGACATCAAGGACAAGCAGGAACTCGAGTGGTCGCACGAGGGGATCGTGGCGTACTCGAAGATCTGCACCCACGTCGGCTGCCCGATCTCCCTGTACGAGCAGCAGACGCACCACGTGCTGTGCCCCTGCCACCAGTCCACCTTCGACCTCTCCGACGGAGCCAAGGTCATCTTCGGCCCGGCCGGTCACCCGCTGCCGCAGCTGCGCATCGGCGTGGACGACCAGGGCTACCTCGAGGCGCTCGGCGACTTCGAAGAGCCCGTCGGTCCTGCTTTCTGGGAGCGCGGATGAGCACCAACGAGAACACCACGAGCACATCCGCCGCCGGTGCGGCGGGCCGCGACAACCGCGGGAAGGCTCCGGCCGGCGAGCGGATCGCCGACTGGGCCGACGGCCGGCTGGGGATCTACTCCCTCGCCAAGGCCAACATGCGCAAGATCTTCCCCGACCACTGGTCGTTCATGTTGGGCGAGGTCTGCCTCTACAGCTTCATCATCATCATCCTGACGGGTGTGTACCTGACGCTGTTCTTCCACCCGTCGATGAACGAGGTGGAGTACCACGGCAGCTACATCCCGCTCCAGGGACAGCTGATGTCCGAGGCGTTCAGCTCGACCCTGCACATCTCCTTCGACGTGCGCGGCGGTCTGCTCATCCGGCAGATCCACCACTGGGCGGCGCTGATCTTCCTCGCCGGCATGTTCGTGCACATGATGCGAGTGTTCTTCACCGGCGCGTTCCGCAAGCCGCGTGAGATCAACTGGCTGTTCGGCTTCCTGCTGTTCGTCCTGGGCATGTTCACCGGCTTCACCGGTTACTCGCTCCCGGACGACCTGCTCTCCGGCACCGGTGTCCGCTTCACCCAGGGCGCCATCCTGTCGATGCCGATCGTCGGCACGTACATCTCGATGTTCCTGTTCGGCGGCGAGTTCCCGGGCCACGACTTCGTGGCGCGGTTCTACTCGATCCACATCCTGCTGCTGCCGGGCATCATGCTCGGTCTGGTGGTCGGCCACCTGATCCTGGTCTTCTACCACAAGCACACGCAGTTCGCGGGCCCCGGCAAGAGCAACAAGAACGTCGTCGGCATGCCGCTGCTGCCGGTGTACATGGCCAAGGCCGGAGGCTTCTTCTTCCTGGTCTTCGGTGTCATCGCGGCCATCGCGGGCATCGCGCAGATCAACCCGATCTGGGCCATGGGCCCCTACCGTCCGGACCAGGTGTCCACCGGCGCCCAGCCCGACTGGTACATGGGCTTCGCCGAGGGCCTGATCCGCTTCATGCCGGGCTGGGAGATCAACCTCTGGGGCCACACCCTGGTCCTGGGCGTGTTCATCCCGCTGGTCCTGTTCGGTGTCGTCCTCGCGGCGCTCGCGCTCTACCCCTTCATCGAGTCGTGGATCACGGGCGACAAGCGCGAGCACCACATCCTGGACCGTCCGCGCAACGCCCCGACGCGCACCGCGCTGGGCGTCGCCTGGGTCACGATGTACATGATCACGCTGGTCGGTGGTGGCAACGACCTCTGGGCCACCCACTTCAACCTGTCGATCAACTCGATCACCTGGTTCGTCCGGATCTTCTTCTTCGTCGGACCGGTCATCGCGTACGTCCTCACCAAGCGCATCTGCCTCGGCCTGCAGCGCCGCGACAGGGAGAAGGTGCTGCACGGTCGCGAGACCGGCACCATCAAGCGCCTGCCGCACGGTGAGTTCATCGAGGTCCACGAGCCGCTCAGCCAGGAGCAGCTGCACACGCTCACGGCGCACGACCAGTACGAGCCGGCCGCGATCGGCCCGGCGGTCGACGAGAACGGCGTCGAGCGCAAGATCAAGCGCTCCCAGAAGCTGCGCGCCAAGATCAGCGGCGCGTACTTCGGCGAGGACCAGCAGATCCCGAAGCCGACCGTGGAGGAGTACAAGGAGATCACGAGCGGCCACGGCCATCACTGATCACTGAGGCGTCGCCACGCCTGCACGAAGGGCCCCGTCCGGTGTTCGGACGGGGCCCTTCGCCGTGCCCTGACCTGGATAGGGTGGGGCCCGTACGGTTCCACGACCGGCTCTACGACACCCAGGAGCGGCTATGAGCGCTGTGACCCCCGCTGGAGGCGACACCGCGGCGGGCCGTTCCTGGCCCGACGTGCTGAACTCGCTGCTGTACGGCCGGGACCAGAGCGCCGAGGCCACGGCGTGGGCGATGGACCGGATCATGCAGGGTGAGGCGACGGACGCGCAGATCGCCGGGTTCGTGGTGGCCCTGCGGGCCAAGGGCGAGACCGTCGAGGAGATCAACGGCCTCGTGCGAACCATGTACGAGCACGCCAACGTCATCGAGGTGCCCGGCCGCACGGTGGACATCGTCGGCACCGGCGGCGACGGCGCGAAGACCGTCAACATCTCCACCATGTCGGCGATCGTCGTGGCCGGCGCCGGCGCCACGGTCGTCAAGCACGGCAACCGGGCCGCGTCCTCCGCGTCCGGTGCCTCGGACGTCCTGGGGAAGCTCGGCGTCAATCTGGAGCTGACCCCGGCGCGGGTGGCCGAGGTGGCCGGGGAGGCCGGGATCACCTTCTGCTTCGCGATCAAGTTCCACCCGGCGCTGCGCCATGCGGGTGCGGCCCGCGGCCAGCTGGGCATCCGTACCGTTTTCAACGTCCTCGGGCCGCTGACCAACCCCGCCCGGGTGCGCGCCCAGGCGGTCGGCGTCGCCGACCCCCGCATGGCGCCGGTCGTCGCGGGCGTCTTCGCCGAGCGCGGCAACTCCTCCCTGGTCTTCCGGGGTGACGACGGCCTCGACGAGCTGACCACCACGGCCACCTCGCGGGTGTGGATCGTCCGCGACGGCAAGGTCACCGAGGAGAGCTTCGACCCGCGTGACGTCGGCCTCGAACTGGTCCCGGTGGAGGCCCTGCGGGGCGGCGACCCGTCGTACAACGCGGAGGTCGCCCGCCGCCTGCTGGACGGCGAGACGGGCCCGGTCCGCGACGCCGTACTGCTGAACTCGGCGGCCGCGCTGGTGGCCCTGGAGCCCGGCTCCGGCACCCTGGCCGGGCAACTGCGCGCCGGCATGGACCAGGCGGCCGAGTCGATCGACTCGGGTGCGGCCAAGCGGGTCCTGGAGCGCTGGGTGGCCGCCACCAACGCATAGCGAGCCCGGGTGATCGTCCCGCGATCCGGACACGGGTTGCGGGGCGACGATCACTTCACGTACGTTTCTGCACAGGTCATGAGTGACAGTCATGAGGCCCCGGCCGACTGTCCGGCAACCCTCCGTCCGTGGCGGGGTGCCCCGGGTGAAGACCAGGCCGTAGGCAGTGAGGTCTACGGCAAGCGCGGACCCCTCACTCTCTTCCGAGAGGCACAGTCCAGGGGTCCTGGTCTCGAGGGAGTCTTCCGTGAGCAAGCGAATGCGATAGGGCGCCGAGCCCCGCCTCCGCACACCCTTTTCACTCTTCTCTCTTTCCTCTCACGGGAGTTCCGTCATGTCCGTCGCCACCGCTGCCTTCACCGCTGCCTCCGTTCCGGCTGTTTGTACGCCTCTGCCCGTTCTCGGACGAGATGTCACCGTCCCGCTGGTGACGGGCGGCGAGGTCACCTACGCGGCACTCGACTACGCGGCCAGCGCCCCCGCCCTCCAGCGCGTCTGGGACGACGTCGCGGCCTACGCCCCGTACTACGGCAGCGTCCACCGCGGCGCCGGCTACCTCTCGCAGCTGTCGACGGACCTGTTCGAGAACGCCCGCCGGACCGTCGCCGAGTTCCTCGACTGCCGCCCCGACGACCAGCTGGTCTTCACCCGCTCCACCACCGACTCCCTGAACCTCCTCGCCGCGGCCCTCCCCGCCGGCTGCCAGGTCTTCGTCTTCGAGACCGAGCACCACGCCTCGCTGCTGCCCTGGCGGGACGCCCGGGTCACCTACCTCGACGCCCCGCGCACCCCGGGCCGGGCCGTGGAGACCCTGGAGCGGGCCCTCGCCGACCGCGACCCTCGCGGACCGGCCCTGGTCTGCGTCACCGGCGCCTCGAACGTCACCGGCGAGCTGTGGCCCGTACGGGAGCTCGCGGCGGCCGCCCACGCGCACGGCGCCCGCATCGTCCTGGACGCGGCCCAGCTCGCCCCGCACCACCCGGTGTCCGTCCGGGACCTGGACGTCGACTGGGTCGCCTTCTCCGGCCACAAGCTGTACGCCCCCTTCGGCTCCGGCGTCCTGGCCGGCCGCGCCGACTGGCTGCAGGCGGCCGACCCGTACCTCGCGGGCGGCGGCGCCAGCCGCAAGGTCACCCGGCGCGAGGACGGGGGAGTGGACGTGGAGTGGCACGACAGCGCGGCCCGCCACGAGGCCGGCTCCCCGAACGTCATCGGCGCCTACTCCATCGCCTCGGCCTGCAAGGCCCTCACGGAGGCCGGCTTCGACACGCTGGTGGCCCGCGAGCGGTACCTGATCGAGAAGGTGCGCACCGGCCTCGCCGAGGTCCCGGAGGTCCGGATCCTCTCCCTCTTCGGCGACGACGCCCCCCGGGTCGGCGTCATCTCCTTCGTCGTCGAGGGCTGGAACAGCTCCCACTTCGCCGCGGCGCTCTCCGCCGAGTACGGCATCGGCGTCCGCGACGGCCTCTTCTGCGCCCACCCGCTGGTCCGCACCCTCCTGGGCAGCGACCCGCAGGCCCAGGGCGAGTGCGGCGCCCCCGAGGCGGCCCCGGGCGAGAAGTCCCTCAACGCCATCCGGGTCAGCTTCGGCGCCGGCACGCCCGACGAGCACGTGGACCGCTTCGTCGCGGCCGTGCGCGAGCTGGTGGCCGACGGCGCGAAGTGGACGTACCGCACCGAGGACGGCCGCTGCGTCCCCGCCGTCTGACGGACCCGTGTCCATCCGGACCGATACGCTCCCCTCGGCAGCTGTACGGAGGCAGGGGGAGCACGGGTGCAGGAGCTGCGCGAGACGGATCCTCGGACCATCGGTCCCTACCAGGTCATGGGCAGGCTGGGATCCGGCGGCATGGGCGAGGTGTACCTCGCCGAGGCGCGGGGCGGGCTGCGGCTGGCGCTGAAGGTGGTGCGGGCCGAACACGCGGAGGACCGGACCTTCCGGGCACGGTTCCGGCATGAGGTGCGGGCCGCGCAGACCGTGGGCGGCGCGGGGACGTACACCGCCCGGGTCGTGGACGCGGACACCGGGGCCTTACGCCCGTGGATGGCCACCGAGTACGTGGCCGGGCCGAACCTGCGCGACGCGGTGCTCGACGGCGGGCCGCTGCCCGCCGGGGCGGTCCGGCTCCTCGCGGCCGCGCTCGGCGAGGCACTGGCCGCGATCCACGGCAAGGGGCTGGTCCACCGCGACCTCAAGCCCTCCAACATCCTGCTGGCGCCGGACGGTCCCCGGGTCATCGACTTCGGCATCGTCCGGGCGCTGGAGGGGACGGCGCTGACCCGGACCGGGGTGGTGGTCGGCTCGGTCGGCTACGTCTCGCCGGAGCAGATCCGCAACGGCGCCCAGGTGGGCCCGGCCAGCGACGTCTTCTCGCTGGGCGCGGTCCTGGCGTACGCGGCCGGCGCCAAGGAACCGTTCGGCGAGGGACAGGACTCGGTCGTCCTGCTGCGGATCCTCACCGGGGACGTCGATCTGTCCGCCGTGCCGGAGGAGCATCTGCCGCTGGTCGAGTCGTGTCTGCGGGACGACCCCGGCACCCGGCCGACGCCCGCGGACGTGGTCGCGGCCACGGGACACACCGCGCGCTCCCTGCGCGAGGGCCTGCGGTCCGGCTGGTACGCCGAAGGGGCCCAGGAGGCACCCGGCTGGGCCGACGGCGGTGAGCGCTGGGTCGCGGAACACGGCTCGGGGGAACGGGAGAGCCGGGTCGAGTACGTGGCGCCCGTGACGGTCACCGACCTGCCGGAGGCCGGGGAGCCCGCACCACGGCCGCCCTCGCGGCGCCGGCTGCTGGCGGCCCTGGGCGGCGGCGCGGGGGTGGCCGCGGCCGGGGGCCTCGGCGGATGGCTGCTGCTGCGGGACTCGTCCGCCGGCCGGGACCGGGTCACGGCCGGCCCCTCCTCGTCGGGCACACCGGCGGCGCCCCGGGCGGGCTGGCAGTACAAGGTCCAGGGGCTGGGCGGGAAGCGCGGGCCCTGCGCCGCGCTGTCGCCCGACGGGAAGCGGCTGTACGTGGGCGGCGCGGACGGCTCGCTGCACGCCGTGGGGCTGAACGGGGTGAAGGTCTGGCGGACCCCGCTGGGCGGCCAGGTCATGTCCCCGCTCGCCACCGTCGACGGCGTGTACTGCCTGCTGTTCGACGGACAGGAGGGAGCGACGAAGCTCTGCGCGCTCAGCCACGCCGGGAAGGTGCGCTGGACCAGGCCGCTCGCCGCGGCGACCAGCCAGTTCCCGGTGGCCTCGGGCAGGCTGGTCCTCGTGTCGTACGGCAGGACCTCGGACGCGGGCGGTGTCCGGGCGTTCGCCCCGGACGGCAGCGTGCGCTGGAGCACGTCCACGGGGGCGGCGCCGACCAGCGAGCCCATGGTCGCGGACGGGGTGGTGTACGCCGGCACCTTCGGGGACGAGGTGCGGGCCCTGGACGCGGCGAGCGGGAAGCGGCGGTGGACGGCGCGGGTGGGCCTCGACACCGGGCGGCCCACGCTGGTCGGGAACGTACTGGTGGTCGGCTCGGGCGGCGAGAAGACGCTGCACGGCCTCAGCCCGACGGGCACGTCGCTGTGGGACCGGGCCGACGACGAGGTGGGCGGCGGCCGCTACCTCACCTGGACGGCCTTCGGCGGCCGCGCTCTCACCGCCACCGGCTACCAGCTCGTGGCCCTGGACCCCGCCGACGGATCGGTGGCATGGACCTTCCTGCTCACCGGCGAGGGCAGCCAGTACAGCGATCCGGTGGTCGCGGGCGGCACCGTCTACCTGAGCCAGGGCTCGACGCTCTACGGCGTGAACCGACGGGGCGAGCGGACCTGGCAGCGACGGGCCGAGGGCGGAGCGTCCATCGGCACCCAGAGCCCGGTCGTCCACGACGACCGGATCTACGCCGCCACCGCCGACGGCATCACCGCCCTCGCCCTGAAGACCTAGTGCTGTGACCGGAAAGGTTCACCGGGTCGCGACGCCCGGCACGGCGCCTCGCCGCGTTGTCGCATCACCCGAGTACATCCAGTACACGGGTCATGCTCCGCCTTGCGATGCACCGCACCGGACGCCGCGAGCTATCCGGCAAACCTTTCCGGTCACAGCACTAGCCAGGGCGCTAGCTGTCGAGGCCGATCGCGAACGCCGCCTCCAGGTCGTGCTGGGAGTAGGTGCGGAACGCGACATGCGTGTCGGTCGCCTCGACGCCCGGGATCTTGCTGATGCTGCCGGGGATGACCTCGGCGAGGTCCTCGTGCTGCTTGACCCGGACCATCGCGATCAGGTCGTAGGTGCCCGTCACGGAGAACACCTCGCTGACGGAGTCCAGCGCGGCGATCCGCTCCGCGATCTCGGGGATCCGGTCCACGCTGGTCTTGATGAGGACGATCGCGGTGATCACGGCTGGTTCTCTCCCTGGGGGGCCGGAGCTGGGGCGCCCTTCACTCTAGTGGTACGGCCGAAACGGGCCCACGCGTAGCCGAAGCCCAGCCCGAAGCCCACCAGGTGCGCCAGATAGGCCACCCCGGGCCCCTGGGAGGCCTGCCCCACCGCGATCCACTGGAGCGCCGCCCAGAACGGCAGCACCACCCAGGCGGGGAACCGCAGCGGCAGGAAGAACAGGAACGGCAGAAGACTGGTCACGCGGGCCCGGGGGAACAGGTACAGGAACGCGCCGAGGACGGCCGAGATCGCCCCGGAGGCGCCCACCAGCGACTGCGGGGAGTCCGCGTGGGCGGCGGCGTACCCCAGCAGGGCCAGAGAGCCGCAGCCGACGTAGAAGAGCGTGAAGTGCAGGCGGCCCATCCGGTCCTCGGTCATCGCCCCGAAGACGTAGAGGAACAGCATGTTCCCCAGGAGGTGCACCCAGCTGCCGTGGACGAACAGGGCCGTGACCGGGGACAGGGCGGCTCGTGCCGAGCCCGCGAAGAGTTCCGCGGGGACGACGCCCCAGTGGCGGAAACAGGCCCGCTGGGCGGCGAGCAGCTCGTCGCCGGTGCCGTAGGCCGGATTGAGCCCCGAGGCCGGGCCGGTCACGAAGACCAGACAGCACACGCCGATCAGTCCGTATGTCACCGGCGCCGAAAGACGCTTACCGATCATGAGCACAGAGTGTGACGCAATCGGACGCACCGGGACGTACCGCCTCGCCGCCGACCGGCCCCTGGAACGGATGGGCGGCGAGTACGCGCCAGGCCGTAGGGTTACGAGCCACACGCTCCGGGTAGTCCGGGGCGTCACGGACACTGGAAGGAAGGCTGGCAGCCGCGATGACCGTTCCCCTGCCGACCGCGACCACGCGGTGGCGCTGCACCCTCTGCGGCAACCTCACCCGGTTCGACGTGACGCGCTCGTCGAAGGTCGTCGAGTACGTCCACCTCGACCTCGCCGGTGAGCCCAGCGTGGAGGAGCGCGAGGTGGTCAGTGAGACCATCGAGTCGGTGCGGTGCCGCTGGTGCAACGCCGTGGATCAGGTGGAACTCGTGGATCGGCCGGGCGCCGGCTCCTGAGGGAGCGGGCCCCGCACAGCATTGGGGTGTGACGGATGGTGGAGAGCTCAGGCGGGGGGCCGGGCGACGGCGCCGCTGAGGTGCTCGACCGTCCGCTGCCCGACGGCGTGCGCCGCCGGGTCGTGCAGATCGTCTCCGACGGCTTCGGCGGGCTGACCGTCGGCGAACTTCCCGCCCAGCTGAGGCAGTACGCCCGGTTCGCCCCGAACCGCCGCGCCAAGTTCGCGGGCAACGCGATGGCGGCGGCGCTGGAGACCGATCCGCTGTTCCGGCAGCGCATCGCGGAGAAGTTCAGAGAAGTCCAGCCGGAGCTGTCCGGCGCTCTCGACTCCGGTTCGCCGACCCCGGCCGCGGACCCGCTCGACGTGGCGGCCGCGGCCTACGTACTGCGGCCCACCGGCTGGGTGAAGCTGGTGACCGCGGCCGGCGAGGAGGCGCAGCGGGCGGACGCCGAGCGCGCGGACGAAGAGAACCGTGCCGAGTTGGAGCGGCTGCGCGAGGAGCTCGCGCACGCGCGCGAGCAGACCCGTGCGGACACCGAGCGGCTGCGCACCGAACTGGACGCGGCGAAGAAGGAAGCGGAATCCCTTCACCGCAAGCTGCGTTCGGCCCTCAGCGACGTCAAGCGCGGTGAGGCCGCGCTGCGCAAGGTGCAGAGCGAGATCGAGGCGGTACGGGCCGACGGGCAGGCCCAGGTGTCGGCCGCCGAGAGTGAGTCGCGGCGGCTGAAGGCCCGTCTCGGGGAGGCCGAGGCCGCCTTGGAGGCCACCCGGCGTGCGGCCCGCGAGGGGCGCAGCGTCGAGGACATGCGGGTACGGCTGCTGCTGGACACCGTACTCGACGCGGCGCAGGGGCTGCGGCGCGAACTGGCGTTGCCCCCGGTATCGGTGCGCCCGGCGGAGACCGTGGACGCGGTCGAACCGGGGCGGATGACCCCGAAGGACATCGCCGCGCGCGCCCTGTCGGAGCACGATCCGGCCATTCTCGACCAGTTGCTCGCGCTGCCGCAGGCGCATCTCGTGGTCGACGGCTACAACGTCACCAAGACCGGCTATCCGCAGATGCCGCTGGAGAAGCAGCGGCTGCGGCTGCTCGGCCAGCTCTCGGCGCTCGCGGCGCAGACCGGCGCCGAGGTCACCTGTGTGTTCGACGGCGCCGAGCTGGCCGCTCCGGTGCTGCTCGCGCCGCCGCGCGGGGTGCGGGTGCTGTTCTCCAAGCCGGGTGTCACGGCCGACGAGCTGATCCGCCAGCTGGTGCGCGCCGAGCCGCCGGGCAGGCCAGTCATCGTCGCCTCCACCGACCGTGAGGTCGCCGACGGGGTCGCCAAGGCCGGGGCCCGGCCCGTGGCCTCCGTGGTGCTTCTGAAACGACTGTCCTGAGGTCTGCCGGGATGTCGAAGTTGCAGGTTTAATGACCGAATTGGCGGTATCGTCACGCAACGTAGCGTCAACCGGGCATCACGGCACGTGAGTTAAGTGAAAAAACTGCGTTGCGTGACGTGATTTTTGTGCCTGGGGATTTGAACTGATCACAGCGAGGTCACTAAGGTCTGGTGCTCGAACCTCCACACGGGTGATCACTCAAAAGAAGGAGCCCGTCTCCGTGGCGTCCCACCGTCGACCGAAGCAGCCGAGCCGCACGCGCGTCACTCTGCTGACCACCGCAGCAGCCGCTGCCGTCGCCCTGAGCTCCCAGGCCGCCAACGCGGCACCTGGCGAGAAGCTCACCAAGGACGAGGTGAAGGCCAAGGTCGACAAGCTCTACGAGGAGCAGGAGCAGGCCTCCGAGAAGCTCAACGGGGCCGAGGCGAAGCAGGAGAAGCTCCAGAAGGAGATCTCCACCATCCAGGACAACGTCGCCCGTGGGCAGGCGGATCTCAACGAGCTGCGCGACTCCATGGGCCTGGCGGCCGCGGCCCAGTACCGCACCGGCAGCATCGACTCCTCCCTGCAGCTCTTCCTGTCGTCCGACCCGGACGACTACCTGGACAAGGCGTCCACCGCCGACCAGCTCAGCGCCCAGCAGGTCGAGGCGCTGAAGAAGATCCAGGAGAAGCAGCGCGAGCTCGCCCAGGAGCGCGCCGAGGCCGCCGAGAAGCTCAAGGACCTCGCCTCCGCCCGCACCGAGCTGGCCAAGCAGAAGAAGATCGCCCAGACCAAGCTGGCCGAGGCGCGGCAGCTCTACAACACCCTGACCGCCAAGGAGAAGCAGGCGCTCGCCGCCGAGCAGGACCGCGCCAACCGGTCCTCCGCCGAGCGTGTCGACCTCGGCAACACCGGCTCCGCCTCCAGCCGGGCCGCCGCCGCCTTCGCCGCGGCCAAGACGAGGCTCGGCATGCCGTACGTCTACAGCGCCTCCGGCCCCACCACCTTCGACTGCTCGGGCCTGACCTCCTGGTCCTACGCCCAGGCCGGCGTCTCCATACCGCGCACCTCCGAGTCGCAGGCCACCATAGGCACGAAGATCTACTCCGTCAGCGACCTGAAGGTCGGTGACCTGGTGTTCTTCTTCAACGACCTGCACCACGTCGGCCTCTACGCGGGCAACGGCCAGATCCTGCACGCCCCGCGCACCGGCACCGTCGTCCGGTACGAGTCGATGAGCACGATCGGCGGCCCGTTCATGTTCGGCGTCCGCGTCTGACGCTCGCGCCGGAGGGGTCCCCCACCCCCGCGGGTCCGTTCCAAGATCAGGACACGCGACCGCCCGAACGGGCGAATTACGACAACTCGAAGTGACCCCGCGCCCCGTCGGTGACCTGCGTCAGCGGCGGGGCGCCCCTGTGCGCGCCCCCCGGAGGTCTTTGGCCACCACCTGGACACGGGGCTACTGTCTGCCGCGTTTCGTCAGCCAGTGGAAGGAGCGCGGCTTTCCGTGGGGTCCCATCGCCGCCTTGCACCGTCCGGGTCCGACCGGGGCGTAGGCCGCGCCCTGTGCGCGCTGTCCGCCGCGGCCACCGCCCTCGTGTCCGCCGTACCGGCCGCGGCCGCGCCGCACGACGACACCCGGGCCGAGGTGGACCGGCTCTACGAGGAGGCGGAGAAAGCCACCGAGGCCTTCAACAAGGCCGAGGAACGCGCCGACGACCTGCGCGGGGAAGTGGGCGACGCGCAGGACCGGATCGCCCGGCAGCAGGGGCGCATCAACGACCTGCGTGAGCGGCTCGGCGCGCTGGCCGGCGCCCAGTACCGGGCGGGCGGCCTCGACCCCGCCCTGGCGCTGCTGTTCTCCGACGACCCGGACGACTACCTCGCCAAGGCGGCCACCCTCGACCGGATCACCCTCCATCAGGCCGAGGAGCTCAAGGACCTCCAGGGCGCGATGCGCGTGCTCGCCCAGGAGCGCACCGAGGCCACCGGCAAGCTCGCCGCGCTGGAGAAGAGCCGCAAGGCCGTCTTCCGGCACAAGCGGACCGTGGAGCGGAAACTCGCCCGCGCCCGACAGTTGCTCAACGCCCTGTCGACCGCCGAACGCGCCGCCTACGACCGGGCCACCCGCTCCGGCCGTTCCGGCCTGCCCGACCTCGCCGGTGCCGTCCCCGCCTCGGGCCGGGCGGCCGCCGCGCTCGCCGCGGCCCGCTCCGCGCTCGGCAAGCCGTACGTCTGGGGCGCGAACGGCCCCTCCGGCTTCGACTGCTCGGGGCTGATGCAGTGGTCGTACGCGCGGGCCGGGGTGTCCCTGCCGCGCACCTCGCAGGCCCAGGCGCACGCCGGCCGCCGCGTCCCGCTCTCCCAGGCCCAGCCGGGCGACATCGTCACCTACCGCTCCGACGCCAGCCACGTCGGCATGTACGTCGGCAACGGCCAGGTCATCCACGCCCCCTACCCGGGCGCGCCGGTGCGCTACGACCCGGTCGGGATGATGCCGGTGTCATCGGTGACCAGGCCCTGACCGGGACCCCTCGGGGCGGGCCACCGTACGATCTGGGGGATGGCTGATCGTGGGCGGGTGCGTGGATCCGGGGTCCTCGGGCTCTGTCTGCTGCTCGTCTCACTGCTCGTGGCCCTGGCCGGCTGCGGCGGGCGCCCGACGGCCGACACCGCCGGGGCCGAGGTCCAGCGGGTGCTGGACCGGCGGGCGGCCGCCGTCCTCGCCCACGACTCCCGGGCCTACGCCGCCACCGGTACGACGGCCGGGTACGCGAACCTCGCTGCAGTCCCGCTGGCCGCCTGGTCCTACCGGGTCACCGCCGTCCGCCGTGCGGGCGACTCCGCCACCGCCGAGGCCACGCTGAGCTACCGCGTCGAGGGCTACGACCGGGCCCCGGTGACCGCGGCCCGCACCCTGCGCCTGACCCGGGACTCCGGCGGAGGCTGGTCGGTGGCCTCCGAGCGGCCCGCGCAGCAGGCCGGCGAGCAGCTGTGGGACCAGGGAGCGGTGAGCGCCGTACGGGGCGTGCACAGCCTGGTGCTGGGGGTCGGGCAGCCGGCGGCCAGGCTCCGCTCCTTCGCGGACCTCGCCGACCGCGCGGTCCCGGAGGTGTCGGCGGCCTGGGGCACGGACTGGGCGGGACACGTCGTCGTCCTCGTGCCGGGGTCGCTCCAGGCCATGGCGGGGCTGCTGGGCTCGCCCGCCTCCTCCTACCGGGGGATCGCCGCGGTCACCACCGGCGAGACCGGCGGCGAGACCGGCGGCGAGACCGGTGGCGGGGCACGGACGCCGGCCGACCGGGTGGTCGTCAACCCGGAGGCGTACGCCCAGCTCGGCTCGCTCGGCCGGCAGGTCGTCCTCACGCACGAGACCACCCACGTCGCCACCCGCGCCCACACGAACGCGGCCACCCCGCTGTGGCTGTCCGAGGGATACGCCGACTGGGTCGGCTACCGCGGCACCGGCCGCACCCCGCGGCAGGTGGCCCCCGAACTCCGCGGAGCCGTCGCCGGGGGAGACGTCCCGGCGGCGCTCCCCACCGACAGCGCCTTCGGCTTCTCCGCCGACCCGACCCGCCTCGCCCAGGCGTACGAGGGCGGCTGGCTGGCCTGCCGGATGATCGCCGACCGCTGGGGCGAGACGAAACTGAACGCCTTCTACCGGTCCGTCGCCACCCACCGGAATCGTGCGGGAGCGGTGGAGACCGCGCTGAGCACCGTGCTGGGCACGTCCCTGCCGGACTTCACCGCGGCCTGGCGGACCTACCTGAAGACTCGGCTCGGCTGAGTCGGCCGCGCGATCGCCTCGCCCGTCGCCGCGGGCGCCGGCGCCCGCGAGGGGCGTGCGGTGTACGGCGGTGGGGGTGGGGGTGGGGCTGCGTCAGGAGGCGGGGGTGCGTTCGTGGGTGAGGGTGGGCTGATCGGGGAGGGAGGCCGGGACGGGCCGGGGGGCCGTCGATTGCCACAGCCGGGCGGCTGCCGTGAGGGCGGCGGTGAGCAGGAGGCCGTTGCGCAGGAGGAGGAGGGTGATGCCGAGAGGGGTGCTGTCGACGACGTCCGCGAAGAACACGGGGAACTCCAGGACCGTCAGGGGGCAGGCGGCCAGGACCAGTGCTGCGGGGCCGGTCATGCGGGTCGCGCGGAAGCAGAGGCAGACCGCCGCGAGGCCGACCAGCCACACCAGGTACTGGGGGCTGATCACCCGGCTGGTGACCGTGAACAGCAGGACGGCCGTGAACGCCGCGTCGGCGAGGGTG
This sequence comes from Streptomyces sp. NPDC002588, assembly GCF_040295925.1. NCBI lineage: Bacteria > Bacillati > Actinomycetota > Actinomycetes > Kitasatosporales > Streptomycetaceae > Streptomyces > Streptomyces sp. NPDC002588. The sequence goes on from NZ_JBEOWF010000043.1 coordinate 23,353, forward strand.
TGCGGGGCGAAGCGTTTCGCAGTCAGGCGCCACAGCAGCAGCCAGCCGAAGGCGAGGGCGGTCAGGAACAGGGCCGCGTCGCTCACCACGGCCACGTACGGGCCGAGGAACTCCACCGAGCCGTAGTTCAGCAGCACCTCGCCCCGCCAGCCGAACCAGCGGGCCGTGTGGAAGACGAGCGCGCCCAGCGACTCCACCTCGGTGCCCCGGTCCCGCTGGAAGGTGAGGAAGGCGAAGGCGCCCGGCACGGTGAGCGCGAAGAGGGCGGACAGTACGGCGGCCGTCAGCGCGGCCGCGGTCCAGGAGCGGCGGCGTGCCGCTCCCGCAAGGAGGAGGACCGGCCAGACCTTCAGCATGGCCGCCAGGCCCGTCAGCGCGCCCATCGCCCGGGGATGCCGGGCACCCGCGACCAGCGCGGCCACGGCCACCGCGGTCACCATCACGTCGTAGCGGGCGTAGACCGTCGGGCCGAGCAGCGGCACGCCCGCCACCCACAGCCAGGCGCCGCGCGGCGAGCGGCCGGGGCGCAGACCCGACGAGAGCAGCAGCGTCAGGACGGCCAGGTCCGCCAGGAAGGCCAGGACGAAGAAGGCCTGCGCGTAGGAGAGGAAGGGAAGGAGGGCGGGGGAGAGGATCGCGAGGGCGGCGGCGGGCGGGTACTGCCAGGTGACGTCGGCCCGCGGAAACGTGCCGGTGCGCAGGACGTCGTACCAGCCCTGGTAGATCGACGACACGTCGGTCGTGACGTCAGGGCCGGGGAAGACGAACACCTTGAAGACGAAGAGCAGCAGGACGAGCCGGGTCACGCCCCAGGTCGTGAGCAGCGGGGTCAGGGGTGACCCCGGGGCCTTCGTCGTCATGCGGCCATGATCCCCCCGTCGGCTGTGAGGCGCGGCCCCGCGCGGCTGTGAGTGGCGTTTGGATAAGGTCGGCTGCGATGGCCGCTATGCACAAGACCCTGATCGTGACGAACGACTTCCCGCCCCGCCCCGGCGGTATCCAGGCGTTCCTGCACAACATGGCGCTCCGGCTCGACCCGGACCGCCTGGTCGTCTACGCCTCCACCTGGAAGCGGTCCCGGGAGGGCATCGAGGCGACCGCCGCCTTCGACGCCGAGCAGCCCTTCACCGTCGTACGGGACTCCACGACCATGCTGCTGCCCACGCCCGGGGCGACCCGGCGGGCCGTAGGGCTGCTGCGGGAGCACGGGTGCACGTCGGTGTGGTTCGGGGCGGCCGCGCCGCTCGGCCTGATGGCACCCGCGCTGCGCCGGGCCGGTGCCCGGCGGCTGGTGGCGACCACCCACGGGCACGAGGCCGGCTGGGCGCAGCTGCCCGCCTCCCGGCAGCTGCTCGGCCGGATCGGGGAGACCACCGACACGATCACCTACCTCGGTGAGTACACGCGTTCGCGGATCGCGCCCGCGCTCGGTCCCGCGGCGGCCGGGCGGATGGTGCAGCTGCCGCCGGGCGTCGACGAGAAGACCTTCCACCCCAGCTCCGGCGGCGACGAGGTGCGGGCACGGCTCGGACTGACCGGCCGGCCGGTGGTGGTGTGCGTCTCGCGGCTGGTGCCGCGCAAGGGGCAGGACACGCTGATCCTGGCCATGCCGCGGATCCTGGCCGCCGAGCCGGACGCCGTCCTGCTGATCGTCGGGGGCGGGCCGTACGAGAAGGACCTGCGGCGGCTCGCGCAGGAGACCGGGGTCGCGGGGGCGGTGCGCTTCACCGGCGCCGTGCCGTGGTCCGAGCTGCCCGCGCACTACGGCGCAGGGGACGTCTTCGCGATGCCCTGCCGGACGCGGCGCGGCGGGCTGGACGTCGAGGGGCTCGGGATCGTCTACCTGGAGGCGTCCGCGACCGGCCTGCCCGTCGTCGCCGGGGACTCCGGCGGCGCGCCCGACGCCGTGCTCGACGGGGAGACCGGATGGGTCGTGCCGGGCGGCTCCCCTGCCGACGCCGCCGAGCGGATCGTGGTGCTGCTGCAGGACGCCGGGCTGCGCCGCCGGATGGGGGAGCGGGGGCGGCAGTGGGTGGAGGAGAAGTGGCGCTGGGATCTCCTCGCGGAGCGGCTGAAGACGTTGCTCTAGACTTTTCCCCTTTTGGTCTGGCCTATTGACGGCAATCAGCTGATGCTGCGCACATGACAGCCAAACTGATGCAGCGTCAGCTGACGAGACGTCACATCCTTGGTATGGCCGCCCTCCAGACGGCGGCCACCCTCGGCTTCACCCGCGTGGGACTCAAGTCGGCCCAGGCGGACGAGCCCGCCGCGGTCGAGTCCGCGCCCGCGATCGTCGTCGGCTCCGGCTACGGCGCCTCCGTCGCCGCCCTCCGCCTCGGCCAGGCCGGCATCCGCACCCTCGTCATCGAGATGGGCCGGCTGTGGAACACCACCGGCTCCGACGGAAAGGTCTTCTGCAACACCGCCAACCCCGACCAGCGCTCCATGTGGTTCAAGACCCGTACCGAGGCGCCGCTCGCCACCTTCCTGTGGCTGGACGTCGTCAACAAGGACATCAACCCCTACCCAGGGGCCCTGGACCGGGTGCACTTCGACAACATGTCCGTCTTCGTCGGCCGCGGCGTGGGCGGCGGCTCCCTGGTCAACGGCTCGATGGCGGTCACCCCGCTGCAGTCCTACTTCGCCGAGCAGTTCCCCACGGTGGACGCCACGGAGATGTACAGCACGTACTTCCCGCGCGCCCGCGCCATGCTCGGCGTCAACACGATCGACCCCGCCTGGTTCGAATCGACCGAGTGGTACCAGTTCACCCGGGTCTCGCGGAAGCACGCCGCCAACACCGGTCTCAAGACCACCTTCGTGCCCAGCGTCTACGACTTCGGCTACATGCAGCGCGAGGCCGCCGGCACCGCCACCAAGTCGGCCCTCGGGCAGGAGGTCATCTACGGCAACAACTACGGCAAGAAGAGCCTCGACAAGACATATCTGGCGGCCGCGCTCGGCACCGGGAACGTCACCATCCACACCATGGAGAAGGTCCGCGGGATCAGCCGGGCGAGCGACGGCAGCTGGGTTCTCACCGCCGACCGCATCGACGACACCGGCGCGGTCGTCGAGACCAAGCAGTACGGCTGCACCTACCTCTTCCTCGGCGGCGGCAGCCTGGGGACCAGCGAACTCCTGGTCAGGGCACGGCAGACGGGCACGCTCCCGGCACTGGACGCGAGCGTCGGGACCGGCTGGGGGCCCAACGGCAACGTGATGCTCGGGCGGGCCAACCACCTGTGGGACACGGTCGGCGCCAACCAGTCGACCATGCCGGTGATGGGCATCGACGACTGGGCCAACACCGACAACCCCGTCTTCGCGGAGATAGCCCCGCTGCCGACGGGCCTCGAGCACTGGGTCAGCCTCTATCTGGCGATCACCAAGAACCCGCAGCGCGCCGCGTTCTCGTACGCCAACAACGCCCTGAGCCTCAACTGGAGCGCCGCGCAGAGCTCGGTCTCCTCCGGCATGGCGAAGAAGCTGTTCGACCGGATCAACTCGGCGAACTCGACGATCTACCGGTCCGACCTCTTCGGCTCCCCCAGCAAGGTCTTCGCCGACGACTTCACCTACCACCCGCTCGGCGGCTGCGTGCTGGGGAAGGCGACCGACAGCTACGGGCGCGTGAAGGGGTATTCGAAGCTGTACGTCACCGACGGCTCACTGGTGCCCGGCAACATCGGGGTGAACCCGTTCGTCACCATCACCGCGCTCGCCGAACGCACGATGGCGCGGGTCCTCGCCGAGGACACCGCGCCATGACCTTCGTACTCGGGTGACTACTTGGCGTAGATCGCCTCGATCTCCGCCGCGTAGTCCTTCGCCACCACGTTGCGCTTGAGCTTCAGCGACGGCGTGAGGTGGCCCGAGTCCTCCGTGAACTGGGAGGAGAGAACACGGAACTTCCGCACAGACTCCGCCTTCGACACCGCGGCGTTGCCGTCGTCGACCGCCGACTGGATCGCGGCCAGCAGGTCCGGGTCCCGGTTCAGCGACGCCGCGGTGGATCCCTCCGGCTTGCCGTGCTCGGCCGCCCAACGGCCGAGGAACTCCTCGTCGATGGTGATCAGCGCGCCCACGAACGGCCGCCCGTCGCCCACCACCATGCACTCCGCGACCAGGGCGTGCGCCCGGATCCGGTCCTCGATCACGGCCGGGGCGACGTTCTTGCCGCCCGCGGTGACGATGATCTCCTTCTTGCGGCCGGTGATCCGGAGGTAGCCGTCCTCGTCGAGGGTGCCGATGTCACCGGTGTGGAACCAGCCGTCGGCCAGCGCCTCGGCCGTCGCACCCGGGTTGTTCCAGTACTCCTTGAACAGGTGCTCGCCGTGCAGCAGCACCTCGCCGTCGTCCGCGATCCGCACCACCGAGCCCGGCAGCGGCTGCCCGACCGTACCGATCTTCTGCCGGTCCCACGGGTTGAAGGCGGTCGCCGCACAGGACTCGGTCAGCCCGTAGCCCTCCAGGACCGTGAAGCCGATACCGCGGAAGAAGTGGCCGAGCCGCTCGCCCAGCGGGGCGCCGCCGGAGATCGCGTATTCGCCCTTGCCGCCCAGCACCGCGCGCAGCTTGCTGTAGACCAGCTTGTCGAACACCCTGTGCTTGATCTTCAGCCCGAGCGGCGGGCCCGACGGCAGCTCCAGCGCCTTGCTGTAGGCGATCGCGGTGTCCGCCGCCTTGTCGAAGATCGCGCCCTTGCCGTCGGCCTGCGCCTTGGCCCGCGCCGAGTTGTAGACCTTCTCGAAGACGCGCGGCACGCCCAGGATCAGCGTGGGGCGGAACGACGCCAGCTCGTCCGTGAGGTTCTTGATGTCCGGGACCATGCCCAGCTTGATCGGCGCCATCATCGGGGCGATCTGCACCAGCCGGCCGAAGACGTGGGCGAGCGGCAGGAACAGCAGCACGCTGCACTCGCCGGTGCGGAACAGCGGGCGCAGCCGCTCGACGACGTTCCCGCACTCGGCGAAGAAGCTGCGGTGGGTGAGCACACAGCCCTTGGGCCGGCCCGTCGTGCCCGAGGTGTACACGATGGTCGCCGGGTCGTCGGCCTTGGCGAGCGAGCTGCGCTCCTCGACCGCCCGGTCGGAGACGTCCTTGCCGAGCCGCCCGAGCTCCTCGACGCCACCGTCCTCGATCTGGAAGACGTGCTTCAGCGCGGGCAGCGAGTCCCGCACCGACTCGACGGCGGCGCCGTGGCCGTCCAGCTCGACGATCACGGCGGTCGCGCCCGAGTCGGAGAGGATCCACTGCACCTGCTCGGCGGAGCTGGTCTCGTACACCGGCACGGTCACCGCGCCCGCGCTCCAGATCGCGAAGTCGAGCAGCGTCCACTCGTAGCGGGTGCGCGACATCAGGCCGACCCGGTCGCCCGGCTGGACACCGGAGGCGATGAGGCCCTTGGCGGCGGCGTGCACCTCGGCCAGGAAGGCCTTCGCGGTCACGTCCTGCCACCCGCCGCCGGCCTTGCGGGCGATGACGGCGACGTCGGGATGCTGCGCGGCGTTTCTGCGGACGATGTCGGTCAGATTGCCGTCCGCAGGGACCTCGTACAAAGCCGGAAGGCTGAACTCGCGCAAGACTGCTGCTCCTCATAGGGCGCCGGCGCCACGACGTTGTGTGCTGCGACGGTGCGGTCCAAGGCTCGGGCTGCGCTCAGGGCTTCGATCGTTGAATCTCTGAGCACGTCTGGACTGCCCGGACGTTACCCGCCGGTATGGCTTCTTCGACAGGGGGGTACGGAGAGATGTTCGCCGCGTCACACGGATGGTGTTCCGGCCCGACAGTAGTCCACCCCTTTACTGACTGGCCAGTAACCGCTATTCCCGTCGGCACTGTTCACGTATGCCCCACACGCCTACTCTTGATCGTCATGGCATCCACACGCATCCATGTGGTCAGCGATGTGCACGGCAACGCCCGCGACCTGGCCCTGGCCGGGGAAGGTGCCGATGCTCTGATCTGTCTGGGTGACCTCGTCCTCTTCCTGGACTACGCAGACCACTCCCGCGGCATCTTCCCCGACCTCTTCGGCGCGGAGAACGCCGACCGGCTCGTCGAACTGCGCACCGCCCGCCGCTTCGAGGAGGCCCGCGAGTTCGGCGCCCGCCTGTGGGGCGGGATCGGCGGGGACCGGGCCGCGCTGATCGAGAAGGCCGTGCGCAAGCAGTACACCGAACTGTTCGCCGCCTTCCCGACCCCGACCTACGCCACCTACGGCAATGTCGACATGCCGGCTCTGTGGCCCGAGTACGCGGGCGAGGGCACGACCGTCCTCGACGGTCAGCGGGTGGAGATCGGCGGCCGGGTCTTCGGCTTCGTCGGCGGCGGCCTGCGCACCCCCATGCGCACCCCCTACGAGATCAGCGACGAGGAGTACGCGGCGAAGATCGAGGCCGTCGGCGAGGTCGACGTCCTGTGCACCCACATCCCGCCAGAGGTCCCCGAACTCGTCTACGACACCGTGGCGCGCCGTTTCGAACGCGGCAGCCGCGCCCTCCTGGACGCGATCCGCCGCACCCGCCCCCGCTACTCCCTCTTCGGCCACGTCCACCAGCCGCTGGCCCGGCGGATGCGGATCGGGGCGACCGAGTGCGTGAACGTGGGGCACTTCGCGGGGAGCGGCAGGCCGTGGGCGCTGGAGTGGTGAAGTCGCCCGGTTGAGCGCGCGGTAGCCTTCACGCTGCACACACGTACCTTTACGGGCCCGTATCCGGAGGAGTCACGGCGATGGCGGAACACACCAGCTCGAGCATCACGATCGAGGCGGCCCCGGCCGACGTCATGGCCGTGATCGCGGACTTCGCCCGCTACCCGGACTGGACCGGCGAGGTGAAGCAGGCGGAGGTCCTCAAGGAGGACGCCCAGGGCCGGGCCGAGCAGGTCCGTCTCGTCATGGACGCCGGCGCCATCAAGGACGACCAGGTCCTCGGCTACACCTGGACCGGCGAGCACGAGGTGTCCTGGACCCTGGTCAAGTCCCAGATGCTCCGTCAGCTCGACGGTTCCTACCTCCTCAAGGCGGCAGGCGCGGGCGCCACCGAGGTGACCTACCAGCTGACGGTCGACGTCAAGATCCCGATGCTGGGCATGATCAAGCGCAAGGCGGAGAAGGTCATCATCGACCGGGCGCTGGCGGGCCTGAAGAAGCGCGTGGAGTCTGGGGGTAAGCAGCCGTCCTGACGGCGGTCCCGCCTCCGTTACGGTTCACCCCCATGCGCACCATCCTGATCACCGGCCCCGGCGGCAGCGGCCGTACCACCGTCGCCGCCGCCACCGCCCTCGCCGCCGCCCGCGAGGGAACCCGCACCCTCGTCCTCAGCACCGACCGCACCGACACCCTCGGCGCCGCGCTCGGCATGCGCACGGGCGCCGAACCGGTCCGGGTCGCGGAGGGCCTCTCCGCCTGGCGCCCGGACGCCACCGCCGGTTTCCGAGACGACCTCGCCGGTTTCCAGGAGCGTGCCTCCACCGTCCTCGACCTGCTCGGCGCCTCCCGGCTGGACCCCGAGGAGGTCACCCCGCTGCCCGGCGCCGAGGAGCTGACCCTGCTGCGCGCCCTGCGGGACGCCGCCCTCGCCGAGGCGCACGACCTGCTCGTCGTCGACCTGCCGCCCACCGCCGAGGCCCTCGCCCTGCTCGCCCTCCCCGAGGAACTGCGCCGCTATCTGCGCCGGCTCCTTCCGCCGGAACGGCAGGCCGCACGCGCCCTGCGCCCCGTCCTGGGCCGCCTGGCGGGGGTGCCGATGCCCGCCGAGTGGCTGTACGAGACGACCGCCCGCTGGGACGTGGAGCTGGCCGCCGTGGAGGCGGTCCTCGCCGACCGCGACACCGTCGTACGGCTCGTCGCCGAGCCCGGCCCGGCCGGCGCCGACGCGGTCCGCGACGCCCGTCTCGGCCTCGCCCTGCGCGCCCTGCCGGTCGAGTCGCTCGTCGCCAACCGGGTCCTGCCGGAGACGGCCGCCGACGGCGGCTGGGCGGACCGGCTGGTCACCCAGCAGCGCAAGGTCCTGGGGGAGTGGGGCGCGGCGGCCCGACCGGTCGCCCACCTGGGCCACGACCCCCGGGGCGCCGACGACCTGACCGCCCTCGCCGTCCCCGGCGTCAACACGGCGACCTCCCCGGTCGGGTGGCCCGTGGCCGACCGGCTCGCGCAGGACGGCGTGTTCGTCTGGGAGATCCCGTTGCCCGGCGCCATACGCGACGAGCTGGACCTCGTCCGGCGCGGCGACGAACTCGTCCTCACCGCGGGGCCGTTCCGCCGGATCGTGCCGCTGCCCTCGGCCCTGCGCCGGTGCACGGTGGACGGCGCCGCCCTCCGCGACGGAGGGCTGGGCATCCGGTTCGCGCCGGATCCGGGGCTGTGGCCGCAGGCACGGTGAAGCTGTGGCCGCGGACACGGTGCACTCGGCCGCGGACACGGTGAACGACGTACCGCCGTTCGGGTAACGTCGTAGGGACGAGCCGTAATCAGACGTGCCGCCTCCGACGAGCCCGCCGTACCCGGTCCCGTCGGACGTCCGCCAGGAGCCGTCAGGAGTCCGTCATGAGTGAAGAGCGTCCCACTCCCGACGCCGCCGGGGCCGAGACCGCCGCCGAGGAGCCCCGCGCGACCGACGCCGACGCCTGGGCCACCGCCTGCGCCGAGGACCTGGCCCGGGAGAAGGCCCGCCGCCGTGCCGAGCAGGGCCGGCCGGAGGGTTCGGCCGCCGAGGAGCTGCGCAGGCTCGTCGACGCGGTCGCCGACAAACTCTCCGGCATCCAGTCCCCGCTGCTCGGCGCCGTCGCCGGACCCGCCGCCCAGCAGGTGGTCCGCCAGGTCGTCCAGCAGGCGAAGGCCGCCGTCGAACCCGTCATCGAGCGCAACCCCGACGTCTTCGACCACCTCGCGGCGGCCGGCGGCGAACTCCTCGCCGCCTACCGCTCCGCCGTCCAGCACCAGGAGACCCGCTGGACCACCCGCGCGAAGGACCCGCAGGACCCGCGCACCGCCCACGACCGCGACGAGGGGACGGGCGCCGGCCCCGGCGAACGCATCGATTTGGACTGACACCGCTCGGGTACGGTTGGCCGTAGCGGGGCTCGACCGGAACTGAGGGATTCATGGGACTCACCATCGGCGTCGACATCGGCGGCACGAAGATCGCGGCCGGCGTGGTCGACGAGGAAGGAAACATCCTCTCGACCTACAAGGTGCCGACCCCGGGCACGCCGGAGGCGATCGTGGACGCCATCGCCTCCGCGGTGGAGGGCGCCCGCGCGGGCCACGAGATCGTCGGCGTGGGTATCGGAGCCGCCGGTTACGTCAACCGGCAGCGCTCCACCGTCTACTTCGCCCCCAACATCGACTGGCGCCAGGAACCGCTGAAGGACAAGGTCGAGGCCCGCGTGGGCCTCCCCGTCGTCGTGGAGAACGACGCCAACGCGGCGGCCTGGGGCGAGTACAAGTTCGGCGCGGGCAAGGGCCACCGCAACGTCATCTGCATCACGCTCGGCACCGGCCTCGGCGGCGGCATCATCATCGGCAACAAGCTGCGCCGCGGCCACTTCGGCGTCGCCGCCGAGTTCGGCCACATCCGCATGGTCCCCGACGGTCTGCTGTGCGGCTGCGGCTCACAGGGCTGCTGGGAGCAGTACGCCTCGGGGCGGGCGCTGGTGAGGTACGCCAAGCAGCGCGCCAACGCCACCCCGGAACACGCCGAGACCCTCCTCGGCCTCGGCGACGGCACCCCCGACGGCATCGAGGGCAAGCACATCTCCATGGCCGCCCGCCAGGGCGACCCGGTGGCCGTCGACTCCTACCGCGAGCTCGCCCGCTGGGCCGGGGCCGGCCTCGCCGACCTCGCCTCCCTCTTCGACCCGTCCGCCTTCATCGTCGGCGGCGGCCTCTCGGACGAGGGCGAGCTGGTCCTCGACCCGATCCGCAAGTCCTACAAGCGCTGGCTGGTCGGCGGCAACTGGCGCCCGGTGGCGGACGTCATCGCGGCTCAGCTCGGCAACAAGGCCGGCCTGGTCGGCGCGGCGGACCTGGCGAGAGAACCCGACCCGATCATGTAGGCGTCCCCGGCCGCAGTGCCCGCCGTGCCCGGTCCCGGGACGGCGGGCATCGTCGTATGTTGATCGCCATGGAGACCACCTTGGTGCTTCCCCACTCGATCACGGAGCCGGACGGTTCAGCCGTCGTCAGGGTTCTCACCTACAACATCCGCTCCATGCGGGACGACACCGCCGCCCTCGCCCGCGTCATCTCCGCCTGCGCCCCCGATCTGGTGCTGATCCAGGAAGCCCCGATCTTCTTCCGATGGCGCAAGAAACTCGCCCGGCTCGCCGCGGCCACCGGCCAGGTGATCCTCACCGGCGGCGGCACTGCGGCCGGCCCCGCCGTCCTCTGCAGCCTGCGGGCGACCGTCGAACGCACCGAGGACGTCCTGCTGCCCCTCACCCCCGGACGGTACCGGCGCGGTTTCGCCACCGCGGTCGTCCGCATCGCGGGCGTCCGCCTCGGCGTCCTCAGCTGCCATCTGAGTCTGGAGCGGGGGGAGCGCTACGAGCAGGGCGGGATGCTCCTCGACCGGCTCGCGGGGATGGGCGTGGAACACGCGGTCGCGGGCGGCGACATCAACGAACGCCCCGACGGACGCACCTTCGGCCGACTGGCCACCGACCTCCGGGACTGCCGTACCGCCGCGCCCTGGGGCACCGAGCACACCTTCCCCGCCACCGCCCCGGACCGCCGTATCGACGGCATCTTCGCGACCAAGGGAGTGGAGGTACTGGGCTGCGGGGTCCCCACCGGACTCCCCGGCATCACCGAGGACGACCTGAGGGCGGCCACGGACCATCTGCCGGTCCTCGCCGCCCTCCGCGTCCCCGCCGACGGCCAGACCGCCGCTCCCCGCTAGACCACCGCTCCCCGCCCCGGATCCTCGTCGTCCTCGTCGTCCGGGCGCATCCGGGCCACCAGGGTGGCGAAGCCGCCGAGGAAGCCGCCGAGGCAGAGGGTCGTCAGCCACCACGTCATGTCCCAGCCCAGCAGCACCGCCAGCAACAGCAGCACCGGCCCGCCGATCACCCCGAGCCAGGCGAACTTGGCCGTGGTGTCGGCCTCCGGCAGGGGCGGCGGCTCCGGCGGGACGAAGTGACCCTCGTCGTCGTCCTCGTCGTCCTCGTCGAAGGCTTCCTCGGCCGGCTCGCGCAGCGAGTGGTCGCGCGGGCCCACGCCGGGCGCGAAGGAGATGGAGCTGCCCAGCGGCTTGGCCGGTTTCTGCTCCTCGCCCGCGTCCTCGCCCGGGTCCTCGGCGGGCTCTCTGCCCGGTTCGCCCCCGCCCGCCCCGGATCCGTCGTCGTCGGTCCCGATGTCCGGCAGCGCCAGATCCTCGATCGACCTGAACGGCCTGGCCCCCGGCGGGTCCGGCGGCTCCTCGCCGTACCCCGCGACGATGGCCGCCCACGCCGCCTCCTCGTCGAACGGCACACTCTGCTCCTCCGGCTCCGGGCCCTGACGAGCGTCCAGGCCCTCCAGGCCGCCCTGGCCGTCCCGCTCCTCCCGGTTCTCCCGGTCCTCGCGGTCGGAGTCGTGCTCAGCCACCTACGGCCGTCCCTTCCTTGCCGACACTGGGCGCGATCCGGGCGATGAACGCGTAGCTCTCCTCGAAGATCCGGTCCGCATCGTGGTCCAACGTTGCCACGTGGTAGCTCTGTTCCAGGAGGATCTCGGTCACGTCCGCCGACGACACCCGGCCAAGGATCCGGGCCGAGTCCGCCGCCGGTACGACATGGTCCTGGGCGCTGCGCAACAGCAGCAGCGGCTGGGTGACCTGCGGGAGCTCACCGTCGACCTGCCGCAGGAAGATTCGCAGGGAGTGCGCCGAGTGCAGCGGCACCCGGTCGTACCCGACCTCCTCGCCGCCCTCCTTCGCGATGTCGCTGGTGATCCCCTTCGTCGACCGCACCAGATGGCGGGCCACGGGAAGGGCGTACGCGGACAGTCCGTGCACCTTGTTCGCCGGATTGACGACGGCCACGCCCCGCACCGCCTCGCCGTGCTTCGCGGCCAGCCGCAGGGCGAGGGCACCGCCCATGGACAGCCCGAAGACGAACACCTGCGCGCACCTCTCGCGCAGGGCCCGCAACTCGCGGTCCACCTCCGCGTACCAGTCGGGCCAGCCGGTGAGGGCCATGTCCTCCCAGCGTGTGCCGTGCCCGGGCAGCAGCGGCAGGGAGACGGTCAGACCCTGCCCGGCCAGATACCGGGCCCAGGGGCGCAGCGACTGCGGGGAACCGGTGAAGCCGTGGCAGAGGAGGACCCCGGTCTCCCCGCCCTCATGGCGGTACGGCTCGGCTCCAGGAAGGACCGGCACCTTCGGTCTCCTGTCTTCGTCTGTTCTTCACGGGAGGGACGTGTGGTTCACGGTACGCGACCCCACTGACACCGACCAGGGCCGTCGGAGCCTTTGCCGCCGCCCCGGGATAAGGTCTGAGGACACATACAGGAGGCACTCGGTTGTTGTACGGCGCGATGAAGGTTGCGGTCGGGGGACCACTCAAGGTCACCTTCAGGCCCTGGGTGGAGGGCCTCGAGAACATCCCGGCCGAGGGCCCCGCGATCCTGGCGAGCAACCACCTGTCCTTCTCGGACTCGTTCTTCCTGCCCGCGGTCCTGGACCGCAAGGTCACCTTCATCGCGAAGGCCGAGTACTTCACCACGCCCGGTGTGAAGGGCCGGCTGACGGCCGCCTTCTTCAGGGGCGTCGGCCAGCTCCCGGTGGACCGCTCCGGCGGGCGCGGTGCCGGTGAGGCCGCGATCAGGAGCGGGATAGAGGTGCTGGAGCGCGGGGAGCTGTTCGGGATCTACCCCGAGGGCACCCGCTCTCCCGACGGCCGCCTCTACCGCGGCAAGCCCGGCGGCCTCGCGCGCGTGGCGCTCGCCGCCGGCGCGCCCGTCATCCCGGTCGCCATGATCGACACCGAGAAGATCCAGCCGCCGGGGAAGATCCTGCCGAAGGTGATGCGGCCGGGCATCCGGATAGGCAGGCCGCTGGACTTCAGCCGCTACGAGGGCATGGACCACGACCGTTTCGTGCTGCGCGCCCTGACCGACGAGGTCATGTACGAGATCATGAAGCTCTCCGGCCAGGAGTACGTCGACATCTACGCGACCGCCGCCAAGCGGCAGATCGCGGAGGCGGCGAAGGCCGACAAGGAAGCGGAGAAGGCCGCCAGGGCGGCGCTGGCCCAGGCCGAGAAGGACCAGGCGGACAAGGAAAGAGAGCAGTAGGCCGACAGGCCGGGTGGGGGCACGGATGGCCAGGCGCGAGAGAGTCATGAGGATGTCGGTCGAGCTGCCGCTGTGGCGCGCGCTCACCGCCTACCGGGTCCTGACGATGCTGTACGCGGTCGGCCTGTCCGCCTCCGCGTACGACGACTACGACCGCCCCGGCGTCGCCATCGGCTACTTCGCCGTCCTCTTCGTCTGGACCCTGGCCACCGTCCCCCGGGTGCAGAACGCCACCGCCTGCACCAAGCGCTTCCTCGCCGTCGACCTCGCCGTCGCGCTCACCGGCATCCTCCTGACCCCGCTGGTCGTGACCCAGCAGCACATCGACCGCGGCGGTCCCACCCTGCCCTCGATCTGGACGGCCGGATCGGTCCTCGCCTTCGCCATCAAGGGCGGCTGGCGCTGGGCCGCGTTCGCCTCCACACCGGTCGCCGCCGCCAACCTGATCGAGCGCGGCCACCCGGCCCGCGACACCGTCCACAACGTGATCCTCGTCTGGGTCGCCTCCATCGCCATCGGCTACGTCGTCGAGGTCGCCCGCGCCTCCGAGCGCACCCTCGCCCGCGCCCTGGAGATCGAGGCCGCCACCCGGGAGAGGGAACGGCTCGCCCGGGACATCCACGACGGGGTGCTCCAGGTGCTGGCCATGGTGCAGCGCAGGGGTGTGGTCATCGGCGGCGAGGCGGCCGAGCTGGGCCGGATGGCGGGGGAGCAGGAGGTCGCGCTGCGCACCCTGGTCTCCGGCGGGCTCGTCCCGGTCTCCCGGGTGTCGGAGGACGAGGCCGAGGGGGCCGTCGTCCGCCTGGTCGAAGAGCCCGAGGCGGCCGGAGAGGGCGACGGCCCCGTCGACCTGCGCGGACTGCTCGCCCCGTACGCCGCGGCCCGGGTCAGCCTCGCCGAGCCCGGCGCCCCGGTGCTGCTGACTCCGGCCGCGGCGCGGGAACTGGCCGCGGCCGTCGGCGCCGCCCTGGACAACGTGCGCAGGCATGCCGGGGAGGAGGCCAGGGCCTGGATCCTGGTCGAGGACGAGCCCGACGAGGTGATCGTCACGGTCCGGGACGACGGACCGGGCATCCCGGAGGGGCGGCTCGCGCAGGCCGAGGGCGAGGGGCGGCTCGGGGTCGCCCAGTCGATCCGGGGCCGGCTGCGCGACCTCGGCGGCAGCGCCGAACTGATCTCGACACCGGGCCAGGGCACCGAGGTCGAACTGACGGTACCGAAGGAGCAGGACGTGCAGCGGGGGAGGGCGGGACGCCGATGAGCCAGGAACAGGGACCCGGACAGGGCCGGGAGCGGGGGCCGGACCAGGGGCCGGGACCGGAGCGGACCAAGGTCATGGTGGTGGACGACCACCCCATGTGGCGCGACGCGGTCGCCCGGGACCTGGCCGAGTCCGGTTTCGACGTGGTGGCCACGGCCGGTGACGGCGAGCAGGCGGTGCGGCGCGCGAAGGCCGTCACGCCCGACGTTCTCGTCCTGGACCTCAACCTCCCCGCCAAGCCCGGTGTCCAGGTGTGCAAGGAGGTCGTCGCCGCCAATCCGGCGCTGCGCGTCCTCGTGCTCTCCGCGAGCGGCGAGCACGCCGACGTGCTGGAGGCGGTGAAGTCCGGCGCGACCGGCTACCTGCTGAAGTCGGCGTCCACGGACGAACTTCTGGACGCGGTGCGCCGGACGGCCGTCGGCGACCCGGTGTTCACCCCCGGTCTCGCCGGGCTGGTCCTCGGCGAGTACCGCCGGCTGGCCTCCGACCCCGGCCCCGTGCCCGGTACCGACGGGCCGGACACGCCGCGCCTGACCGACCGGGAGACCGAGGTGCTGCGGCTGGTCGCCAAGGGCCTGAGCTACAAGCAGATCGCCGAACGCCTCGTCATATCCCACCGCACGGTCCAGAACCACGTGCAGAACACCCTCGGCAAGCTCCAGCTGCACAACAGGGTGGAACTGGTCCGGTACGCCATCGAGCGGGGCCTCGACGACGAGTGAGGCCCCGTCCGGCTAGCCGACCGGCCGCAGGGCCCCCAGCAGTTCCCGTACGATCACCGCGCCGTTCAGGGTCAGCACCGACTCCGGATGGAACTGCACCCCGGCGAACCCGGGCCCCCGCAGGGCGTGCACCTCGCCGTTCGCGGACCGGCTCACCTCGGTCCCGTGCGCGGCGAGTTCCAGCGCGGCCTCGTCGTCGCACCGCGCCACGAAGCTGTTGTAGAAGCCGACGGTCTCCTCCCGCCCGAACAGGTCGACGGCCGTCTGCGCCCCCTGGTACGGCACCTCCTTCCGTACGATGTCCAGCCCCAGTTCGGCCGCGACCAGCTCGTGCCCGAGGCAGACGCCGAGCACCCCGTGCCGGTGTTCCCGGAGCACCCGGGCGGTCAGCTCCCGCAGGAAGCGCATCTTCGGGTCGGTGAGGTCGGAGGGGTCGCCCGGACCGGGGCCCAGCACCACCGGCCCCTCGTGCGTGAGGACGGCCTCCCGCAGACCGGGCGAGTCGTAGCGGCGCACGGTCACCTCGAGGCCGCCGGCCCGCAGGACGTGCGAGAGCATCGCCGTGAAGGTGTCCTCGCCGTCCACGACGAGCGCGTGCCCGGCGAGTTCCCCGGTCCGTTCCTGCATCCGCAGCCAGAACGGCGCCAGCGAGGCCCGCCGCCCGTCCAGCGCGGCCCGCACCCGGGGGTCGTCGGCGAGCCGCGGCCGTACGGCCTCCGCGCGTGGCCGGGCCGGACGCACGCCCAGAGCGGCCAGCACCCCCGCCGCCTTCGCGTGTGTCTCCGCGACCTCGCCCGCCGGGTCCGAACCCCGCACGAGCGTGGCGCCGACCGGGACCCGCAGCCGCCCGGCCGCGTCGATGTCGGCGGTCCGGATGAGGATGGGGGAGTCGAGGGTCTGCGTCCCGCTCGGGTCCCGGCCCAGCAGCGCCAGCGCGCCCGCGTAGTAGCCGCGCCCGCCGACCTCGTGCCGTTCGATGACCCGGCAGGCGTTCTGCACCGGGGAGCCGGTGACGGTGGCCGCGAACATCGTCTCCTTCAACACCTCCCGCACGTCCAGCGAGGACTTCCCGCGCAGCTCGTACTCGGTGTGCGCGAGGTGCGCCATCTCCTTCAGCCGGGGCCCCACGACCACCCCGCCCATGTCGCCGACCGTGCACATCATCTTGAGCTCCTCGTCGACGACCATCGACAGCTCCTCGATCTCCTTGCCGTCGGCGAGGAAGTCCAGCAGGTGTTCGGGGGTGGGTCCCCCGGCGGGATAGCGGTACGTCCCGCTGATCGGGTTCATGACGACCGTGCCGCCGGACATCCGGACGTGCACCTCGGGGCTGGCCCCGACCAGCGTCCGGTCCCCGGTGTGCACGACGAACGTCCAGTACGCGCCCCGCTCGCCCGTGAGGAGCCGCCGGAACAGCGCGAGGGCGTCGGCTCTGCCGAATCCCGGGAGCTCGCCCTCGTAGGTGCGCCGGATCACGAAGTTCGCGCCCTCGCCCCGCCCGATCTCGTCCCGCAGCACCCGTCCGACGATCTCGCCGTACTCCTCGTCGCCGACGTCGAAGCCGCCGCCCTCGACCCGCACCTCGTGCGCGGGGAGCTGTTCCAGCGCCTCGGCGAGCGGGATGTCGTAGCGCTCCTCGGGGGTGAGGACCGCCAGCGGTGTCCCGTCGTCCCGCACGTCGAAGCCGCGCTCGCGGATCTGCCGGAAGGGGATCAGGGCGAGGCACTCGTCGGGGAGGGAGGCGAGGCGGTCGTGGGCGGTGACCGGTCCGAGGAGGAGTTCCACCGCGCTCGCGTCGTGGCCGGGGGTTCGGCGGCGGAGCAGTGCGAAGGGGCGTTCGTCGTGCACGAGCTGTGTCAGGTCCATGCTTCCTCTTCCGTCTTTCGGCTTGCGTCGATGTCGGTGAGGAACGGACCCCGGAAACGCCGAAGGCCGCCCCTCGGGCGGCCTTCGCGAAGTCTTGCGTACGCGCAGTCAGTGGGCCGCCGGATGAGCGGTCCACCACCAGTTCCGGAGGGAATTCAGGGTCGAATTCCGGGTCGAAGGCGCGAACATGCGACGCACCATACCCCATGCGCACCTGAGCGGGAGGGCGTCTCACCTGTCGAGCCGGGCGAAAACGACTCGACACGACCCCGTAATGTTGAGTGCGTGACCGTGAACGCTAAGACCGGCCCGAGCGCCGGCAACACCTGGCGAGACCTGCCCGCGGCGCAGCAGCCCGAGTACCCCGACCCCGAGGCTCTGCGCGCAGTCGTTGCGGAGCTGGAGTCGTATCCGCCGCTCGTCTTCGCGGGCGAGTGCGACCAGCTGCGCGCCCGGATGGCGGCCGTCGCCAAGGGAGAGGCGTTCCTCCTCCAGGGCGGCGACTGCGCCGAGGCCTTCGACGCGGTGTCGGCCGACCACATCCGCAACAAGCTGAAGACCCTGCTCCAGATGGGCGCCGTGCTGACGTACGCCGCGTCCGTGCCCGTGGTGAAGGTCGGCCGGATCGCCGGCCAGTACTCCAAGCCGCGCTCCAAGCCGACCGAGACCCGCGACGGCGTGACCCTGCCGACGTACCGGGGCGACTCCGTCAACGGCTTCGACTTCACCGAAGCGGCCCGGATCCCGGACCCCGAGCGCCTGAAGCGGATGTACCACGCCTCCGCCTCCACGCTGAACCTGGTGCGCGCCTTCACCACCGGCGGCTACGCCGACCTGCGCCAGGTGCACGCCTGGAACCAGGACTTCGTGCGCTCCTCGCCGTCCGGCCAGCGCTACGAGCAGCTGGCGCGCGAGATCGACAGCGCGCTGAACTTCATGCGGGCCTGCGGGACCGACCCGGAGGAGTTCAAGACCGTCGAGTTCTACTCCTCGCACGAGGCGCTGCTGCTGGACTACGAGGCGGCCCTGACCCGGGTCGACTCCCGCACCGGGCATCTGTACGACGTCTCCGGGCACATGGTGTGGATCGGTGAGCGCACCCGGCAGCTGGACCACGCGCACATCGAGTTCGCCTCGCGGATCCGTAACCCGATCGGCATCAAGCTGGGCCCGACGACGACGGCCGAGGACGCGCTGCAGTACATCGAGCGCCTCGACCCCGACCGCGAGCCCGGCCGGCTGACCTTCATCGTCCGCATGGGCGCCGACAAGGTCCGCGACAAGCTGCCCGAGCTGGTCGAGAAGGTCACGGCGTCCGGCGCGGTGGTGGCGTGGGTGACCGACCCGATGCACGGCAACACCTTCGAGGCGGCCTCCGGCCACAAGACCCGCCGTTTCGACGACGTGCTCGACGAGGTCAAGGGCTTCTTCGAGGTCCACAAGGGCCTGGGCACCCATCCGGGCGGCATCCATGTCGAGCTCACCGGTGACGATGTCACCGAGTGCGTCGGCGGCGGCGACGAGATCTTCGTCGACGACCTCCACCAGCGCTACGAGACGGCCTGCGACCCGCGGCTGAACCGCAGCCAGTCCCTCGACCTGGCGTTCCTCGTCGCGGAGATGTACCGGGACCAGTAGGCATCGGTCATGACAGTGGGGCGCGGATCGTATGTGATCCGCGCCCCACTCCACTTTTGTGGTCGCCGAGTGCCGGGTAAGGTTAGGTTAGCCTTATCGATCTCGGCGGGAGGTGAATCCGCGTGTACGTCTGCAGCTGCTTCGGAGTGACTGAAGCGCAGGTCCAGCAGCATGCGGACAACGGCGCCTGCACACCCCGCCAGATCGCCTCCGCCTGCAAGGCCGGGACGGACTGCGGCTCGTGTGTACGTCGTATCCAGGCGATCCTCGGCCGGGGCGCGTGCTCCCGTCGGGACCTGGCCGACCGGAGGGACGCGGTTCTCTCGAAACTGTCGGGACCGGAAGGGCTGGAAGAAGCGGCCTAGCTCTCCGGCTGCTCGATCAGCTGGGCGATGTAGAGGGCCTCGCCGAGCTTCTCCACCAGTTCCAGCTGGGTGTCGAGGTAGTCGATGTGGTGCTCCTCGTCGGCCAGGATGTCCTCGAAGATGTTCGCGGACGTGATGTCGCCCTTCTCCCGCATCACCTTGATGCCGCGCCGCAGCCGGTCGATCGCCTCGACCTCGACCTGCCGGTCGGCCTCGAACATCTCCTTGACGGTCTGGCCCACGCGCACATGGAACAGTCGCTGGTAGTTCGGCAGCCCCTCCAGGAACAGGATCCGGTCGGTGAGCACCTCCGCGTGCTTCATCTCGTCGAAGGACTCGTGGCGCGTGTACTTCGCGAGCTTCGTCCAGCCGAAGTTCTCCTGCATCTTGGCGTGCAGGAAGTACTGGTTGATCGCGGTGAGCTCGCCGGTGAGCTGCTCGTTGAGGAACTCGATGACCTCGGGGTCGCCCTGCATCGCAGAGGCTCCTTCCGCCTGGGGGGAACGGGACGGGGGAATGGGGGGAGGTTGCCGCCGCATGATTTCACCGGCACCGAAGATCGTCCAGTAAGTGCGTACTTAGTAAGTTAGTCCATGCTTAGTAGTAGTTGCCCGATTCCACAGAAGGCGGTACATGCCTGGTCATGTGCACTGTGTCGGGTCTGTCAGGATGGAGACATGGGTCAGCCGGAGGAGCGCGCAACGGGAGAAGCAGCATCGTCCGAGCTCCCGCCGGGACAGCGACTGCAGCGGGGCTGGCCCGTCACCCATTACGGCCCGGTACCGAGGTTCCGGCCCGAACGCTGGGAGTTCAGGGTGTTCGGTGCCACCGCCGAGGGCGGGAAGCGGTGCTGGAACCACGAGGAGTTCACGGCCCTGCCGTACACCTCCGTGGTGGCCGATCTGCACTGTGTGACGAAGTTCAGCATGCTCGGCGCCGAGTGGGGCGGGATCCCGGCCAGGGCCGTCCTGGACCTCGCGCCGCCCGCCGCCGACGTCACCCATGTGATGGTGTGGGCGGAGTACGGCTTCAGCTCCAATCTGCGGCTCGCGGACTTCGCCTCGGAGCGCACCGTCTTCGCCACCCACAAGGACGGCGAACTGCTCACCGCCGAGCACGGCTTCCCGGTCCGGCTGGTCGTCCCCCACCTCTACGCCTGGAAGGGCCCCAAGTGGGTCCGCGGCGTCGAGTACATGACGGCCGACCGCCGCGGCTTCTGGGAGGAACGGGGCTACCACAACATCGGCGACCCCTGGAAGGAACAGCGGTACTCCTACCAGGAGGAGCCGGGGGACGGGCCGGAGCTCTGAGCCCCGCACCAAGATCTCGTCGCCCGTCTCCGGTGACGAGCCCACGTGCTGTTCGAGAACGAGGACAGCCGCCTCACCCGTCCCGGAGTTTCTTCAGCCGCTCCACGTCCGCCGCGTGGCCCTCCTTGCCGCCGGGTGTCTCGATGACCAGCGGGACGCCCGCCGTCGCCGGGTGGGTCATCAGCGCACGGAACGGGTCCTCACCGATGTGACCCGCGCCGATGTTCTCGTGCCGGTCCTTGTGCGCGCCGACCACGTCCTTGGAGTCATTGGCGTGGATCAGCTTCAGCCGGCCCTCGCCGACGGTCTCCACCAGCAGATCCAGAGTCTCGTGCATGCCGGACGGTCCCGTCAGGTCGTGTCCGGCGGCGAAGACATGGCACGTGTCGAGGCAGACGCCGAGTTTCGGATGGGCGTCCAGCGCCTCGAAGTACGGCCCGAAGTCCCAGGTCCGGGAGCAGAGCGAGGCCCCCTGCCCGGCGGTGGACTCCAGCAGCAGAAACGGGTCGTCGTCCTCGGTCAGCTCGTCCAGCAGCGGCAGCAGGTGCTCCCGTACCTGCTTCAACGCCACGGACCGCTCCCGCCCGCCCGTCGCGCTCCCGGTGTGCACGACCACGCCCAGCGCACCGATCGCCCGCCCCCGGCGCAGCGAGTGCCGCAGCGACTCCACCGACCGCTCCACCGTCGCCTCGGTGTGCGAACCGAAGTTGATCAGATAGGGCGCGTGGACGTACGCCGGGACCGACTCCGCCGCACAGGCCTCCCGGAACGCCTCGTCCTGCGCCGGATTGCCGGCCGGGGTGGCCCAGCCGCGCGGGTTGGCGACGAAGACCTGGACCGTCTCCGCCCGCAGGTCACGGGCGTACGACAGCCCCACGGAGTGCAGTCCGCCGGCCACGGGGACATGGCCGCCGACGGGGTTGCGGGACGGGAAGGGGGACTTCTGGCGGGGGCGCTGACTCACCCGTTCAGGGTGTCATGCCCCCAACCCCTCCCGGTCACCGGATGGTGATCGTGATCGTCGATCCCTTGGGCGCGGTGTCTCCGCCTTCCACCGACTGGCTCTTCACCGTGTCGCCGAACAGGCCGAGAATCCCGCGGTCCTCGTCGACCTCGAAGCCGGCGGCCTTCAGCGACTTCTTCGCGTCGCCGACGCTCTGGCCGACCACGTCGGGGACCTCGACCATCTCCGGCCCCTTGGACAGGGTCAGCGTGACGGTGTCACCCTCGGCGGCCTGGCTGTCCGCCTCGGGGGTCTGCGCCGCGACCTGCCCCTTGTCGAACTCGGAGTTGACCTGCTCGGAGGAGACCTCGACCTTCAGCCCGGCCTCCTCCAGCTCGGCCTTGGCGTCGTCCAGGTCCTCGCCGGTGACGTCCGGCACGTCGATCGGGCTGCCCTTGCTGACGACGATGGAGACCGCCGAGCCCGCGCGGCGCTCGGTCCCCGCCGCGGGGCTGGTGCTGATCACGGCGCCCTCGGTGACGTCGTCGCTGAACTCCTCGGTGACCAGCCCCGGTGCCAGGCCGCCCGACTTCAGCAGCTCCTTGGCCTTGGCCAGCCGGGACCCCGTCACGTCCGGCACCTTCACGGTCTGCGGACCGTCGGAGACGGTGAGGGTGACCGAGTCGTTCTTGCGGATCCGGGCGCCCGGCTCGGGATCGGTGCTGATGACGGTGCCGCGCTTCACGGTGTCGCTGTAGGCGTGCCGGACCCTGCCCACTTCCAGCCCGGCCGCCTCCAGCCGCTTCTCCGCCCTCGCCTGGGTCTGGGTGAGCACCGCCGGGACCTTGGTGAACTGCCCGGAGTTGATGTACCAGACGCCCGCACCGACGCCGAGGACCAGCAGGACGACGGTGACGAGCGCGACCAGTCCACGACGGGGCCGCACGGAACGGCGCCGGGGCGGCAGGGGCGGCGGGCTCTGCAACAGGGAGGTCCGGTTGAACGGGTCGCCGTGACCACCGCGACCCGCCTCGTCCTCGTTGACCGGCAGCAGCCGCGGCACGGTCAACGAGCGCGGAATGACGCTCGTCCGGTCCTCACGGTTGTCGTGCTCGGCGGACACCGCCTGCGGGGGTACGGCGTCCAGCTGCTCCTCGCTCAGCGCGCCCCGCGCCTCCCGGGCCTGCCCGAGCAGCGCGACGGCGTCGACCGGCCGGAGGTCCGGGGTGCGGGCGGTGGCGGCGGCCACGAGCTCGTCCAGCTCGAACGCCAGGCCGGGTACGGCGGCCGACGGCGGCGGGACCGTTTCGTGCAGGTGCTTGTAGAGCACGATCGCGGGGGAGTCGCCGTCGTGCGGCTTCTCACCGGTGAGCATCTCGTAGAGCACGACACCGCACGCGTAGACGTCGACCCGGGGGTCGGCGGCGCCGGGCTGCTCGATCTGCTCCGGGGCGAGATAGGAGACCGTGCCGAGCACGGCGCCGGTCGTACTGGTCACCGTGTCCACGGAGCGCACGAGTCCGAAGTCGGCGACCTTGACCCGGCCGTCGTCCCCTATCAGCACGTTCTCCGGCTTCATGTCCCGGTGGACGAACCCGGCCCGGTGTGCGGCGCCGAGCGCGGCGAGCACCGGCTCCAGGATGTCGAGCGCGGCCCTCGGCTGCAGGGCGCCCCGCTCGCGCAGCACGTCACGCAGGGTGCAGCCGGCGATGTACTCCATGGCGAGATACACATACGACCCGTCCGTCCCCTGGTCGAACACCTGTACGACATTGGGGTGGGCGAGCCTCGCGACGGACTTGGCCTCCCGGATGAACCGCTCGACGAACGACCCGTCGGCCGCGAGCGCCGGATGCATCACCTTGAGCGCGAGCACGCGGTCGAGGCGGGTGTCCACGGCCCGGTAGACCGTGGCCATCCCGCCCACCGCGATCCGCGCGTCGACGCGGTACCGACCGTCGAGCACCTGCCCGATCAGAGGGTCCTGAAGGGTCGTGTCCACGCAGCGAGTCTACGAGCCACGACTGACAGCACCCCGGCTTCCACCCCTTCGGAGCAGGACTGCAGCCGACCTGTGACGCGCCACACGCCGGAGCGCGGGGTCAGAACGCCGGGCGCTCCGGATCCAGGCTGGCCAGGCCCTCCGCGGGAGACGACGCCTCGGCGAAGTAGCGCCGGGGGATGCGTCCCGCCAGGCGGGCCAGCCTGCCCGCCTCCACGCCCGCCCGCATCGCCGACGCCATCAGCTCGGGATCCGCCGCCCGCGTCACCGCCGAGGCCAGCATCACCCCCGCACAGCCCAGCTCCATCGCCAGTGCCACGTCCGACGCCGTACCGGCCCCGGCGTCCAGAATCACGGGCACCCGCGCGTGCTCCACGATCAGCTGGAAGTTGTGGGGGTTGCGGATGCCCAGGCCGGAGCCGATGGGCGACCCGAGCGGCATGACCGCGGCGCAGCCGACGTCCTCCAGCTTCCGCGCCAGCACAGGATCGTCGTTCGTGTACGGCAACACCGTGAACCCGTCGTCCACCAGCGTCTCCGCCGCCTCCAGCAGCTCCACCGGATCCGGCAGCAGCGTCCGCTCGTCGGCGATGACCTCCAGTTTGACCAGCGAGGTCCCGAGAGCCTCCCGCGCCAGCCGGGCCGTCAGCACCGCCTCGCCGGCCGTGTAGCACCCCGCCGTGTTCGGCAGCACCCGGATGCCCAGCCGCTGGAGCACGGACAGCACGGAGCCGTGCACCGAGGGGTTCACCCGCCGCATCGCGACCGTCGTCAGCTCCGTCCCGGACGCCACGAGCGCCCGCTCCAGCACCTCGAGGCTGGGAGCGCCCCCCGTACCCATGATCAGACGGGACGAGAAGGTCGTGTCCCCGAGAACCAGGGGATCGTCGGCCATGGCGCTCAGCCTCCCTGCACGGCGGTCAGGACTTCCACACGATCGCCGTCGGCGAGGGCCGTCGCGGACCACTCCGCGCGCGGGACGACGGTTTCGTTCAGCGCGGCGGCCACTCCGGAGGGCGCCGGCGACAAAGACCGTACGACGCTGTCGAGGGCCGTACCGGGAGCGACCACCCGCCGCTCACCGTTCACCGAGATGTTCACGCGGGCTGCTCCGTGAGGACGGCGGCACCGAAGCGCCGCGGAGTGAAGGGGCGGACCTCTTCGGGGAGTTCACCGGTGACCAGGGCGTGCGCCATGGCGTCCCCGGTCACCGGCGTCAGCAGTACCCCGTTGCGGTGGTGCCCGGTCGCCAGCAGCAGCCCGTCCAGTTCCGTCGGCCCGAGCAGCGGCGCGTTGTCCGGTGAGCCCGGCCGCAGCCCCGCGCGCGTCTCCGTCAGCGGCAGCTCGGTGATCCCCGGCACCAGCTCGTGCGCGTCCCGCAGCAGCTCGTACACGCCCCCCGCCGTCACCGTCGTGTCCCAGCCCAGTTCCTCGCTCGTCGCGCCCACGACCAGCTCACCGTTCTCCCGCGGCACCAGGTAGACCTGGCTGCCGCGCACCACGGCCCGTACGGTCCGGCTCAGGAACGGCGCGTGAGCGGGCGGCACGGTCAGCCGCAGCACCTGCCCCTTCACCGGCCGCACCGGCGGCAGCACGTCCTGCGGGACGCCCGCGAGCCGCCCGCTCAGGCTCCCCGCCGCCAGCACCACCTGCCCGGCGTCCAGGGCGGCACCCGCACGCGTCACGACCCCCGCGGCCCGCTCGCCCGCCACGGAGAGCCGTTCGGCCCACGCCCGGTGGAAGACCACGCCCGTCCGCTCGCAGGCGACGACGAGCGCGTCGGCCAGCCGCCGGGGATCGATCTGGTGGTCGCCGTCGACACGGAGCCCGCCCCGCACGCCGGGTGCGAGCATCGGCTCCAGACGCCGGCAGTCCCGTCCCGCGAGCCACTCCGACTCGAGCCCCGACTGCGCCTGCAACGCGTGCAGTTCGCGCAGATGGGCACGGTCGTCGGCGTCCAGCGCGACCGCGAGCGTGCCGCACCGGCGGTAGCCGAGATCCTGGCCGGTCACCTCCGTCAGCTCCGCCGCGAACTCCGGATAGCGGCGGGCCGAGGCCAGGTTCAGACCGAGCAGGGTCTGCTCGCCGTGGTGCAGTTCGGTGACCGCGGCCAGCATCCCGGCCGCCACCCGAGCGGCCCCGCCGCCCGGCTCGGGGTCCACCACCGTGACGGCGAACCCGCGCTGCGCGGCCCGCCACGCCGTGACCAGCCCGATGATCCCGCCCCCCACGACGAGGACGTCTGCTGTGCGTGTACGCGACATGGGCGTCCAGCCCCTCCCTTCGCCGGCATGACCCGGATCAGGTTCGTACGGTCGGAGGCCGCCAGCCTCCCTCTCAGCCCGGTGCGTCCGGGCTCCCGCGAGTGCTCTACTGGGGCCACCCTAGCCCGACGCCGTATGCCTCAGTAAGGGAGCCTCCGCCCGTGCCGCGTTCGCTCGACGGTCTCGTCCTCGCCCCCGTCACCGACCAGGCGCCGGGCCAGGTCGGCACCCGCACCCGCTTCACGTACCACGAGCGCGACGGTGTGATCTGGGCCGACTACGCGGGCGGCGACGTCGTACGCGGGCATCTGGTGGGTACCCGGGAGGGAGACCGGCTCGACTTCCGGTACGTCCAGCTGAAGCACGACGGGTCGACGTCCGCCGGGCACTGCGTCTCGACCGTCGTCGAACTGCCCGACGGGCGGGTGCGCCTGGACGAGACCTGGGCGTGGGAGTCGCAGGAGGGCAGCGGTACGAGCGTTGTGGAGCAGGTCACGGCGCAGACCACTGACTGACTCTTCGTCAGTTGTCTATGGTGATCAGGTGAGCGAGCAGACGCAGGGAGAAGACAGGCCGGGCGGGCGGCGGGTGGTCGTCGTCGGCGCGGGGATGGCCGGTGTACAGACCGCGGTCGCGCTGCGCGAACAGGGCTACGACGGCGACGTCACACTGATCGGTGCCGAACCCCACCAGCCCTACGACCGGCCACCGCTCTCCAAGGCCGTCCTGCTCGGCAAGGCGGAGGGCTCCGCCTTCGACGTCGACTTCGAGAGCCTCGGCATCGAGCTGGTGCTCGGCCGCGAGGTGCTCGGGCTGCGCCCCGCCGACCACGAGGTGGACACCGAGGCCGGCCCCGTCCCGTACGACATCCTCGTCCTCGCCACCGGCGCCGAACCGGTCCGGCTGCCCGGCGCCGAGGGCGTGCCCGGCGTCCATCTGCTGCGCACCCTCGACGACGCCGAGCGGCTGCGGCCGGTGCTCGCCCGCCAGCACGACATCGTGGTCGTCGGCGCCGGCTGGATCGGCGCGGAGTTCGCCACCGCCGCGCGCGAGGCGGGCTGCGCGGTCACCGTCGTGGAGGCCGCCGACCGGCCCCTCGCAGGCGCCCTGCCCGCCGAGGTCGCCGCCCCGATGACCTCCTGGTACGCCGACAGCGGCATCGTTCTGCGCACCCACGCGCGCGTGGCGGCCGTCGAGCCCGGCGCGGTCGTCCTGGACGACGGCTCCCGGCTGCCCGCCGGCGCCGTCGTGGTCGGCATCGGCGCCCGCCCCGCCACCGCCTGGCTGGCCGGTTCCGGCGTCGAGCTGGGCGCCCACCGCGAGGTGGTGGCCGACGACCGTCTGCGCACCTCCGTGCCGGACGTGTACGCGGTCGGCGACTGCGCCTCCTTCCCCTCGGGACGGTACGGCGAGCGGCTGCTCGTCCACCACTGGGACAACGCCCTCCAGGGGCCGCGCACGGTCGCCGCGAACATCCTCGGCGCCGCCACCGACGAGCCCCCGGTGGTCTACGACCCGGTCCCGTACTTCTGGTCCGAACAGTTCGGCCGCTTCGTCCAGTACGCCGGCCACCACGCCGCCGCCGACACGCTCCTGTGGCGCGGCGACCCGACCGGACCGGCCTGGACCGTGTGCTGGCTGCGCGGGGACCGCCTGATGGCCCTGCTGGCCGTGGGCCGGCCGCGCGACCTCGCCCAGGGAAGGCGCCTGATCGAGGCCGGCACGCCCATGGATCCGCGGCTGCTCGCGGACCCGGCGCGACCGCTGAAGGCGGCCATCGCGTAGCGGGGACGGCCCGTCCGGCTTCCGACTGTCAGTGGCAGATGGCAGGCTTGTTGTCGTGACCGAGATTGACGCAAAGATCGATGCTCTCGTCCCCGCCTGGCTCACGCTGCCCGACATCGCGGAAATGCTCGATGTCGACGTGACGCGCGTCCGGCAGCTGGTCAAGGAGGGCCAGCTCATCGCCGTACGCCGCGGGGAGAATCGTGCGCTGCACGTCCCCGCCGCCTTCATCGACGGGGACAAGGTCGTCAAGGGCCTGTCCGGGACCCTGACGCTCCTGCGGGACGACGGCTTCTCCGACGAGGAGATGCTGGAGTGGCTCTTCACCCCCGACGAGAGCCTGCCCGGCACCCCCGCGCAGGCCCTCAGCGAGAATCGCGGCACGGAGGTGAAGCGCCGCGCCCAGGCGCTCGCCGTCTGACCAGCACAGCAGAGCCGACACCCGGTGCACGGGGGCCCGACGCCCCCGTGCGCACCTCCCTGGGGGACCTTCGTATGCCTGACACCGCCCGCGGCCGCCTCGCCGACGCCCGCCTCTACCTGTGCACGGACGCCCGCACCCGCCAGGGAGACCTTCCGGAGTTCCTGGACGCGGTCCTCGCCGGCGGTGTCGACATCGTGCAGCTGCGCGACAAGGGCATCGAGGCCGCCGAGGAACTGGAACACCTCGAGGTGTTCGCCGACGCCTGCGCCCGGCACGGAAAGCTGCTCGCGGTGAACGACCGGGCGGACGTCGCCCATGCCGCCCGCGCCGACGTCCTCCACCTCGGCCAGGGCGACCTGCCCGTCCCCGCGGCCCGCGCCCTCCTCGGTGACGACGTCCTGATGGGCCGCTCCACCCACTCCGACGCGGAGGCCCGCGCCGCCGCCGTCCAGGAGGGCGTGGACTACTTCTGCACCGGCCCGTGCTGGCCCACCCCCACCAAGCCCGGCCGGCCCGCCCCCGGCCTCGGTCTGGTCCGCTCCACCGCCGCCCTGGGCACCGACCGCCCCTGGTTCGCCATCGGCGGCATCGACCTCGCCAACCTCGACGAGGTGCTCGACGTGGGCGCCCGCCGGGTGGTGGTCGTGCGCGCGATCACCGAGGCGGACGACCCGGGAGCCGCGGCCGCGGAGTTCACGAAGCGGCTGCGTCAGCTCTGACCGGCGGGGCGGTTTCCGGCCGGAACGCCTGTCCGAAGGGTGGACAAACAGGCCGACAATTCGGGCAAATGCCCCACGTTCGGTTGGGTGACCGTCGCCCCCTGGTTAACCTGCGGGTATGGCCTTTGGAACCGCATCCACCCGGACGGACCGCGCACGCACCGTGCGCGACATCCTGGAGACCGGCAAGACGACGTACTCGTTTGAGTTCGCCGCGCCGAAGACGCCCAAGGGTGAGCGGAGCCTGTGGAACGCGCTGCGCAGGGTCGAGGCGGTCGCCCCGGACTTCGTCTCGGTGACGTACGGCGCCGGCGGCTCGACCCGGACGACCACGGTCAAGGAGACCCAGCAGATCGTCGTCGACACCACGCTCACGCCGGTCGCGCACCTCACCGCCGTGGACCACTCCGTCGCCGAGCTGCGCAACATCATCGGCCAGTACGCCGACGCCGGGATCCGCAACATCCTCGCCGTGCGCGGCGACCCGCCGGGCGACCCGATGGGCGAATGGGTCCCGCACCCGCGGGGCCTCACCTACGCCGCCGAACTCGTCCGGCTCATCAAGGAGGCGGGCGACTTCTGCGTGGGCGTCGCCGCCTTCCCCGAGATGCACCCGCGCTCCAGCGACTGGGACAGGGACGTCGAGCACTTCGTCGACAAGTGCCGGGCCGGCGCGGACTACGCCATCACCCAGATGTTCTTCCAGCCCGAGTCCTACCTGCGGCTGCGTGACCGGGTGGCGGCGGCCGGCTGTGCGACCCCGGTCATCCCCGAGATCCTGCCGGTGACGAGTGTGAAGATGCTGGAAAGGCTGCCCAAGCTCAGCAACGCCCACTTCCCGGCCGAGCTCAAAGAGCGGATCCTCACAGCCAAAGACGATGCGGCCGCTGTACGCTCCATTGGTATCGACTTTGCCACGGAGTTCTGCGCACGGCTGCTGGCCGAGGGAGTGCCCGGGCTGCACTTCATCACGCTCAACAACTCCACGGCGACGCTGGAAATCTACGAGAACCTGGGTCTGCACCACCCGCCGCAGGCCTAGACCGGTCGCACCCACATAAGACACACTGCGTAGCGGCCACTGGGAGAGGGGCGTACATGGGCTGGACGGTCCTCTACATCGCGTTCGGCATCGTCGCGCTGTGGCTGCTCGGCGAGGTGCTGCTGCAGTACAAGGCACGACTGCGCTGGCGGCTGCTCGCGTTCGTCGGTTTCCTCGGCGTGGTGCTCGGTGTCCTGATCCCGTCGGTCATCGTCATCGGGCTGGGCGCTGTCGCCTTCGCGGTCGGCCAGACCTACGTCACCCTGTCGTTCCGCCGCGGCTTCGCCGAGGGCTGGGCCGTCCGGCGCAATGACGGTGACGGTCAGGCCGCGCTGCCGGGGCGCCGCCGCGGCAAGGGCCAGGACGCAGACGACCACGACCCGTCCCTGGACGGCCCCGGCCCCCAGGCGGGCGAGGCGGCCTACGACGACGGGACCGCTTTCGGCGGCGAGGCCCCGGCCTACGGCCAGGACCCGGACTCCTACGCCGCCAAGGGCCCCTACGCCGACGACGACTTCGACCGCGACGACGTCTTCGCCCCGGCCGCCCGGGGCACCCAGCCCTCCGCCGCCGAGACCACCCAGGTCTACGAGCCGCAGCCCATGCCCGACGACACCAACGCGTACGGCATATACAGCGACGCGGCCTACGCCGCCGCCACCGGCCAGTCCCAGGACCAGTACGCGACGGCCGCCCAGGGCGCCGACCAGACCTACGGCTACGACGGCTACTCCGGGTACAACCAGCAGCAGTACGGCTACGACACCACCGGTGAGCAGCAGTACGCCGCCTACTCCGACCCGTACATCGGCACCCAGACCTACGGCGGGGGCTCCTACGACGCCGGCTACGGCCAGCAGCAGTACGGGCAGCAGGGCTACGGTCAGGACCAGTACGGCACCGGCGGCTACGGCGAGACCCCGGCCGGCGGGGTATGGGTCCCGCAACAGCGCAACACCGACGACCCGTTCGGCACCGACCTGCCGCCCGAGCAGCAGTACCCGTACCAGGGCGAGGGACAGCAAGGGCAGCAGGGGCAGCAGGGCCAGGGCAACGGCTACGACGACCAGTACCGGTTCTGACGCGCGCAGTATCGGTTCTCACAGGCGGTTCGCCGCGCTCACCGCTCGCCGCCTACCGCTCACCGCTCACTGCGAGCCCCGGAACTCCGGTCCCTCCACCACGAGTCCGGCCACCAGCGCGCCCGACATGCCCGCGTGCGGCAGCCCGCCGCCCGGGTGCGACCAGCCTCCGGCCGTGAACAGGCCCTGCAGGGACGTGGAGTTCGCCGGGTGCAGCAGCCGGCCCCCGGCCGCGGCCAGCGCCGGTGCCGGCACGGACCCGCCCGCCGCGCCGGTCTCCCGCGCGATGTCGGCGGGGGTGCGCACGGCACGCCACAGCACGCGCTCCCGCAGTCCCGGTACGGCCCGCTCGGCGGCCGACACCAGCGCCTCCACGTGCTCCTCGCGTATCTCCGCGCCGGCCGGGACCACGGCACTGAGCGTGACCGCCTCATGGCCGTCGTCCGGCACCAGGGCCGGGTCGTCGGGCCGCAGCACCGTGACCGTCGGCCGCTCGGGCACCCCCGGCGCCGCACCGAACAGGCTCTCCAGCTCGCCTTCGCGGTCCTGGGTGTGCACCACCGTGCGGTGCACGGTCCCCTCCGGGCGGCCACCGCTCAGCGCGAGCAGCACCGTCAGCCGGCTGGGCAGGCCCCGCTGAGGGGCGACCTCGGCCTCGCCGCGGACCGGAAGCCCCGGCGCGCTGCCGGGCGCGACCACGAAGTCCGCCTCCACCACCTCGCCGCCGCTCAGCTCCACGCCCGTCGCCCGGCCGTCCTTCTCCAGCACCCGGGCCACCTCGGCGCCGAACACGAACTCGACCCGGCGGGCCAGACAGCGCTCGTACACCGCCCGGGCCAGCTCGCGGATGCCGCCGCGCACATACCAGGTGCCGAAGGCGTGCTCCATGTACGGCAGTACGGCCGCGCTCGCCGGGGCGGTCCGGGGATCCAGCCCGTACGCGAGCGCGTGCCCCTCCAACAGGGCGGCCAGCCGGGGATCGCGCAGTTCCCAGGCGCCGACCTCGGCGAGCGTGCCGGCCCGGCGTGTGCGCAGCAGGCGCTTGTGCGGGACCGCCGGATAGGGCTCACGCTCCGCCAGCACCGACCAGTTCGGCCACTGGGGCTCCTCCAGCAGCGGGCGGCGGGTGCGGTCCCAGGCCTCGCGGGCCCGGACCAGGAAGTCGCCCCAGCGCTGTCCGGCGCCCGGGCCCAGTCCGGCGTCCAGGGCCGAGACGACACCCGCGCGCGAGGCGTTCGGCAGGGACACCTCGGTGCCGTCCGCGAAGACCTGCCGGGACGACGGGTCGACCTGGACCAGCTCGACGCAGGCCTCCAGCGGCTCCTTGCCGGTCTTGACGAACAGGTCCCGGTAGACCGCGGGCAGGGGGAGGATCCCCGGCCCGGTGTCGAAGCCGAAGCCGTCCCGCTCGAAGCGGCGCACCGCTCCGCCGTACGTCTCCGTACGCTCGTACACCGCCACCCGGTGGCCCACGACGGCCAGCCGGGCGGCGGTCGCCAGCGCGCCCATCCCGGCGCCGATCACCGCAATCCGTGCCATGCCCGCGACTTTATCGGCCGCCACCGACAGTGACGCCGTCAGCCCGGCGGGACTCCCGGCGGACGGGAGAGCCGCCGCTCCTCCCGCCGCCGCACCCGGGTGGAACACCGCGAAGATCCCGCTCACCCCGGGGAGTACGGACACGGACGCGTTCGTGACCAGAGGGCCGTGCGGAGTCGTGGGGTTGAGCACGCAGGTCTGAGTACACGTACCTAGGCAGGGAGTTGAGTACACGCGCGGATGGGGGCGGGCCTGCGCGAACGGGAGAGTGGAGGCACGGAAAGGGGCGCGGCTCCGGCACCGGCGACACGGGGCGCCGGAACGGAGCGGCCCTCGATCCGCTCCTTCCGCCGGCCGGTTCGTTCGGTTCGGCGGGAGCGAGGCACGGGGGTCCCGGGTGAACGACCGATCGGGGGAAACGGGGGATCGGGGGGAACGGGGATCGGGGGGAACGGGGGAGCAGAAGGAGGCGCCGGTTCGGGGTGGCCCGCGGGGGACGCGGCCACAGCGGACCGGCGCTTCTGCGTTCCCACCGCTCAGCGGCCGCCGCTCACCCGCCCCTGGAGCAGCCGCGACAGCGCCGCGTGGACGTCGTCCAGGGAGCGTTCCGGCTGGAAGGCCTGCCAGTCCAGGGCGGCCACCAGGACCATGCCGACCAGCGCGGACGCGGTCAGCTGGACGTCGATGTCCTCGCTGAACTCGCCGCTTTCGACGCCCTCGCGCAGCACGCCCTCGACGACGGCCACCGCCTGCTGCCGCACCACCATGAGCGTGGACTGCCAGGTCCGGTTGGTGCGCCACAGCTCGGCCACGTACAGCTGGGTGAAGGACGGGTAGCGCTCGATGAAGACGAGGCCCGCGCGGACCATCGCGTCGAGGGCGTCGACCCTGCTGCCGCCCTCGCGCGCGGTGTGCTCGGCGGCCTCCCGCAGGGAGGCGGTGAGCAGGCCGACGCCGTGTCTCAGCAACTCCTCGAAGAGGACCGACTTGCTGGCGAAGTTGTAGTAGACGGTGCCCTTCGCGACGCCGGCCCGCTCGGCGATCTCGTCCACCGTGGTGGCGGAGAAGCCCTGCTCGGCGATGAGTGTGACGGCCGCCTCGTAGAGCTTCTGCCGGGTGGCCTCGCGGCGGGTGCGGCCGCCCGACGTGGTGCTGCTTTCCATGACGTCGATTGTCACAGGAACCCGACCTCCCGTACGCCGGATCTTCACAGGCTCAGCTCCGGGTGCAGCCGGTCCAGGGTCCACACCTGGCGGCGGCGCGCCGCCAGGGCGGTCAGCGCGAGGGCGCCAGCCGTGAAGGCGACGAGCACCACGCACGCGTGCCACACCGGTTCGAGGCCGCCGCCCGTGATGAGCCTGCGCAGCGCCTCGACGACGTAACTCATCGGCAGGTACGGATGGACGGCGTTGAAGAAGCCGGGGCTGGTCTGCACCGGGTAGGTGCCGCCCGCCGAGGTGAGCTGGAGCATCAGCAGGGCCAGGACGAGGATCCTGCCCGCCGGGCCGAAGCGGGCGCCCAGCCACTGCACGAGCGCCGCGAAGCACGCCGTCACCAGGAACAGGAAACCCACCGTCCCGGCCGCGCGGGCCATCTCCAGGCCGATCGCCCAGTGCAGGACCGCCATCAGCGCCGTCGTCTGCAGCACGCCGATCGCGACCACCGGCAGCCAGCCCGCCAGCGCGATCCGCCAGGCCGGGGCGCCCGTGGCGAGCGCGCGCCGGTTCATCGGCGGGATCAGCATGTACGCCACCATCGCGCCCACCCACAGCGACAGCGGGATGAAGTACGGGGCGAAACCGGTGCCGTAGTTGGCCGCCTTGTGCAGGTCCTGGGAGGCGAGGCGCACGGGGTCGGCCATGACGCCGGTGCGCGCGTCGCGCTCCCGCTCGTCGTAGTCGGGGATCCGCTCGGCGCCGTCGTGGAGTCCGGCGGCGAGTTTCCCGGAGCCGTCGGAGAGCTTGTACATGCCGCCGCTGAGGTCCTCGGCGCCCGTCTCGAGCCTGCCGACGCCCTCGTTCAGGTCGGTGGCGCCGGCGCGGGCGGTGCCGAGGCCGGTGTGCAGCTCCTTCGCTCCCGCGGCGACCTTCCTGGCGCCCGCGTCGAGGGCGTTGATCCGGGTGACGGCGTCGTCGAGGTCCTCGGAGAGGTGCGGTGCCCGGTCGGCGAGGGCCAGGGCCTGCTGCTGGAGCGTGCCGAGGCGGGTGCGCATGGTCCTCAGGTCGCCGTCCTGGTCGGCGATCAGCGTGTCGAGGTCGTCCGCGACCGCGGCGACGTCGGCGGCGGTGTCCCCGGCCTTCTTCAGGTCGGCGCAGGCCGGGTCGGGCAGCACCGGGGTCTCGCAGCGTGCCGTGTAGACGGCGGCGAGGGCGTCGGAGGCGGTGTGCGCGCCCTTGGCGGCCGTCGGCGCGGCCTTGACCAGGGTGTCGAGGTTGTCCCGGACCACGCCGGCGGAGTCGGCGACCAGCCGGGCGGTGTCCCCGATGGCCTTCTCCTCGCCCTCGAGGAAGGGGCCCACCCTGGCGGCGACCCCGTTCACCTTGTCGGCGAGTGTCCGGGTGCCGTCCGCGACCTGCTGGGTGCCGGTCTGCAGGGTGCCCGCGCCCTTGTCGAGCTTCTCCAGTCCCGTGGCCAGCGAGCCGCTGCCCTTCCGGGCGTCCTTCAGTCCGTCGGCGAGGTCCTTGGAGCCCTTCTCGGCCTTGCCGATCCCGCCCTCGAGGTCGTCCGCGCCGTCGGCGGCCCTCGCGGTCGCGCCGTGGATGTCGGAGAACGAGACGAAGATCTTGTCCAGGAACGACCGTGACGCCTTGGTGGAGGCCGCCGTGCGCACCTCGCTGAAGACCGTCCGTGAGATCTGCCCGACGATGTAGTTGTTCGCGTCGTCGGTGCGCACCTGGAGGGCGCCCGTCCGGGGGGAGTCGCCCGCGTTGGAGGCGATCCGTCTGCTGAGGTCGGCCGGCATGGTCAGCGACAGGTAGTACGTCCCGTCCTCCATGCCCGCGCGTGCCTGCTCGGCGCTCACCTCGTGCCAGTCGAAGACCTCGCTGTCGAGCAGTCCCTCGGTGATGTCGTCGCCCGCAGTGATCCGCTTCCCGTCCGCGGTCGCCCCCCTGTCGTCGTTCACCAGCGCGACGGGGATGCGGTCGAGCCGGCCGTACGGGTCCCAGAACGACCACAGGTACAGCGCGCCGTACAGCAGGGGCAGCAGCAGGAGCGCGACCAGCGCGGCCCTCGGGAGCTTCCCCCGGCCGAAGCGGCGCAGTTCAAGCGCGGCGAGTTTCGGCGAGCGCATCGGTCTTCTCCTCCTCGTCGCTCTCGGCGGTCGTACGGGTGGACACGACGACGGTGTCCTCGGGGGCCTCGGCGCACACGGCCAGGACGGTGGTCCCGGACTCGGCGACGGACCTCAACAGGGTCCAGACCTCGGCGCGTTCGGCGTCGGAGAGCTTCAGGTCGGCGTCGTCGACCCCGAGCAGCGCCGGCCGTCCGACGAGCGCCAGGGCCACCGACAGACGCAGCGTCTCGGTCCGCTCCAGATCGCGTACGGCGGTCCGGGTGCCCTTGGGCAGGGTCTCGGCTTCGAGCCCGGCAGCGGTCAGCGCGGTGTCGATGCGCAGCCGCGCCCCCGCGGCCCGCTCCGCGCGCGGGCGCAGGAGTTCCCGTACCGAGCCGCCGAACCGCCGTTGCAACAGCGCCCGTTCGCGCAGGTGCTCGCCGACGGTGAGGGCCGGGTCGAGGTCGGTGACCCCGGCGACATGGGCGAGGGCGCTGACCCGGCGCACGGCCGCGAGCTGTTTCGGCAGCCGTGCCGTGCCGACGCCCGCCGTCCCCTCGGTGGCCTTCATCCGGCCCGTGAGGGCGAGCAGCAGACTCGTGCGGCCGGAGCCGGACGGCCCCTCGACCGCGATCAGCGAGCCGGGCTCCGCGTCGACGCCGACGCCCCGGAACGCCCAGCCGCGAGGTCCCTGAAGGCCGAAGCCCTCGGCGGTGATGCGGACGCCGTCCACGATCCCCCCTGCCGTCGAAAGTTTTTGAACTGACTGGTCAGTGCAAAAACTAACCCGAACCTTCGATCGAAGCAAAAGCCCAGGTCAGAACGGATTGTCAGTGGCATACCTCACGATGGGCACATACGGCACCACCGGACAGGTCGTGCCGTCACACCGACGACAGGAGGTTCGTCATGGCCAGTCACCACGCAGCCGCCGCACACCGGCGCCGCGCCACCGGCCCTGCCCCCTCACTGACCGGCCCGGCGAGCGACGTCCACCCCGTGCTGCGCCGCACCACGGCACCGCCCGCCGCCCTCGACCTGCTCGCCCAGGCCCGCGCGGGTCTGGAGGAGGCAGCCGTCCTCGAAACGCCCAACGAGCGTTACGCCACGGCCCACCTCGCGGCCCTGCGCACCGCCGCCGCGGTGCTCGCCGCGCGTGGCCGGCCCGACCCCTCGCCCCGGCGGCGGGCGCGCATCCGGAGCGCCTGGGAAGTGCTCCCCGAGATCGCTCCCGAACTGACCGAGTGGAGCGCCCTGTTCGCCTCCGGGGCCGGGCGCCGCGCCCGGGCCGAGGCGGGCATCCCGGGCGCCGCCGGCCGCCGGGACGCCGACGACCTGATCCGCGACGTGGCGATGTTCGTCCGCCTCGTCGAGCGCATGCTGGTCCTCCAGCCGGTCCTGCCTCAGCCCCGGCAGGACGGCGACGACCCGGACGGCAGGAGAGCGGGGCGGGCCATGCCGGACGCGGGGTGATCGTCCTCCGCGCGACGGGCCCGGCGGTGACCAGCCGGGGTGGTGGAGGCAATAGGGTGGAAGGCGCCTGAAGCCTTCCCTCCGTCCGTCCGCCCGACCCCGGGCCGGGTACGGCCGGCCGGGGAGGCAGCCCGTTCGCTCCGCCGCGCAAGAGGCGGTGCCGCGCCGAGGAGTCAACTGCCGTGTCGGACCCGCTGCGACCCCGCGCCTCTCTCCGTACCGCCGTGGTCTGGGAAGTCCTCCAGGACGCCCTCGAACGCCGGGTCAAGGCCACCGGTCGCGAGGCGCTGGACGTCCTCGACACCGGCGGCGGCAGCGGCAACTTCGCGGTGCCCGTCGCCCGCCTCGGCCACCGCGTCACCGTCGTCGACCCCAGCCCCAACGCGCTGTTCGCCCTGGAGCGCCGCGCCGCCGAGGCCGGTGTCGCCGACCGCGTACGAGGCGTCCAGGGCGACGCCCACGGCCTCTTCGACGTGGTCGAGCGGGGCGGCTACGACGTGGTGCTGTGCCACGGTGTCCTGGAGTACGTCGACGACCCCGCCGAGGGCGTCCGCAACGCGGTGGCCGCCCTGCGCTCCGAGGGCGTCCTCAGCCTCCTCGCCGCCGGTCTCGGCGGAGCCGTCCTCGCGCGCGCCCTCGCCGGCCACTTCAAGGAGGCCCGGCAGGCCCTCGGTGACCCGGACGGCCGCTGGGGCACCGGTGACCCCGTGCCGCGCCGCTTCACCGCCGAGCAGCTCACCGGGCTCGTCCGGGGCGCCGGCCTCGCCGTCGCCGCCGTGCACGGCGTGCGGGTCTTCGCCGACCTCGTCCCCGGCGTGCTCGTGGACACCGAGCCCGGTGCCCTCGACGCCCTGCTGAAGCTCGAGGAGGCGGCCGCCGAGCTCCCCGCCTTCCACTCCGTCGCCACCCAGCTCCATGTGCTCGGTGAGGCGAGAGGGGCCGAAGGAGCCTGAGCGCCTCCCCGGGGCGCCCCCGCTGATCAGCGGCTCGGCCGCACATGGAGTACGCCACAGGCCCCCCGTTCGGGCGCTGTGCGCCGTATGATCGAGGGAGACCGCCCGGCATGACGGGTCGGCCGTTGGGGAATGGAAGCCTCAGCGGACCGGGACGCCCATGGCGGGCTCCGGTTGGCCAATTGGCGTAGAGGGGCGGGTTTCACGGGGGCGATTCCCTGCCTATCCTGAAGGGACCCCCCGGGTCGCCCCGGCGACTGCACGATGAGGAGGACTCCGTGCCGCTCTCGGAGCACGAGCAGCGCATGCTCGAGCAGATGGAGCGAGCGCTGTACGCCGAAGATCCCAAGTTCGCGTCGGCGCTCGAGGGAAGCGGGCTGCGTACGTACACCCGACGGCGGGTCTACCAGGCGGTCGCCGGCTTCCTCGTAGGTATCGCGCTCCTCATGGCCGGAATGGTCGCCAAGCAGGTCTGGCTCAGTGTGGTGGGCTTCCTCGTCATGCTGGGATGCGCGGTGCTCGCCGTGACCGGCTGGCGCAAGGCCCCCAAGCCGGGCGAACAGGCCGCGGGCGCCCCGCAGACACGCGCTCAGGGACGGCAGAAGCGCTCAGTGATGGACCGCATCGAACAGCGCTGGCAGCGCCGCCGGGACGAGCAGGGCGGTCACTGACACCGGAACACATGTGAGGGGGTGACCACCCGCCGGGTGGTCACCCCCTCACATGTGTGCTGTCCTGGCGGACGCGTGCCGCCCGGCGGTCTCAGCCGCCGCCCTGCTGGCCGGACGGCCGGCGCACCAGGGTCGCCAGCCTCGCCACCCGCGCCGCCCAGGACGCCTTGACGGCCGCCCAGCGGTCGGAGAGGTCCCACAGGGCCCGTATCGCCGACCGAGGCGCCACGACCGCCCGCACCCGCGTCGACCAGCCGGCCCGCGCCCGCAGTGCCGCCCGCACCTGCCGCACGTCGTCGGCCAGCCCCGCCTCGGCCCGCGGCCGCGGTGCGAACAGCACCTGCTCCACCGCGCCCGCCACCCGGTACACCGACCGGGCCGCGGTCTCGTCCAGCTCGCCGGCCCCGACGATCCGCGCAGCCGACCGCCGGGGGGTCAGCGCCTCGTCCGGCTCGATGCCGTAGTCCCAGGCTGTGTCGGTCAGCTCGCGCCAGACCGCCAGCACATGGGCCGCGGCCGCGTCGGCGGCCTCCTGGGACGGCTCGTCCAGAGCGACCCCCGGACCGGCCTCCACCGCCTCCAGCCCGTCCGTAGTGCCGCTCCGGTGTCCGCCGGGCGCCGCCGCCACGGAGTGCCGGGCCGACGCCAGCCGCTCCGACCGCCGCCGCAGCCGCCACAGCATCGGCAGCAGCGGCAGGACGAGGGCCAGAACCCCCAGCAGGATCCAGCCGGCCACCTGGTAGCTCGCCGGGCCCTGGTCGCCGCGGTCCGCCTGGTCCAGCGGCAGCGCGGCGCCACAGTTCTCGAGCTTCTTGTCCTGCGCCGAGCAGGTGGCGTCCGTCGACGGCGCGGCCGACGGCGCGGAGTCCGCCGACTGCGAGGACTGAGGCTGCTCGGGGGTGGTCACGCCCGAGCTGTCCGGCACCGTGTACGAGGGCGTCGTACCCCGCGTGGGGGTCGGCTCGAAGCGGGTCCAGCCCACGCCCTCGAAGTACAGCTCGGGCCAGGCGTGCGCGTCCTTCAGACTCACCGCCACCGAGCTGTCGGCCTGCGGGGACCCCGGGGCGAAGCCCACCGCGACCCGCGCCGGTATGCCCAGCGTGCGGGCCATCGCCGCCATCGCGAACGAGAAGTGGACGCAGAAGCCCTGCTTGTCCCGCAGGAAGCGGGCTATCGCGTCCGGACCGGAGCCGACCTCCACGTCGGTGTCGTACTCGAAGCCGCCCGTCACCGCGAAGTAGTCCTGGAGCTTGACCGCCTTCTCGTAGTCGCTCGTCGCGCCGCCGGTGATCTCGCGGGCCTGCTCGGCCACCACCTTCGGCAGCGAGTCCGGCACCTTGGTGTAGTCGTTCCTGATCGAGCTGGGCGCCTCGGGTGCGGTCTCCAACTGCTCCGCCGTCGGCTGCACGTCGAGGCTCTTCACCTCGTACGTCTTGCCGCTGGTGTCCTGCCCGTGGTCGCCGACGAGGGTCATGCCGACCGGTTCGTACCGCCAGTTGCCCTTGATCTTCACACTGCTCGGCGGGTACGGCATCGGCAGCCAGTTCTGCGCGTAGCCGTCGGCGGCCGCGATCCGGGTGGTGATCTCCGTGCGCTTGATGTCCGAGCTGAGGCCGGTGGGCGTCGGGAACCGGTCCGGCACGGCGACGATGTGGCGCTTCGACGGCTTCCACGTGGTGCCGTCGAACTCGTCCAGGGACACGATCCGCAGGTACATGTCCGAGTTGTCGGTGGAGTTGGTGGTCAGCTTCAGGACCGTGCGGTCGTCGTTCACCTTGAGGCTGTCGCGCAGCGAGACCAGCGGGTTGACCGCCGAGATCGTGCCCCCGCCGCCGCTGCCCACGCCCACGCCCGCACCCGTGCCGCCCAGCAGGCCGCTCTGTATCGCCGGCAGGGGCAGCAGCGGCGCCATGACGGCCACGCCCAGCGCGGCCATGCCGATGCGCCGGCCGGTGCGCACCGGGGCCACCGGGCCGGACTGCCCGCCCGGGGTGCGCGGGGCCCCGGCGAAGACGCGGCCCCACTGGGAGAGCCGCTCCCGGCCCTCGGCCAGGAGGAGCATCAGATAGCCGACGGCGGCGATGAGGAACCAGACCCAGTCCCACGCGCTGTCGGACAGCCCCGCGGCCACGGAGTACAGCGCGAGCAGCGGCAGGCCGGCCGGGGCCGCGTTGCGGAAGGTCACCGCGAGGGTGTCCACCGCAAGACCGATCACCAGCACACCGCCCACCAGCATCAACCGGATGCCGTCGGACAGCGGGGCCGGGATCGCGTACCGCCCCACGTCGTCGGAGCCCGTCTGCAGCAGGTCGGCGAGGTGGTGGAAGGCCTGGGGGCCGGGGACCAGCCCGAGCACCGCCTGCTCCCGGGCGAAGACCAGGGTCAGCACCAGCAGCGTGACCAGGGCCTGGGCGGCCACGGTCAGCGGCCGGGCCAGCGGCACCCGCCGCGCGGCAGCGCCCACCCCGGACTGGATCGCCAGCAGGAACAGCGCCTGCAGGAACCACGCTCCGGAGTCGATGAGCGGCAGCAGCGCGCAGGACGCCATGAGCGTGGCCCCCGCCGACCACAGAGTCAGCCGAGCCCGCCCGCTCATGACCGAGCCTCCCTCGCGCTCGCCCCGCTCGCCGTCACGACACCCGTCCGCTCCCGGTCTGCCTGGCGCCACAGCTCTTCCAGAGCGGCGCCCCGGGGCACGCTCACGGCCGTCCAGCCCGCCTCGCGCAGCATCCGCAGCCGCTCCTCCTGCCCGTTCATCGGATCGGGCACCCCGTTCGGTTCACGTCCCCATGTGTCGCTGTCCAGCAGGAAGGCCAGCGCGCCCCCGCTGCGCTGGCGCATCTTCGCGGCGATCGCCGTCTGCTCCTCGTCCATGTCGCCGAAGAAGGCCATCAGCAGCCCCTCGTTGCCGCCGCGCAGCACGTCGTAGGCCCGGGACAGGCCCGCGCCGTCCGAGTGGTCGACCACCGCGAGGGTGTCCATCATCAGCCCGGCCGCGTCCGCCGACTCACCGCTGGCCCCGGCGAACCCCTCGGCGCCCTCACCGGGCACCGAGTTGCCGGTGTCCGTCAGCAGCCGCACCGAGTAGCCCCGCTCGAGCATGTGCACCAGCACGGACGCGGCGCCCGAGACCGCCCACTCGAAGGCCGAGTCCGGGCCCGCGCCGGTGTAGGCCACGCCGCGGGTGTCCAGGAGCACCGTGCAGCGTGCCCGCTGGGGCTGCTCCTCGCGCCGCACCATCAGCTCGCCGTAGCGGGCCGTGGACCGCCAGTGCACCCGGCGCAGGTCGTCGCCGTAGCGGTAGTCGCGCGGGATGATGTCGTCGTCGCCGGCCAGGGCCAGCGAGCGCTGCCGTCCGTCGCCGTAGCCCTTGGCCTCGCCGCTCAGCCGTACCGGCGGCAGCGCCTCCACGCGCGGGATCACCGTCAGCGTGTCGTACGTCGAGAAGGACCTGGTCAGTTCGCACATGCCGAACGGGTCGTTCAGCCGCAGCTGGAGCGGGCCCAGCGGGTAGCGGCCGCGCAGGTCGGAGCGGACCCGGTAGGACACCTCGCGGCGGCCGCCCGCCTCCACCCGGTCCAGCACGAAGCGGGGACGCGGGCCGAGGACGTAGGGCACCCGGTCCTGGAGCATCAGCAGACCGGTGGGCAGCCGCGAGACGTTGTCCATCCGCAGGTGGACGCGGGCCTCGCTGCCGGCCGGTACACGCGCGGGGGCGAGGCGGCGGCTGCCGGCGACCCGGTAGCGGGTGCGGTAGACGACGGCCGCGCAGATCAGCGGCAGGGCGGCCAGCAGCAGCCCGACCCGCAGCAGGTCCGGCTGCCCGAGCACGTACGCGCAGACTGCGGCGGCCACGCCCGCGGCCAGGAAGGAGCGGCCGCGCGTGGTCAGACCGGCCAGGGCGGTCCGGGCGCCGCCCTTCTCGCCGCGCCCGCCCTCCGGCCGGCCGGGCCGGCCGGTCTGCCCGGCCTGTCCGGTCCCCCCGATGGTCATCAGAGCCTCCGGGGCGGCTGCTGGGGGTATGCCGGCGTGGTGTGGCCCAGGCCGCCGTAGGCGTGCTGCTGGGGGCTCGCGGGCACCGGGGTGCGCTGCAGGATCTCCTCGACGACCTGCTCCGCCGTGCGACGGTTCAGCTGGGCCTGCGCGGTGGGCAGCAGCCGGTGGGCCAGCACCGCCACGGCGAGGTTCTGCACGTCGTCCGGCAGCGCGTAGTCCCGGCCGTTGAGCGCGGCGGACGCCTTCGCGGCGCGCAGCAGGTGCAGCGTCGCGCGCGGTGAGGCGCCGAGTCTGAGGTCGGGGTGGGTTCGGGTGGCGGCGACCAGGTCGACCGCGTACCGGCGGACCGACTCGGCGACATGGACACCGCGGACGGTGTCGATCAGTTTCACGATCTCGTGCGCGTGGGCAACCGGCTGCAAATCGTCGAGCGGGCTGACCCCGCCGTGCACGTCGAGCATCTGCAGTTCGGCCTCGGGGCTCGGGTAGCCGATGGAGACCCGGGCCATGAAGCGGTCGCGCTGGGCCTCGGGCAGCGGGTAGGTGCCCTCCATCTCGACCGGGTTCTGCGTGGCCACCACCATGAAGGGAGTGGGCAGCTCGTACGTCTGCCCGTCGATGGTGACCTGGCGCTCCTCCAGGGACTCCAGCAGTGCCGACTGCGTCTTCGGGGAGGCGCGGTTGATCTCGTCGCCGATCACGATCTGCGAGAAGATCGCGCCCGGTTTGAACTCGAAGTCACGACGCTGCTGGTCCCAGATGGACACACCGGTGATGTCCGAGGGCAGCAGGTCCGGCGTGAACTGGATGCGGCGTACCGAGCAGTCGATGGACCGTGCCAGCGCCTTGGCGAGCATCGTCTTGCCGACGCCGGGGACATCCTCGATCAGCAGATGTCCCTCGGCGAGCAGCACGGTCAGCGAAAGCCGTACGACCTCGGGCTTGCCCTCGATCACTCCCTCCACTGAACTGCGGACACGATCCACAGTGGCGGTCAGATCTGTGAGGCTCGCTCGTTCGTCATAGGTCGTCACCCGGCCCTCCTCGGCCCGTACTTTCTCCGGGCCGACGCTCTGTCCTGCGGACCGGCCCACCCCGAATCACGTGCGCCACCCGTGAAATGTTCGGCGTGGCGTCACAACCGCATTGTTGCTGCCGTTACCGATTCGTGTCACTCGCCTGTGGACAACTGCCCGCGATATGTCGGTTCTATGGCTTTTCGGGTGGCCGAGGTGTGGAAATCAACAGCTGACCGACAGGGATCAGGCGGGGTCGATCTCGCGCAGCAGGCCCGTTTTCACGTCGAACACGAAGCCGCGCACGTCGTCGGTGTGCAGCAGGAAGGGCGAGGTGCGCACCCGCTGCATCGACTGCCGCACGTCCTGGTCGACGTCCCGGAAGGCCTCCACCGCCCACGCCGGGCGCTGGCCGACCTCCATCTCCAGCTCGGTGCGGAAGTCCTCGGTGATCGCCTCCAGACCGCAGCCCGTGTGATGGATGAGTACGACACTGCGCGTACCCAGTTTGCGCTGGCTGATGGTGAGCGAGCGGATCACGTCGTCGGTGACCACGCCGCCCGCGTTACGGATCGTGTGGCAGTCGCCGAGCTCCAGGCCGAGCGCGGCGTGCAGGTCGAGACGGGCGTCCATGCAGGCCACGACCGCCACGTGCAGAACGGGCCGGGCGTCCATGCCGGGGTCGGTGAAGGCGGCGGCGTACTGCTCGTTCGCGTCGACGAGACGGTCGGTCACCGTGCCGCCGCGTATGGCGTCTTCGGACTCGGTGGGTACGGATGCGGAAGTCGTCATAATCATGACGGTACTGGTCACGGGCCTTCCGGTCCTGCTGTGAGAAGGGAAAAAGAGCGTCATCACCCCGTGTTTGTGAGGTAAGCCACAGGGGTGAGGCATGGCCGCCCAGGAGGGTGATTTTCTCCGGTTCGCGGCTTCACGGCCGCGCCGGCCCGCGACGCGCAGGCCGGTTGATTGACCGCGAGTCACCGTGGACTAAAGTGACGCGAAGCGGGAGACCGCGATC
Organism: Streptomyces sp. NPDC002588; assembly: GCF_040295925.1. Taxonomy (NCBI): domain Bacteria; kingdom Bacillati; phylum Actinomycetota; class Actinomycetes; order Kitasatosporales; family Streptomycetaceae; genus Streptomyces; species Streptomyces sp. NPDC002588. The sequence goes on from NZ_JBEOWF010000043.1 coordinate 68,004, forward strand.
TCCGACGACCTCCCCGCTTGACCGAATTCCCCGTGAGACCCCGGCGCGGCCGCCGGAGATCTCCCCGCGAGGGCGGGGACCCGGCGGTGCGTGCGGGCCCGCCGGATCTGAGAGGGCCCCTTGAGCCAGAGTCGACACGTCCCGGTGATGCTCCAGCGGTGCCTGGACCTGTTGGCCCCCGCCCTGGAGCGGCCCGGCGCCGTCGTCGTCGACTGCACACTCGGTCTCGGCGGCCACAGCGAGGCCCTGCTGACGCGGTTCCCCGAGGCCAGGCTCGTCGCCCTCGACCGCGACAAGGAGGCGCTGCGCCTCTCCGGTGAGCGCCTCGCCCCCTTCGGCGAGCGCGCCACCCTCGTGCACGCCGTCTACGACGAACTCCCGGACGTACTGGACCGGCTCGGCATCCCGCGCGTGCAGGGCGTCCTGTTCGACCTCGGCGTGTCCTCCATGCAGCTCGACGAGGCCGAACGGGGCTTCGCCTACGCGCAGGACGCCCCGCTCGACATGCGCATGGACCAGTCCACCGGCATCAGCGCCGCCGAGGTCCTCAACACCTACCCGCCCGGCGAACTGGTCCGGATCCTGCGCGCCTACGGCGAGGAGAAGCAGGCCAAGCGGATCGTCTCCGCGGTGGTGCGCGAGCGCGCGAAGGAGCCGTTCACCAACAGTGCCCGGCTCGTCGAGCTGATCAGGGACGCGCTCCCGCAGGCCGCCAAGCGCACCGGCGGCAACCCCGCCAAGCGCACGTTCCAGGCGCTGCGCATCGAGGTCAACGGCGAGCTGTCCGTCCTGGAGCGGGCGATCCCGGCCGCCGTCGAGGCGATCGGGATCGGCGGGCGGATCGCCGTCCTGTCGTACCACTCGCTGGAGGACCGGCTGGTCAAGCAGGTGTTCGCGGCCGGCGCCGCGAACACCGCCCCACCCGGGCTGCCCGTCGTCCCCGAGCGCTACCAGCCCCGGCTCAAGCTGCTCACCCGTGGTGCCGAACTTCCCACCGAGGAGGAGGTCGCCGAGAACCGGCGCGCCGCCCCGGCACGGCTGCGCGGCGCGGAGCGCATCAGGGAGTCCGTCGAATGATCCGTGTGACGCGAGGGCACGGGCGGGCACAGGCGGGAGAACCGGACTTGGGGGAGGGCGAGTGAGCAGGAAACCCGAACTGAAGGGCAGGGCCGCCCGGCTCGCGCGTCTCTTCCCCTCGGGCCCGCGCCAGGCCGCCCGCACCCCCTTCGTCCTGCTCGTCGTCCTGCTGCTCGGCGGCGGCCTCATCGGACTGCTCGTGCTGAACTCGGCCCTCAGCGAGGGCTCCTTCCAGATGACCGACCTCCAGAAGGACACCAAGAACCTCACCGACGAGGAACAGGCGCTCCAGCGGGACATCGACTCCTACTCCGCCCCGGACGCTCTCCAGCGCCGCGCCCGTGAACTCGGCATGATCCCCGGTGGCGACCCCGCCTTCCTGGACCCCGACGGCACCGTGAAGGGCGTCCCCTCGGCCGCGTCCCTGCGGTCCTCCCAAGGCGCCGTCGTGCGGCCGCCCGAGGCCGTCACGCTGTCCCAGACGATCGCGTCGCCCGCGCCCACCCCGGCGCCGGTGTCGCCGTCCTCCGCCCCCGCGGGCGTCTCTCCCGTACAGAGCGCGGTCCCCGCTCCGGCCGCGGCCGCCCCCACGACCCCCGGCAGGTGACGGAAGTGTCCGACAGGGAACCGCCCCGCCGGCGTGTGCCCGGCCCCGCCCGGTCCGCCCGGCCCGCCCGCCCCGCGTCAGCCCAGCGGCGGCCGGGCCCCGGCGCCCGTCCGGCCCGCCGCCCCGCCCCGGCGCGCCCCGCGGCCCCGCGGCCCCTGCGGCTCGGCAGCCCGCGGCCCCGGCTGCGCATGGTCGGCCTCGCCCTGACCCTGGTGATGGCCGCCTTCGTGGTCCGTCTCCTCCAGGTCCAGGCGGTCGACGCGAGCACGTACGCCGCCAAGGCGGACAAGAACCGGTACGTCGGCCAGGTGCTGGCCGCCGAGCGCGGCGAGATCACCGACCGCAGCGGGGTCGCCCTCGCCAGCAGCGAGGACGCGTACGACATCACGGCCGACCCCATGATGTTCAACCGCCAGAACCTGAAGATCGACGACGGTCCGGAGCAGGCCGCCGCGCTCCTCGCGCCGATCCTCGGCCAGGAGCAGTCCGCGATCGTCGAAAAGCTGCGGCCCGCGGACGCGGAATCCCGCTACACGAAACTGGCCGGCCGGCAGACCCCGCAGGTCTGGAAGCAGATCAAGGACCTGAAGGCCGCGCTCACCGCCAAGGAGGGCACGGACGGCACGGTCAACGTCCTCGGCGGGGTCTTCGCCGTTCCCAGCAGCAAGCGCGTCTACCCCAACGGCGACCTCGCCGCCGCCGTTCTGGGCTGGGTCAACGCCGAGGGCAAGGGGGGCGGCGGCATCGAGCAGGAGCTGAACGCGACCCTGACCGGCAAGGACGGCAAGATCCGCTACGCCCAGTCCGGGGGCCGTCAGGTGCCCACCGCGGGCGGCTCCACCGAGACCCCCGCCGTGCCCGGCTCGAACGTCGAGCTGACCCTGGACCGGGACATCCAGTGGGCCGCGCAGAACGCCATCACCGAACAGGTCAAGGCGTCCAAGGCGGACCGCGGCTACGTCGTCGTCCAGGACACCCGCACCGGCGAGATCCTCGCCATGGCCAACTCGCCCGGCTTCGACCCCAACGACCTCTCCACGGCCGACCCGGCCGCCCTGGGCAACGCCGCCCTCCAGGACGCCTACGAGCCCGGCTCCACCGCCAAGATCATGTCGATGGCCGCCGTCCTCCAGGAGAACGTCGCCACCCCGCTGACGCACGTCGTCGTGCCGAACCGGCTGCACCGCGGCGACCGGCTCTTCAAGGACGACATCGACCACGCGACCTGGAACCTCACGCTCAACGGCGTGCTCGCCAAGTCCAGCAACATCGGCACCATCCTGGCCACCGGACAGCTCGGCAGGACCCAGGCCGAGGCCAACCGGGTCCTGTACTCCTACCTGCGCAAGTTCGGCATCGGCAGCTACACCGGGATCGACTTCCCGGGCGAGACGAAGGGCATCCTCGCGCCGCCGGACAAGTGGTCGACCTCGCAGCAGTACACGATTCCTTTCGGCCAGGGCGTGTCCCTCAACGCACTCCAGGCGGCCTCCGTCTACTCGACGATCGCCAACGGCGGTGTGCGCGTCGAGCCGAGCCTGGTGCGCGGCACCCAGGGTCCCGACGGCCGCTTCACACCCGCCGCCGCCCCGAAGAAGACCAGGGTCGTCAGCGAGAAGACGGCGAAGACCCTCGCCCAGATGCTGGAGTCGGTCGTCGACGACCAGGAGGGCACCGGTACCAAGGCGCGCATTCCCGGCTACCGCGTCGCGGGCAAGACGGGCACCGCCAACCGCGTGGATCCGGCCACCGGCAAGTACAAGGGCTACACCTCGTCGTTCGCCGGGTTCGCGCCCGCCGACAACCCCCGTGTCACCGTCTACTGCGCCATCCAGAACGCCACCGCGGGCAGCTACTTCGGCGGCCAGATCTGCGGCCCCATCTTCAAGCAGGTGATGGAGTTCGCCCTGAAGACCCTGCAGGTCCCGCCGACCGGGGCGAAGGCCGCCAAGCTCCCCGTCACCTTCACTCCCTGAGATCCGTAAGCCAGTCCACCCACCCGTCCGTCCGTCCGACCGTCGCCGCCCGCCCAGGGGCCGCCCGTCCCGCCCGTCCAGTGCCCTCCGCCCGTGTTCAGCGCCGAACCAGCCAGGAACCAGCCCGTGACCATGATCACTCCCGACCCGGGGAACCAGGCCTCGCCCGCCTCCTCGCTTCGCCCGCAGGCGGGTGCGCCCGGTACGCTCACCGCCGTGCCACACGCTGATCAGTCCCAAACCACCCAGAAGGGCGCTTCCGTGACATATCCGGGACCGCCCAGGCCGGCCCAGGTCTCCGCCACACCCCTCGCGGAGCTCGCCGGCCAACTGGGGGTCACCGTCGAGGAGAGCGCGGGGAGTGCGGAGGGCGCGGGAAGCGGGGAAGGCGCCGCAGCCGTCACGGGCATCACCCACGACTCGCGCGCCGTCCGCCCCGGCGACCTGTACGCCGCGCTCCCCGGCGCCCGGCTGCACGGCGCCGACTTCGTCACGCAGGCCGCCGGCCTCGGCGCGGTCGCCGTGCTCACCGATCCCACCGGCGCCGAACGCGCCGCCGCGACCGGCCTGCCGGTCCTGGTGGCCGAGGACCCGCGCGCGCGGATGGGCGAGCTGGCGGCCACGATCTACGGCCACCCGGGCCGTGACCTGCTTCAGATCGGCATCACAGGCACCTCCGGCAAGACGACGACCGCCTACCTGGTCGAGGGCGGCCTGAAGGCCCTCAAGTCCACCGGGCTGATCGGTACGGTCGAGATGCGCATCGGTGAGGAGCGCATCAGGTCCGAGCGCACCACTCCCGAAGCCACCGACCTCCAGGCCCTGTTCGCCGTCATGCGCGAACGCGGGGTCGAGGCGGTCGCGATGGAGGTCTCCAGCCACGCGCTGGTCCTCGGCCGGGTCGACGGCTGCGTCTTCGACATCGCCGTGTTCAGCAACCTCAGCCCGGAGCACATGGAGTTCCACTCCGGCATGGAGGACTACTTCCAGGCCAAGGCGCAGTTGTTCACCCGGAAACGCAGCAGACTCGGCGTGGTCAACTTCGACGACGAGTACGGCCGCCGGCTGGCCGGGGAGGCCGAGGTCCCGGTCGTCACCTTCTCCGCCGAGGGCCACCCCGACGCCGACTGGCGCGCGGACGACGTCCGCATCGGCCCGATGGACTCGACGTTCACCATCCTGGGCCCGGACGGAGCGCGGGTCACCGCCAGGGCGCCGCTGCCCGGTTCGTTCAACGTGGCGAACACCCTCGCCGCGGTCGTCGCCCTCGCCGCAGCCGGGATCGACCCGCAGACCGCCGCCGACGGCGTCGCGGCCGTCCCCGGGGTGCCGGGCCGCCTCGAGCGCGTGGACGCCGGCCAGCCCTATCTCGCGGTCGTCGACTACGCCCACAAGACGGACGCCGTCGAGTCGGTCCTCAGGGCGCTGCGCAAGGTCACCAAGGGCCGGCTGCACGTCGTGCTCGGCTGCGGCGGCGACCGGGACCGCACCAAGCGCGGGCCGATGGGCGCCGCCGCCGCGCGGCTCTCCGACACCGCCGTACTGACATCGGACAACCCCCGCTCAGAGGACCCCCTCGCGATCCTCGCGACCATGCTCGAAGGCGCCGCGTCGGTGCCGGCGCACGAGCGCGGCGAGGTCCTCCTGTTCGAGGACCGGGCCGCCGCGATCGCCGCGGCCGTCGCCCGCGCGCACGCCGGGGACACCGTGCTGGTCGCGGGCAAGGGGCATGAGCAGGGCCAGGACATCGCCGGGGTGGTGCGTCCGTTCGACGACCGCCAGGTGCTTCGCGAAGCTATCCAGCAGACCCAGGGATGAACTTGTGATCGCCCTCTCCCTCGCCGAGATCGCAGCAGTCGTCGGCGGGCAGACGTACGACATACCGGACCCCTCCGCGGAGGTCACCGGACCCGTCGTCCGGGACTCCCGCGAGGTGGAGCCCGGCAGCCTCTTCGTCGCCTTCGTCGGCGAACACGTGGACGGCCACGACTTCGCCCGGGCGGTCGTCGAGGCGGGTGCGGCGGCCGTACTGGCCTCGCGCCCGGTCGGCGTGCCCGCGATCGTCGTGGACGACGTGCAGGCCGCCCTCGGCGCCCTCGCCCGCCACGTCGTGCGCAAGCTCGGCACGACCCTCGTCGCGCTCACCGGCTCGGCCGGCAAGACCAGCACCAAGGACCTCATCGCCCAGGTGCTGCGGCGCAAGGCGCCGACCGTCTTCACACCCGGCTCCCTCAACAACGAGATCGGGCTGCCGCTGACCGCCCTGTCCGCCACCGCCGAAACCCGGTTCCTGGTACTGGAGATGGGCGCTCGCGGCATCGGGCACATCCGCTATCTCGCCGAACTGACACCGCCGAAGATCGGCCTCGTGCTCAACGTCGGCTCCGCCCACATCGGCGAGTTCGGCGGCCGCGAACAGATCGCACAGGCAAAGGGCGAGTTGGTCGAGTCCCTGCCGCCGGCCCATGAGGGCGGGACCGCGATCCTCAACGCCGACGACCCGTTGGTCCGGGCCATGGCCTCCCGTACGAAGGCGAAGGTGGTCCTTTTCGGCGAGACCGACGAAGCGGACGTACGGGCGGAGAACGTACGACTCACGGACAGCGGACAGCCCTCCTTCAGCCTTCACACACCCTCCGGGTGCAGTGACGTGACCATGCGCCTGTACGGTGAGCACCACGTGTCGAACGCGCTCGCCGCGGCCGCCGTCGCCCATGAGCTGGGCATGTCCGTAACTGAGATCGCCACCGCGCTCTCCGAGGCGGGCTCCCTCTCCCGCTGGCGGATGGAGGTCACCGAGCGCCCGGACGGCGTGACGATCGTCAACGACGCCTACAACGCGAACCCCGAGTCCATGCGAGCCGCGCTGCGCGCGCTGGCGGCCATGGGCAAGGGGCGGCGGACCTGGGCGGTGCTCGGCAAGATGGCCGAGCTCGGGGACGAGGCGCTCGCCGAGCACGACGCGGTCGGGCGGCTCGCCGTCCGGCTCAATGTCGGCAAGCTCGTCGCGGTCGGGGGCAGGGAAGCCGCCTGGCTGCAACTGGGCGCATACAACGAGGGTTCGTGGGGTGAGGAGTCGGTGCACGTGTCCGACGCACAGGCGGCTGTCGACCTGTTGCGCAGCGAGTTGCGCCCGGGGGACGTCGTGCTCGTGAAGGCGTCCCGTTCGGTCGGTCTCGAGAGCGTCGCGCAGGCGCTGCTCGCGACCGGTGCCGAGGGTGAGGTCGCTGCCCGATGATGAAGCAGGTCCTGTTCTCCGGCGTCATCGGCCTCTTCCTGACGCTGATCGGCACGCCGCTGCTGATCAAGCTGCTGGCGCGCAAGGGCTACGGCCAGTACATCCGCGACGACGGCCCGCGCGAGCACGCCAGCAAGCGCGGTACGCCGACCATGGGCGGCATCGCGTTCATACTGGCGACCGTCGCGGCGTACTTCCTGTCCAAGCTGATCACGGGCAAGCCGCCGACCTACACCGGTCTGCTGGTGCTGGGCCTGATGTGCGGCATGGGCCTGGTCGGCTTCCTCGACGACTACATCAAGATCGTCAAGCGGCGATCGCTGGGTCTGCGGGCCAAGGCGAAGATGGCGGGCCAGCTGATCGTCGGCATCAGCTTCGCGGTGCTCTCCCTGCAGTTCTCGGACGCCCGCGGCAACACCCCGGCCTCCACGAAGCTGTCGTTCATCACGGACTTCGGCTGGACGATCGGCCCCGTGCTGTTCGTCGTCTGGGCGCTGTTCATGATCCTCGCGATGTCGAACGGCGTGAACCTGACGGACGGTCTGGACGGCCTCGCCACCGGTGCCTCGGTCCTGGTCTTCGGCGCCTACACGTTCATCGGCGTCTGGCAGTACCAGGAGTCCTGCGCCAACGGTGAGACCCTGACCAACCCCAACGCCTGCTACGAGGTGCGCGATCCGCTGGACCTGGCGGTCATCTCCGCCGCGCTGATGGGTGCCTGTCTCGGCTTCCTCTGGTGGAACACGTCGCCGGCCAAGATCTTCATGGGTGACACCGGTTCGCTCGCGCTCGGCGGTGTCCTCACGGGTCTCGCCATCTGCTCCCGCACGGAGCTGCTGGTGGCCATCATGGGCGGCCTGTTCGTCCTCATCACCATGTCTGTCGTCATCCAGGTCGGCTCGTTCCGGCTGACCGGGAAGCGCGTGTTCCGCATGGCGCCACTCCAGCACCACTTCGAACTCAAGGGCTGGTCCGAAGTCCTTGTCGTGGTCCGTTTCTGGATCATCCAGGGCATCTGTGTGATCGTCGGACTCGGGCTCTTCTACGCGGGATGGGCAGCAGAAAAGTGACCGACCGGCAGGGTCCCTCCTGGGAGGGCAAACACGTCACCGTCGCCGGGCTCGGCGTCTCCGGCATCCCGGCGGCCAAGGTGCTGCACGGGCTCGGCGCGAAGGTCACCGTCGTCAACGACGGCGACGACGCACGCGCGCGTGAGCAGGCCGAAGAACTCCGGGCGCTCGGTGTCACCGTGCGCCTCGGCGACGGGGCGACCCTGCCCGAAGGCACCGAACTGATCGTCACCGCGCCGGGCTGGAAGCCCGACAAGCCGCTCTTCGCGGCGGCGGCCGAGGCGGGGGTGGACGTCTGGGGCGACGTCGAACTCGCCTGGCGACTGCGGGGCCCCGGAGCCGCACCCTGGCTGTGCGTCACCGGCACCAACGGCAAGACGACCACCACCCAGATGCTGGCGTCGATCCTGAAGGCGGCCGGCCTGCGCACGGCCGCCGTCGGCAACATCGGCGTCTCGCTGCTGGACGCCGTGCTCGGGGACGAGGAGTACGACGTCCTGGCGGTGGAGTTGTCGAGCTACCAGCTGCACTGGGCGCCCTCGCTGCGGGCGCATTCGGCGACCGTGCTGAATCTCGCGCCGGACCACCTCGACTGGCACGGCTCCATGGAGGCGTACGCCAGGGACAAGGGCCGTGTCTACGAGGGCAATCAGGTCGCCTGCGTCTACAACGTGGCCGACAAGGCCACCGAGGACCTGGTGCGCGAGGCGGACGTCGAGGAGGGCTGCCGGGCCGTCGGCTTCACCCTCGGCACCCCGGGACCCTCCCAACTCGGAGTGGTGGACGGCATCCTGGTCGACCGGGCCTTCGTCGAGAACCGGCAGCAGAACGCCCAGGAACTCGCCGAGGTCTCCGACGTCCACCCGCCCGCCCCGCACAACATCGCCAACGCCCTCGCCGCCGCGGCCCTCGCACGGGCCTTCGGGGTGCCTCCCACGGCCGTACGGGACGGTCTGCGGGCCTTCACCCCGGACGCCCACCGCATCGCGCACGTGGCCGACGTGGACGGCGTCGCGTACGTCGACGACTCCAAGGCCACCAACACCCACGCGGCACAGGCCTCGTTGGCGGCGTACCCGTCGATCGTGTGGATCGCGGGAGGGCTCGCCAAGGGCGCGACCTTCGACGAACTCGTCGCGGGCTCGGCGAAGCGGCTGCGCGGAGTGGTCCTCATCGGCGCCGACCGCGCGCTGATCCGTGAAGCGCTGGCGCGACACGCCCCCGAAGTACCCGTCGTCGACCTCGAACGGACCGACACTGGGGCGATGCTCGCGGCCGTCCAGGAGGCCCGGCGCCTCGCCACCGAAGGCGACACGGTGCTGCTCGCCCCGGCCTGTGCCTCCATGGACATGTTCGTCAACTACAACCAGCGCGGGGACGCGTTCGCCGATGCGGTGCGCGAACTCGGCGCGGACACCTGACGGCGGGTCCCGGCCGCGACGGTTGCTCCAGGACCCTTGGAGGACGCGTGACTCGGATGTGGCCGGATGCCCGGACGGTGAGTGCCGATGTCCAGTAGTCGTACCGGCCGGCCGCCCGTACAGCGGGCGGCCCGCAGGCCTCCCGCCGCCCGGCCCCCGCGTGAGAACCCCCTCCTGAGGGCCTGGACACGGGCCCGCAAGGCCTGGGACCGGCCGCTGACCGCGTACTACGTGATCCTCGGCGGCAGTCTGCTGATCACCGTGCTCGGCCTGGTGATGGTGTACTCCGCCTCGCAGATCACCGCGCTGCAGATGTCGCTGCCGGGATCCTTCTTCTTCCGCAAGCAGTTCCTGGCCGCCTCCATCGGCGCCGTCCTGCTGCTGGTCGCCTCCCGGATCCCGGTCAGGCTGCACCGGGCGCTGGCCTACCCGATCCTCGCCGGGGCCGTCTTCCTGATGGCCCTGGTGCAGGTGCCCGGGATAGGGATGGCGGTCAACGGCAACCAGAACTGGATCTCGCTCGGCGGTTCCTTCCAGATCCAGCCCAGCGAGTTCGGCAAGCTCGCGCTCGTGCTGTGGGGCGCCGACCTGCTCGCCCGCAAGCAGGACAAGAAGCTGCTCACGCAGTGGAAGCACATGCTGGTGCCGCTCGTCCCGGCCGCGTTCATGCTGCTCGGCCTGATCATGCTCGGCGGCGACATGGGTACGGCGATCATCCTCACGGCGATCCTCTTCGGCCTGCTGTGGCTCGCCGGGGCACCCACCCGGCTGTTCGTCGGCGTGCTGTCGGTCGCCGCCGCCATCGGGATCATCCTCATCAAGACCAGCCCCAACCGGATGGCCAGGCTCGCCTGCATCGGCGCCACCGAGCCCAGGTCCGGGGCCGCCGACTGCTGGCAGGCCGTCCACGGGATCTACGCCCTCGCCTCCGGCGGCATCTTCGGTTCCGGGCTCGGCGCCAGTGTGGAGAAATGGGGCCAACTCCCGGAAGCCCACACCGACTTCATCTTCGCCGTCACCGGTGAGGAACTGGGCCTCGCGGGCACGCTGTCGGTCCTCGCCCTCTTCGCGGCTCTAGGCTATGCGGGTATCCGCGTGGCCGGACGCACGGAGGACCCCTTCGTGAGGTATGCCGCGGGAGGTGTGACCACCTGGATCACCGCGCAGGCGGTGATCAACATCGGTGCGGTGCTCGGTCTGCTGCCGATCGCCGGAGTCCCCCTCCCGCTGTTCTCCTACGGAGGGTCCGCCCTGCTGCCGACCATGTTCGCGATCGGGCTGCTGATCGCCTTCGCACGCGACGATCCCGCCGCACGGGCGGCGCTTGCGATGCGGCAACCCCGCTTTGGTAGAAAGCGGGGTGCCGGGGGTCCTCAGCCGAACCGGGGACCCCGGAGATGGAACACGATGCGACGGCGTGCCTCGGCGGCGCGACCGTCCGGAGAGCGGTGAATTTCGGTGCATGTCGTACTCGCTGGTGGGGGGACCGCCGGCCACATCGAGCCCGCGCTCGCCCTCGCGGACGCCCTGCGCAGGCAGGACCCCACGGTGGGGATCACGGCCCTGGGCACGGAGCGCGGTCTGGAGACCACGCTCGTTCCGCAGCGGGGCTACGAGCTCGCGCTGATCCCGGCCGTGCCGCTGCCGCGCAAGCCCACCCCCGAGCTGATCACCGTGCCGGGCCGGCTGCGCGGCACGATCAAGGCGGCCGAGCAGATCCTGGAGCGCACGAAGGCCGACGCCATCGTCGGCTTCGGCGGCTACGTGGCCCTGCCCGGCTATCTCGCGGCCAAGCGCCTCGGCGTGCCGATCGTGGTCCACGAGGCCAACGCCCGGCCCGGCCTCGCCAACAAGATCGGCTCCCGGTACGCCGCCCGGGTGGCCGTCTCCACGCCCGACAGCAAGCTGCGCGACGCCCGCTACATCGGCATCCCGCTGCGCCGCTCCATCGCCACGCTGGACCGCGCCGCCGCCCGTCCCGAGGCCCGGCACATGTTCGGGCTCGACCCCAACCTGCCGACGCTGCTCGTGTCCGGCGGCTCGCAGGGTGCCCGCCGCCTCAACGAGGTCGTCCAGCAGGTCGCGCCCTGGCTGCAGCAGGCCGGCATCCAGATCCTGCACGCGGTGGGCCCGAAGAACGAACTGCCGCATGTCCAGCAGATGCCGGGAATGCCCCCCTACATCCCGGTACCGTACGTGGACCGGATGGACCTCGCGTACGCCGCGGCCGACATGATGCTCTGCCGCGCGGGCGCGATGACCGTCGCCGAACTCTCCGCCGTCGGGCTCCCGGCCGCCTATGTCCCGCTGCCCATCGGCAACGGCGAACAGCGGCTGAACGCCCAGCCGGTGGTCAAGGCGGGCGGCGGACTCCTCGTCGACGACGCGGAACTGACCCCCGAGTGGGTCCGGGAGAACGTCCTGCCCGTGCTCGCCGACCCGCACCGGCTGTACGAGATGTCCCGTGCCGCCAGCGAGTTCGGCCGCAGGGACGCCGACGAACTGCTCGTCGGCATGGTGTACGAGGCGATCGCGGCCTCCCGTACACGCCAATAGGACCGTATGACGAAAGGGTAGGGAGCGTGGCCGGATCCGCCACCGCCGAGCGCGGTGCACGTGAGCAGGAGTCGTCCGGCCCGCCCCTCGTCCGGAGGCTGGGCCCGCGCCGGCTCCGTATGATCATCCTTCTGGCACTCTCCGTGATCCTTCTCGGGGCGGCCGGCATCTGGGTGTTGTACGGCTCCGGGTGGACGCGCGTCGAGCGCGTCTCGGTGTCCGGTACCCACGTGCTGACGCCCGCCCAGGTGCGCGAGGCCGCCGCCGTACCGCTCGGCTCACCGCTGATCTCCGTCGACACCGGGGAGATCGAGGCGCGGCTGCGCGCGAGACTGCCCCGGATCGACGAGGTCGAAGCGGTGCGTTCCTGGCCCCATGGAATCGGCCTGAAAGTGACCGAGCGGCAGCCCGTTCTGTTCATACGAAAAGGGTCGAATTTCGTGGAAGTGGACGACGAGGGCGTCCGGTTCGCCACGATTTCCGAAGTGCCGAAGAACGCGCCGCTCCTCGAAATGGCCATCTCCTCCACCGGTTCGGGCGCCGCGAGCCTGCGGCGTTTCGGCGAGGACCGACTGGTGCGCGAGGCGGTGCGGGTCGCCGGCGACCTTCCGGCCGCGGTCACGCAGCGGACCCGTGCCCTCAAGGTCCGTTCCTACGACGACATCTCGCTGGAGCTGACCGACGGCCGCACGGTCTCCTGGGGGAGCGCCGAGAAGGGCGCCCTGAAGGGCCGTACGCTCACCGCTCTCATGAAAGCCTCTCCGGCCGCGCGGCACTTCGATGTCAGCGCTCCCACGGCCCCTGCGTCAGCGGGGAGTTGACGCACATACGCGCAGGCCAGCACCCTGGTTGGGCAGCGACACGGCTGATCACATAGGGTGAAAAGAAAAACGGGAGGTTCGGCGTGTTCGTTGAACGGGCGCCACTTGTCGACTTAGTGTCCTGTTCAGAAGACTCCAAGGAACACACACACTGGTAACCCTAAACTTCAGCGTTAGGGTTCGGGTCGGCGAAACGGACCGTCCCATTCGGCATCAGTCGTCGGATCGCGTCACCCGCGAGGCGACGACACGTAACTCGAGGCGAGAGGCCTTCGACGTGGCAGCACCGCAGAACTACCTCGCAGTCATCAAAGTCATCGGTGTCGGCGGCGGTGGTGTCAATGCCATCAACCGGATGATCGAGGTCGGTCTCAAGGGCGTCGAGTTCATCGCCATCAACACCGACGCGCAGGCGCTGTTGATGAGCGACGCCGACGTCAAGCTCGACGTCGGTCGCGAACTCACCCGCGGACTCGGCGCCGGCGCCAACCCGGCCGTCGGCCGCAAGGCCGCCGAGGACCACCGCGAGGAGATCGAGGAGGTCCTCAAGGGGGCCGACATGGTCTTCGTGACGGCCGGTGAAGGCGGCGGCACCGGCACCGGCGGCGCGCCCGTCGTGGCCAACATCGCCCGCTCCCTGGGCGCCCTCACCATCGGCGTGGTGACCCGTCCCTTCACCTTCGAGGGCCGGCGCCGCGCCAACCAGGCGGAGGACGGCATCGCCGAACTCCGCGAAGAGGTGGACACCCTCATCGTCATCCCCAACGACCGGCTGCTGTCCATCTCGGACCGTCAGGTCTCGGTGCTCGACGCCTTCAAGTCGGCCGACCAGGTCCTGCTCTCCGGTGTCCAGGGCATCACCGACCTCATCACCACCCCCGGTCTGATCAACCTCGACTTCGCCGACGTCAAGTCGGTCATGTCCGAGGCCGGTTCGGCCCTCATGGGCATCGGCTCGGCCCGCGGCGACGACCGCGCGGTGGCCGCCGCCGAGATGGCGATCTCCTCGCCGCTCCTGGAGGCCTCCATCGACGGCGCCCGGGGCGTCCTGCTCTCCATCTCCGGCGGCTCCGACCTCGGTCTGTTCGAGATCAACGAGGCCGCCCAGCTGGTCAGCGAGGCCGCCCACCCCGAGGCCAACATCATCTTCGGCGCGGTCATCGACGACGCGCTCGGCGACGAGGTCCGGGTCACCGTCATCGCGGCCGGCTTCGACGGGGGCCAGCCCCCGGCCCGCCGGGACAACGTCCTCGGCTCGTCCTCGGCCTCCTCCCGCCGCGAGGAGCCCACTCCGGTGCGGCAGCCGGAGAGCCGCCCCTCCTTCGGCTCGCTCGGCAGCGTGACCCCCAAGGAGGAGCCGGAGCCGGCCCCCGAGCCGGTGGCCGAACTTCCGGTCTCCCCGCCGGTGCCGCCGTCGCGGACCTACTCGGACAGCGCGGCCGAGGAGCTGGACGTGCCGGACTTCCTGAAGTGATAGGCCAGCGCGGACACGCGAGCGGCGCGCACTTCGCCTTCACCGACCGGTGGGGCGGGGTGAGCGCCGCTCCGTATGAGGAGCTCAACCTCGGCGGCGCGGTCGGCGACGACACCGAGGCCGTACGCACCAACCGGGAACTGGCCGCCAAGTCGCTGGGTCTCGACCCGGCCGACGTGGTCTGGATGAACCAGGTGCACGGCGCGGACGTGGCGGTCGTGGACGGGCCCTGGGGAGACCGTCCGGTGCCGGAGGTCGACGCGATCGTCACCACCCGGCGCGGACTCGCCCTCGCGGTCCTCACCGCCGACTGCACCCCCGTCCTGCTCGCCGACCCGGTCGCCGGGGTCGCCGCCGCGGCCCACGCGGGCCGGCCGGGCATGGCCCTGGGGGTCGTCCCGGCCGCCGTACGGGCCATGGTGGAGCTCGGCGCCGAGCCGTCCAGGATCGTCGCCCGCACCGGACCCGCGGTGTGCGGCCGGTGCTACGAGGTGCCGGAGGAGATGCGCGCCGAGGTGGCCGCGGTGGAGTCCGCCGCGTACGCCGAGACGAGCTGGGGCACTCCCGCGGTCGACGTGACCGCAGGGGTGCACGCGCAGCTCGACCGGCTCGGGGTGTGCGACCGGGATCAGTCGCCGGTGTGCACCCGGGAGTCGGACGATCACTTCTCGTACCGCCGCGACCGCGCCACGGGGCGACTCGCGGGATATGTCTGGCTGGACTGATGTGGCATGACCGACCGTAGGGACGAACTCGCCGGAAATCTGGCGAAGGTGGAGGAGCGCATCGCCGGCGCGTGCGCCGCCGCCGGGCGCGCGCGGGACGAAGTGACCCTCATCGTGGTCACCAAGACATATCCGGCGAGCGACGTGCGGATCCTGGCGGAGCTCGGCGTGCGCCATGTCGCCGAGAACAAGGACCAGGACGCCGCTTCCAAGGCCGCGACATGCTCGGACCTGCCCCTTTCCTGGCACTTCGTCGGTCAGTTGCAGACCAACAAGGTGCGGTCCGTGGTCGGTTACGCGGACTTCGTGCAGTCGGTCGACCGGGCCCGGCTGGTGACCGCGCTGTCGAAGGAGGCCGTGCGGGCCGAACGGGAGGTGGGGTGCCTGATCCAGGTCGCGCTGGACGCCGGGGAGAGCGCCCGCGGTGACCGGGGTGGCGTGGCGCCGGGCGGGGTCGAGGAGTTGGCCGGTCTGGTGGCCGGCTCGCCGGGGCTGCGGCTGGCCGGACTGATGACCGTCGCACCTCTGACCGGGGAGTACGCGGGACGTGAACGGGCGGCCTTCGGGCGGTTGATGGATTTGTCGACTGACCTGCGCCGAGCCCATCCGGCTGCGAACATGGTTTCCGCAGGGATGAGTGCGGACCTCGAGGAGGCCGTGGCAGCCGGGGCGACACATGTGCGCGTCGGCACTGCGGTACTCGGAGTCCGCCCCAGGCTCGGGTAACGTCGCCAGGAAGTCGGACCACAGCAGAAAATATGGTCATTACCGCCGACAGGCGGACACAAGGGCCACGTGGATCGCGGGACTTGGCAGTCGAAAGTCGATCCACCACAGAGCGGAGGACTCAGAGCATGGCCGGCGCGATGCGCAAGATGGCGGTCTACCTCGGCCTCGTGGAGGACGATGGGTACGACGGCCGGGGATTCGACCCCGACGACGACTTCGAACCCGAGCTCGACCCGGAACCCGAACGGGATCACCGGCGGCACGAGCCGTCCCACCAGTCACACGGTGCACACCAGTCCCAACGGGACGAAGAGGTGCGAATCGTACAGCCGCCCGCGCCGCGCGAGCCGGTCGCCCGATCCTCCGCGCCGGTCGCGGAATCCGGGCGTCCGGCGCGCATCGCGCCCGTGGCATCCATCACACAAGAACGTCAGTCCCTGGAGAAGAACGCACCGGTGATCATGCCCAAGGTCGTGTCGGAACGAGAGCCGTACCGGATCACCACACTCCACCCCCGGACCTACAACGAGGCCCGTACCATCGGGGAACACTTCCGTGAGGGCACCCCGGTGATCATGAATCTGACTGAGATGGACGACACAGACGCGAAGCGACTTGTCGACTTTGCGGCCGGTTTGGTGTTTGGTCTTCACGGCAGCATCGAGCGGGTGACGCAGAAGGTGTTCCTGTTGTCGCCTGCTAACGTCGATGTCACGGCGGAGGACAAGGCCCGCATCGCAGAGGGCGGGTTCTTCAACCAGAGCTGAGACGCAAGACCGGAAAAGCAGTACAGAGCAGTACGAGCAGCACGGAAACAGGGGAGAGGGAAGCACCGAACATGGGCGTGGTCCTGGATGTCGTCTACATCGCCTTGATGGTGTTCCTCATCGTGCTCATCTTCCGGTTGGTCATGGACTACGTCTTCCAGTTCGCCCGCTCATGGCAACCCGGCAAGGCGATGGTGGTCGTTCTGGAGGCCACCTACACTGTCACCGATCCACCGCTCAAGCTTCTGCGGCGGGTCATCCCGCCGCTGCGTCTCGGGGGCGTGGCGCTCGACCTGTCCTTCTTCGTACTGATGATCATCGTCTACATCCTGATCTCGATCGTGAGCCGGCTGTGAGCGATGTGAACTACCGTCTTGCCGATGCCGACGACTACGTTGAGGTGAAGAGATGCCGTTGACCCCCGAGGACGTGCGGAACAAGCAGTTCACGACCGTCCGCCTCCGAGAAGGCTATGACGAGGACGAGGTCGATGCCTTCCTCGACGAGGTCGAAGCCGAACTGACCCGACTTCTCCGCGAGAACGAGGACCTGCGCGCCAAACTGGCCGCGGCCACGCGCGCTGCTGCCCAGAACCAGCAGAACATGCGCAAGCCGCCGGAGCCGCAGGACCAGCAGGGCGGCATGCAGCAGGGTGGCATGCAGCCGGGCGGAATGCCCCAGGGCGGCATGCAGCAGGGAGGCATGCAGCCGGGCGGCATGCAGCAGGGCGGAATGCCCCAGCAGGGGATGCCGCAGGGCGGAATGCCCCAGCAGGGGATGCCGCAGCAGGGTATGCGAGGTCCGGGCGCGCCGGTGCCCGCCGGAATATCTGGCCCCCCGCAGCAGCAGATGGGTGGCCCCATGGGTGGCCCGCCCCAGCTGCCGAGCGGTGCCCCGCAGCTGCCCGCCGGCCCCGGCGGTCAGGGTGGTCCGCAGGGTCCCGGCCCGATGGGTCAGGGTCCGATGGGCCAGGGCCCCATGGGCGGCCCGATGGGCGGTCAGCCCCCCATGCAGCAGCAGATGGGTGGCCCGATGGGCGGCCCCATGGGCGGTCCGATGGGCGGCCCCGGTCAGGGCCCCGGTGGCGACAGCGCCGCCCGTGTCCTCTCGCTGGCCCAGCAGACCGCCGACCAGGCGATCGCCGAGGCCCGTTCCGAGGCCAACAAGATCGTCGGCGAGGCGCGTTCGCGTGCCGAGGGGCTCGAGCGTGACGCCCGTGCCAAGGCCGACGCTCTGGAGCGGGACGCGCAGGAGAAGCACCGCGTCGCCATGGGCTCCCTGGAGTCCGCGCGCGCCACGCTGGAGCGCAAGGTCGAGGACCTGCGCGGCTTCGAGCGCGAGTACCGTACGCGGCTGAAGTCGTACCTCGAGTCCCAGCTGCGTCAGCTGGAGACCCAGGCCGACGACTCCCTCGCGCCGCCGCGGACCCCCGCCGCCGCCTCCCTGCCGCCGTCCCCGGCGCCCTCCATGGCCCCGGCCGGTGCGAGTGCCCCGTCCTACGGTTCGGGTGCGCCCGGCATGGGCTCGGGCATGGGTTCGGGCATGGGTGCTCCCAGCCCTGCCGCGCCGTCCTACGGCGGGCAGCAGCAGATGTCCCCGGCCATGACTCAGCCGATGGCTCCGGTACGTCCGCAGGGCCCCTCCCCGATGGGTCAGGCTCCCTCGCCGATGCGTGGCTTCCTCATCGACGAGGACGACAACTGACGGCCAGTAGTACGCCTTAGGCGTCGGCAGCGTTCAAAGGGCGGGCCCCGGATTTCCATCCGGGGTCCCGCCCTTTTTACGCGTGTCGACGATGTTGACGGAGTCGCTGGATGTGTCGAAGGGCCCGGTTCCCTCAGGAACCGGGCCCTTCCGGGTATGTCCTTACGCCTTGCGCAGGCGGAAGGTCAGGGTCAGGCCCTCGTCGGTGAACGGGGTGCCGTAGCTGTCGTCCGCCTCGCCCTGGGCGAAGTCGGTGGCGAGGACCTCGTCCGCGATCAGGGCGGAGTGACCGGCCAGGGCGTCGACGGCGGCCGGGTCGGTCGCGCTCCAGCGCAGCGCGATGCGGTCGGCGACGTCGAGGCCGCTGTTCTTGCGGGCCTCCTGGATCAGCCGGATCGCGTCACGGGCCAGGCCCGCGCGGCGCAGTTCCTCGGTGATCTCCAGGTCGAGGGCGACGGTGGCGCCGGAGTCGGAGGCGACCGACCAGCCCTCGCGCGGGGTCTCCGTGATGATCACCTCGTCGGGGGCGAGTGTCACGGTCTCGCCGTCGACCTCCACGGAGGCCGTGCCCTCGCGCAGGGCGAGGGAGAGGGCGGCCGCGTCCGTGTTCGCGACGGCCTTCGCCACGTCCTGGACGCGCTTGCCGAACCGCTTGCCCAGGGCGCGGAAGTTGGCCTTGGCGGTCGTGTCGACCAGCGACCCGCCCACCTCGGAGAGGGACGCCAGGGACTCGACGTTCAGCTCTTCGGTGATCTGCGTGTGCAGCTCCGGGGAGAGCTCGCCGAAGCCGGCGGCCGCGATGAGGGCGCGGGACAGCGGCTGGCGGGTCTTGACGCCCGACTCGGCGCGCGTGGCGCGGCCCAGCTCCACCAGACGGCGGACCAGGACCATCTGCTTCGACAGCTCCGGGTCGATCGCGGAGAGGTCGGCCTCCGGCCAGGACGACAGGTGTACGGACACGGGGGCGCCCGGGGTGACCGGCACGATCAGGTCCTGCCAGACCCGCTCGGTGATGAACGGGGTCAGCGGGGCCATCAGCTTGGTGACGGTCTCCAGGACCTCGTGCAGCGTGCGCAGGGCCGCCTTGTCGCCCTGCCAGAAGCGGCGCCGGGAGCGGCGGACGTACCAGTTGGACAGGTCGTCGACGAACGCCGAGAGCAGCTTGCCGGCGCGCTGGGTGTCGTACGCCTCCAGCGACCGGGTCACCTGGTCGGTGAGTGCGTGGAGTTCGGACAGCAGCCAGCGGTCGAGCAGCGGGCGGTCGGCCGGGGCCGGGTCGGCCCCGGACGGCGCCCAGCCCGACGTACGGGCGTACAGGGCCTGGAAGGCGACCGTGTTCCAGTACGTGAGGAGCGTCTTGCGGACGACCTCCTGGATGGTTCCGTGGCCGACGCGGCGGGCCGCCCAGGGGGAGCCGCCGGCGGCCATGAACCAGCGCACCGCGTCGGCGCCGTGCTGGTCCATGAGCGGGATCGGCTGCAGGATGTTGCCCAGGTGCTTGGACATCTTGCGGCCGTCCTCGGCGAGGATGTGGCCCAGGCAGACCACGTTCTCGTAGGACGACTTGTCGAAGACCAGGGTGCCGACCGCCATCAGCGTGTAGAACCAGCCGCGGGTCTGGTCGATGGCCTCGGAGATGAACTGGGCGGGGTAGCGGGACTCGAACAGGTCCTTGTTCTTGTACGGGTAGCCCCACTGCGCGAACGGCATGGAACCCGAGTCGTACCAGGCGTCGATGACCTCCGGCACGCGCGTGGCCGTGTGTCCGCAGCCCTCCTGGGGGCAGGCGAAGGTGACCGCGTCGATGTACGGGCGGTGCGGGTCCAGCCCGGACTGGTCGGTGCCGGTCAGTCCGGTGAGCTCCGCGCGCGAGCCGACGACCGTGAGGTGGTCGTCCTCGCAGCGCCAGATCGGCAGCGGGGTGCCCCAGTAGCGGCTGCGGGACAGCGCCCAGTCGATGTTGTTGTTCAGCCAGTCGCCGAAGCGGCCGTGCTTGACCGTGTCGGGGAACCAGTTGGTCTTCTCGTTCTCCTGGAGGAGGCGGTCCTTGACGGCGGTGGTGCGGATGTACCAGGACGGCTGCGCGTAGTAGATGAGCGCGGTGTGGCAGCGCCAGCAGTGCGGGTAGCTGTGCTCGTACGGGATGTGCTTGAAGAGGAGGCCGCGCTGCTGGAGGTCCTCGGTGAGCTGTTCGTCCGCCTTCTTGAAGAAGACGCCGCCGACCATGGGGACGGACTCCTCGAAGGTGCCGTCGGGGCGGACGGGGTTGACCACGGGCAGCCCGTAGGAGCGGCAGACCTCGAGGTCGTCCTCGCCGAAGGCGGGGGACTGGTGGACCAGGCCCGTACCGTCCTCGGTCGTGACGTACGCGGCGTTGACCACGTAGTGCGCCGGTGCCGGGAACTCCACCAGCTCGAACGGACGTTGATAGTTCCAGCGCTCCATTTCGGCGCCGGTGAAGGTCTGGCCGGTGGTCTCCCAGCCCTCGCCGAGTGCCTTGGCGACGAGCGGCTCGGCGACGACGAGCTTCTCCTCGCCGTCGGTCGCGACGACGTAGGTGACCTCGGGGTGCGCGGCCACGGCCGTGTTGGAGACCAGGGTCCAGGGGGTCGTCGTCCAGACCAGGAGGGCGGCCTGGCCGGCCAGCGGACCGGAGGTGAGCGGGAAACGGACGTACACGGACGGGTCCACGACCGTCTCGTAGCCCTGCGCCAGCTCGTGGTCGGACAGCCCGGTGCCGCAGCGGGGGCACCAGGGGGCGACGCGGTGGTCCTGGACCAGCAGGCCCTTGTTGAAGATCTCCTTGAGCGACCACCAGACGGACTCGATGTACTCGGGGTCCATCGTGACGTAGGCGTCGTCGAGGTCGACCCAGTAGCCCATGCGGTTCGTCAGGTCGGTGAAGGCGTCGGTGTGGCGGAGCACGGACTCACGGCACTTGGCGTTGAACTCGGCGATGCCGTACGCCTCGATGTCCTTCTTGCCGCTGAAGCCGAGTTCCTTCTCGACCGCCAGCTCCACCGGGAGGCCGTGACAGTCCCAGCCGGCCTTGCGGGCCACGTGGTAGCCGCGCATGGTGCGGAAGCGGGGGAAGACGTCCTTGAAGACGCGTGCCTCGATGTGGTGGGCGCCGGGCATGCCGTTCGCCGTGGGCGGGCCCTCGTAGAACACCCACTCGGGGCGGCCCTCGGACTGCTCCAGGCTCTTGGCAAAGATCTTCTGCTCGCGCCAGAAGTCGAGCACGGCGTGCTCGAGGGCGGGCAGGTCGACCTGGGCGGGCACCTGGCGGTACTGCGTCATCGATCTTCCTCCGGCGGACGTATTGCCTTCCGTCGGAGGGACGAGAGCCTTCTTGCCTGTCTACGCCGTGTGCGGCGCGCTCCCGCGGTACCACCCTCCTTGGCCCTCCGGTGCGCCCTGTGCTCCGGTGAGCCCGCTCATTGGGGTCGCGATGCCGGGTCTACCAACCCTGTGGGGGCCTTCTTCCGGCGGCTCCGGGGTGATCTTCACGTCGCGCTCGCCCCCGGGCTTCCACCGTCCCCGGGTCGCTCTGGGCTGCGTACGCCGCTACTCGTCCCCATCCACGCTTTTCGCTCCGCCCAGTGTACGGCTCCGCACCGACAGCGGCCGACCGGTTTACGGCGCTCCCGGAAGCGGACCGCGGACGAGCGGGATGTGACCCGATTGGCCGCCTTCTGGAGGGGTACGCGTGTTCGGATTCCGGGATGGTCGGTTCTTCGGATTACCCCTCGGGGAGCTGGGCACAACGCAGGCAGGCCGGCCGCGTGGAGTGCGCGAGGCGGGCGATTCGGGCGGTGTGCCCCGTTGCCGTGCGTCTCGAGTCGATTTATCGTCCCAGCACGATGCGCGCGCAAGATCACAATATGTGAAGGGGCCGCGGCCATGGTGGCGAAAAAGACCGCCGTACAGCAGTCGGCGTCCGGCAGGTCCACGCGAGCCTCCGGCGGTGCGGCCAAAAGCGTCGGAGGGAAGAAAAGCGCCCGGGGCGCCGCGCCCGCGGCGGACGCGGTGAAGACCGTGGCCGAAAGGGCCGGAAGGACGGTTGCGAAGAAAACCACGGCCAGGAAGACCACGGCCAAGAAGACCGCCGCCAGGAGGACCGCAGTCGGGAAGGCGGGTACCGAGAAGACCGCGGCGAAGAAGGCCGCCGGTGTGAAGGCCGCCGCCAAGGAGACGGCAGGCACGAAGACCACAGGAGCCGCGGCCGGGAAGACGACCGCCGGAAAGACGGCCGCCAGAAAGGCGCCGGCAGAGAAGGCGGCCGCCAAGAGCGTCGCAGGGAAAGCCCCTGCCGGGAAAACCGCTGTCGGGAAAGCGGCCGCCAAGAAGGTTGCCGCCGAGCAAGCCGTCGGAAAAACCGTGGCCAGGAAGACCGCCGGGAAGAAAGCGAGTGGCGACAAGGCTGCCGTCGGGAACGCCGGCACGGGCGTGGCTGCGGTGCGTGGGGGAAAGAAGAGCACGGCCAAGAAGGTGGGCGCGGCCTCGGCCGCGGAGCAGACGGGAGCCACGACAGTGGTTGCGAAGAAGACTCCTGGCACGGCCACGGCGGCGAAGTCCGCGGTGCCCAAGGCACGCCTCGCCGCGGTGGAACCCGGCGAACTCGCGGTCCGCCCCGGCGAGGATCCCTGGACCGCGGAGGAGGTCGCCGAGGCCCGCGCGGAGCTGCAGTCCGAGCAGGAGCGGCTGAGCGCGGAACTCGCCTCGTCCGAGGTGGCTCTCGCGGGGCTGATGCGGGACTCCGGGGACGGCGCGGGCGACGACCAGGCGGACACCGGGACGAAGAACATCACGCGCGAGCACGAACTGGCGCTGGCCGCCAACGCGCGCGAGATGCTGATCCAGACCGAACACGCCCTGGAGCGGCTGGACGCCGGCACGTACGGCCTGTGCGAGAACTGCGGCAACCCCATCGGCAAGGCACGCATGCAGGCCTTCCCCAGGGCCACGCTGTGCGTCGAGTGCAAGCAGAAACAGGAGCGTCGGTACTGACCGCGTGCGGGTGCGGGAGCGTGCCGTACCCTCATCCTCAGTCAGGTACCTAGGTCGAGGGACTCACGTGGCAGAGGCGGAGCGCATCATCGGTACGCCGGATACCCCAGAGGCGGCAGGGGCCGAGCCGGAGCAGTCGTCCGGCCCGGACGGTCCCGAAGGGCAGGAGAGCACCGGGGCGCGGCCCAGGGGCAAGCGCCGGATCGCCGTGCTCTTCGCCGTCGCCGCGTTCGCGTACCTCCTGGACCTGGTCAGCAAGATGATCGTGGTCGCCAAGCTGGAGCATCACGAGCCGATCGAGATCATCGGGGACTGGCTGAAGTTCGAGGCCATCCGCAACGCGGGCGCGGCCTTCGGCTTCGGCGAGGCCTTCACGGTCATCTTCACGGTCATCGCGACGGCGGTGATCGTGGTGATCGCCCGCCTGGCCCGCAAGCTCTACAGCCTGCCCTGGGCGATCGCGCTCGGCCTGCTGCTCGGCGGTGCGCTGGGCAACCTCACGGACCGGATCTTCCGTTCGCCGGGCGTCTTCGAGGGCGCGGTCGTGGACTTCATCGCGCCGAAGCACTTCGCGGTGTTCAACCTCGCCGACTCGGCGATCGTCTGCGGCGGCATCCTGATCGTGCTGCTGTCCTTCAAGGGGCTCGACCCGGACGGTACCGTCCACAAGGACTGAACCCGCCCTCCTGGGCCCCGAGCGGTTGTCCACAGGCCCGTACGGCGGTGTGGGAGCCGTCCGGCATACTCGACGGGTGAGCACGATTCCCGAGATCCGTACCCTGCCCGTGCCGGACGGCCTGGAGGGCGAGCGCGTCGACGCCGCCATCTCCCGCATGTTCGGCTTCTCCCGCACCAAGGCCGCGGAGCTCGCCGCGGCGGGGAAGGTCTCGGTCGACGGCTCGGTGGTCGGCAAGTCGGAGCGGGTGCACGGCGGGGCCTGGCTCGAGGTCGAGATGCCGCAGGCCCCCGCCCCGGTGCAGATCGTCGCCGAGCCGGTCGAGGGCATGGAGATCGTGTACGACGACGAGGACGTGGTGGTGATCGTCAAGCCGGTGGGCGTGGCCGCGCACCCGTCGCCCGGCTGGAGCGGCCCGACCGTCATCGGCGGGCTCGCGGCCGCCGGCTACCGCATCTCCACCTCGGGTGCCGCAGAGCGCCAGGGCATCGTGCACCGGCTGGACGTCGGTACGTCCGGTCTGATGGCCGTGGCCAAGTCGGAGCGGGCGTACACCTCGCTCAAGCGCCAGTTCAAGGAGCGCACGGTCGACAAGCGCTACCACACACTGGTCCAGGGCCACCCCGACCCCACCAGCGGCACCATCGACGCGCCCATCGGCCGGCATCCGCACCACGACTACAAGTGGGCGGTCACGGCCGACGGCAAGCCGTCCGTCACGCACTACGACCTCATCGAGGCCTTCCGCGCGGCCTCCCTGCTGGACGTGAAGCTGGAGACCGGCCGCACCCACCAGATCCGCGTCCACATGGCCGCCCACCGCCACCCCTGCGTCGGCGACCTCACCTACGGCGCCGACCCCACGCTCGCGAAGCGGCTGCACCTGACCCGGCAGTGGCTGCACGCGGTGCGGCTCGGCTTCGAGCACCCCGGTGACGGTCAGTGGGTGGAGTTCGCCAGCGACTACCCGGCAGACCTGCAGAAGGCCCTGGACCAGGTCCGTGAGGAGACGTACGGATGAGCGGCACGCGCGCGTACACGGTCCGCGTCGCTCAGGACCCCGCCGACCTGGAGGCGTGCTTCGCGGTGCGCAAGGAGGTCTTCGTCGCCGAACAGGGCGTCCCGGAGGACCTGGAGTACGACGCGTACGACACCGCCGCCGTGCATGTGCTGGCGGTCCGGGAGGACGGCGTGGCGCTGGGGACCGGGCGGCTGCTGTACGGGGCGGAGGCGGCCGCGGCGAAGACCGGCGGCGACCTGTCGGTGGGGTCCCTCGGGCGGCTCGCCGTGACACGCGAGGCGCGCGGGCTGGGCGTCGGGGTCGCGCTGGTGCGTGCCGTCGAGGAGGCGGCACGCGCGCACGGGCTCACGGCGGTGGACCTGCACGCGCAGACCCAGGCGCTGGGTTTCTACGAGCGGCTGGGGTACGAGGCGTACGGGCCGGAGGAGATGGAGGCGGGGATCCCCCACCGCTCCATGCGCCGCTCTCTCTAGTGCCGGGTGCGAGGCAGGGGAACGGACGTTCCTGCACGGCCGGACAGACCCTAGACTCCCGGAGCGTTGACCGTGGATCAGTTGGCCCTGCTGTTCGTGCTGTTGCTCGGGGCCGTGGTGAGCGTCCCGGTCGGAGACCGGTTCGGGCTGCCCTCGCCCGTCCTGATGACCCTGCTCGGGATCGTCCTCGCGGTGCTCGACTTCGTGCCCAATGTGAACGTGCCGCCGGATCTGATCCTGCCCCTGCTGCTTCCGCCGCTGCTCTACGCGGCGGTGCGGCGGACGTCGTGGCGGCAGTTCACCGCGAACAAACGGCCGATCTTCCTGCTCGCCGTGGCGCTGGTGTTCGTCACCACGGTCTGTGTGGCCGCCGTCGCCCACGCGGTGGTGCCCGGGCTGCCCGTCGCCGCGGCCGTCGCGCTGGGCGCCCTAGTCGCGCCGCCCGACCCGGTGGCCGCGACCGCAGTCGCCGGGCAGCTCGGGCTGCCGCGCCGGCTCGTCTCCATCCTGGAGGGCGAGGGACTGTTCAACGACGTCACGGCCATCGTGCTCTACCACGTGGCGATCGCGGCCGTCCTCAGCGGGGAGTTCGCACCGGGGCAGGCGGTGCTCCAGCTGGTGCTGTCCGCCGTGGTCGCGGTCGCCGTGGGCGTGGGGCTCGGCTGGGGCGCCAACAGGCTGCTCGACCTGCTCGGGGAGACGACGCTGCAGATCGGGCTCACCCTGCTCGTGCCGTACGCGGCGTACGTGCTGGCCGAGGAACTGCACGGTTCCGGTGTGCTGGCCGTGCTGACCTGCGCGCTGTTCCTCGCGGAGTACGCCACCGACCCCGACGACGTGCTGACCCGGCTCGCCGGGCACGCCTTCTGGGACATCGTCGACACGCTGGTGACCGGTGTGGCGTTCGGGCTGATCGGGCTGGAGCTGCACAACGCGATCCGTACGGCGTCCGGGCGGTGGGGCGAGATGCTCGGCTGGGCGGGGATCGTGGTGGCCGTGGTGGTCGTCGTCCGGCTGCTGTACCTGATGCCGGCGACCTGGCTGACGAAACGGCTGCACGCGCGGCGGGACTACGACGAGGACATCCCGATGAGCTGGCGGGAGACCGTGATCATGTGGTGGTCGGGGATGCGGGGGGTGGCGTCGGTCGCGCTGGCGCTGGCGATTCCGCTGAGGACGGATGCGGGGGACCCGTTTCCCGACCGGGACGAGATCGTCTTCATCGCCTTCGGAGTGATCATGGGAACGCTGGTGGTGCAGGGGCTGACCCTGCCGTGGCTGGTGAAGCGGCTGGGGGTGCAGGCGGACACCGAGCGGGAGAAGGAGTTCGAACGGGAGCTGGCGGTCCGGGCGGCGAAGGCGGCGAAGCGCAGGCTGCGGGAGATCGAGGAGGCGGAGGAACTCTCGGAGGAACTGTCCGAGCAGATGCTGCGGCGCGCCTATGAGATCGGGGTGCGGATCAGTCCCGAGATGGGGGAGGAGGAGCGACTGGAGGGACACGAGCGGCGGGTGCGGCGGCTGAAGCGCGTGCGGCGGATCCAGGGGGAGATGATGAGCGCGGCGCGGCACGAGGTGCTGGCGGCGCGCGGCGAGGTGGGGGCGGATCCGGAGGTGGTGGACCGGGTGCTGCGGCAGTTGGACGTGCGGAGCCTTCGGTGATCGCCTTCATCGCGGTCTCGTGAACCGTCGTGACCTTGCCGGTGTCCCTGGTTACGCTCGGAGCATGGAACGTAATGTTGTAATCAGCGGTGGAGGTACGGGAATCGGGCTCGCCGCGGCGCAGGCCTTCGCAGCCGACGGGGATCGGGTGCTGTTGCTCGGGCGGCGGGCGGAAGTACTGGAGAAGGCCGGGGTCGACGGGGCGCTGACGTACGCCGCCGATCTCGGTGAACCCGAGCAGGTCCGGGGTGTGGAGCGGTTCGTCGCGGAGAGGTTCGGGACCGTCGACGTCCTCGTCCACAGTGCCGGTGGCACGGGGCTGCTCGAACCGCCGGCCGACAGCGACGATCCGCTCGACCGGGTCGCGCACGACTGGACCGTGAGCTTCCGGATCAACACCCTCTCCGCGGCCCTGCTCACCGAGGCGTTGAAGGACCGGCTCGCCTCGCCCGGCGGGCGGGTGCTGTTCGTCAGCTCGATCGCCGCCTACCGGGGGTCCGGAAGCGGGGCGTACGCCGGTGCCAAGGCCGCGCTGCACCCGTACGCCCGTGATCTCGCCCGGGAGCTGGGCCCGCGCGGGATCACCGCGAACGTGGTCGCGCCCGGGTACATCGAGGACACCGGGTTCTTCGGGGACGCCATCGACCCCGCCCGCCGCGAGCGGCTGATCGGCGAGACCTTCACGGGACGGGCCGGGACGCCCGGGGACGTGGCCGCCACGCTGCACTGGCTCGCCTCCCCCGCCGCGGGACACGTCACCTCGCAGGTGATCCAGGTCAACGGCGGCGCCGAACGCGGGAACTGAGCGGCGGACGTCAGTTGCGCCGCGCCGCGCCGTCCGGGGTGGCGGAGCGGTCCTGGCCGGGGATGCGGCCCGGGGGCGGGGTCGCGTCCGCCGTGTTGACCCGCGGGAGCGCGTACGGGTGCTGCCTGGCCAGCCAGCGGACCATCTGCTCGCGGACCGTGACTCGGACCGTCCAGATGTCGTCGGCGTCCTTCGCCGTGACCAGGGCCCGCACCTGCATGGTGTTCGGGGTGGTGTCCGTGACGTCCAGGCCGCAGGCGCGGCCGTCCCAGGCGGGGCACTCGCGCAGGATGTCGCGCAGCTTCTCGCGCATCGCGTCGATGGGGGCCGTGTGGTCCACGTGGAAGTACACGATGCCGGTCATCTGCGGGGTACCGCGCGACCAGTTCTCGAACGGCTTCGAGGTGAAGTACGACACCGGCATGGTGATCCGGCGCTCGTCCCAGGTCCGTACCGTGAGGAAGGTCAGGGTGATCTCCTCGACCGTGCCCCACTCGCCGTCCACGACCACGGTGTCCCCGATGCGCACCATGTCGCCGAAGGCGATCTGCAGCCCGGCGAACATGTTGCTCAGCGTCGACTGGGCGGCCACACCGGCGACGATGCCGAGGACGCCGGCCGAGGCCAGCAGCGAGGCGCCCGCCGCCCGCATCGCCGGGAAGGTCAGCAGCATCGCGGCCACCGCGACCACTCCGACGACGGCCGCCACCACCCGCATGATCAGCGACACCTGGGTGCGCACCCGCCGCACCCGGGCCGGGTCGCGGTGCATGCGCGCGTAGCGGGAGTACGACGTCTCGACGACCGCCGCCGCGATCCGGATCACCAGCCAGGCCGCGGCGCCGATCAGAACCAGGGTGAGGGCCTGGCCGATCCCGGTGCGGTGGTCCTCCAGCATCTGGGCCTGGTCGTAGGACCCTCTCAGCATCGCCGCGCACAGCACCAGCTGGTACGGGATCCGACCGCGGCGCAGCAGCCCCCACAGCGGGGTCTCACTGTGTCGCGCGTCGGCCTTTCGCAGCAGCAGGTCGGTGGCCCAGCCGATGAGCACGGTCAGCACCACCGACCCGCCGAACACGATCACGGGACGGATCAGGTTCTCCATGCCCCCGAAAGTAACCGGACGGGCGGGGCCTTGAACATGTGACTTCCGTGCAGAGACTCACACACTGCGTTGTCAGTGGCGGCTGGCACCATGGGCGCATGAACATCATGCTCTTTCACTCGACCTACGGACTGCGTCCCGCCGTGCGCGCCGCGGCGGACCGGCTGCGTGCCGCCGGGCACGAGGTGTGGACGCCCGACCTCTTCGAGGGGCGTACGTTCGACTCGGTCGAGGAGGGCATGGCGCACAACGAGGCGATCGGCAAGGACGAGCTGCTGAAGAGAGCCGTCCTGGCGGCCGCGCCCTACTCGGGGAGAGGGCTCGTGTACGCGGGGTTCTCACTGGGCGCGTCGATCGCCCAGACCCTCGCCCTCGGTGACGAGAAGGCCAGCGGTCTGCTGCTCCTGCACGGCACGTCGGACCTCGCGCCGAACGTGTCGGTGGACCAGCTGCCGGTGCAGCTGCACGTCGCGGAGCCGGATCCGTTCGAGACGGACGACTGGCTGAGCGCCTGGTACCTCCAGATGGGCAGAGCGGGCGCCGACGTGGAGATCTACCGGTACGCGGGCGCGGGGCACCTGTACACCGACCCGGACCTGCCGGACTACGACGCGGAGGCCGCCGAGGCCACCTGGCGGGTGGCGCTCGGCTTCCTCGAGTCGCTGTAGCGGCGGTTACACCGGGTCGTAGGTCCGCTCCACCTTCTGCGTGCCGCTGCGGGTGCGGTACGAGCGGGACCAGGCGGAGGTCGCGGCGGGGCTGGTCTTGTCGGACAGCACGTAGTAGTCCATCTGCGCGCGCTCGGCGGTGATGTCCAGGACGCCGTAGCCGTGGCGGTCGGTGTCCACGAACTGGACGTGCCGGTTGGCGGCCCTGATGATCGGGGAGGCGATCGCGGTCAGGGTGCCCTCGGGGACCTTCACGATGTCGTCGAGGTTGTCGGAGGTCACCGAGGTGACCACGAACTCGGTGGCGGCCGAGGCCGACAGCGGGTAGGTCCCGGCGTCCACGGGCACGTCGTTGGCCCACGCCATGTGGATGTCACCGGTCAGGAAGACGGTGTTGCCGATGGCGTTGGAGCGCAGATGGGCCAGCAGCTCGCGGCGGTCGTCGGTGTAGCCGTCCCACTGGTCGGTGTTGAGGCCGAGGCCCTCCTGCGGCAGGCCGAGCAGCTTGGCGAGCGGCTTGAACAGGTCCGCGGAGAGCGAGCCGATGGCGAACGGCGAGATCATCACCGAGTTGCCGACCAGCCGCCAGGTGGTGTCGGACGCCTTCAGCCCGGCCTTCAGCCAGTCGAGCTGGGCGCGGCCGGTGATCGTGCGGTCCGGGTCGTCGACCGAGCCGTTGCCGACCGCGACCTGCTGCGAGCGGAAGGAGCGCAGGTCGAGCAGCGACAGGTCGGCGAGCTTGCCGAAGCGCAGGCGCCGGTAGGTGGTGCCGGCGATCGCCGGGCGGACCGGCATCCACTCGAAGTAGGCCTGCTTGGCGGCCGCCTGACGGGCCGTCCAGGCGCCCTCGGCGCCCTCGGTGTGGTTCTCCGCGCCGCCCGACCAGCTGTCGTTGGCGAACTCGTGGTCGTCCCAGATCGCGACGACGGGCGCCTTGGCGTGCAGGGCCTGCAGGTCCGGGTCGGTCTTGTACTTGCCGTGCCGGGTGCGGTAGTCGGCGAGGGTGACGATCTCGTGCGTGGGCGAGGTCTGCCGCACGACGGTGCCGCGGGTGCCGTACTCGCCGGTGCCGTACTCGTAGATGTAGTCGCCGAGGTGCAGCCAGGCGTCCAGGTCGCCGCGGGCCGCGAGATGGCGGTACGAGGAGAAGTAGCCGGCCTCCCAGTTGGCGCAGGAGACCACACCGAACCGCAGGCCCGTGACGGTGGCGTCCGCCGCCGGCGCGGTGCGGGTGCGCGCCACCGGGGAGTCGGTGCCGCCGGCCGAGAAGCGGAACCAGTAGTCGGTGGCCGGTGTCAGGCCGCGGATGTCCGCCTTGACGGTGTGGTCGGAGGCGGCGGTGGCGGTGGTGGAGCCCCGCGCGACCACGTTGGTCAGCGCCTTGTCCGTGGCGACGGTCCAGCCGACCTCGGTGTCCGGGCCGAGGCCGGAGCCGGGCGTCGCCTCTGCGGTGGGCGTCACCCGCGTCCACAGCAGGACGCCGTCGGGCAGCGGGTCGCCGGAGGCGAGACCGTGCAGGAAGGCGGGGGCCTCGGCGGCCCGGGCGGGCAGCGCGGCGGCGAGCGGGCCGGCCAGGACGGCGGTGGCCGCAGCCGCCTTGACGACCGTACGGCGGCGCGGCGACAGCGAGTTGGGGCGAGCCGACGCCATGTCGGCACTCTCGGGCGATCTGTATCGACTGGTCACGGGCGATGAGATTACTGACCAGTACGACAAAAGAGCGGGCGAACGTGAAATGTTCGCCCGCTCTTTGACTGCGTGTCGGAGACGACCGCCCCGCAGGGCGCCGGTCTAGGGCGTGTTTCGAAAGTCCCGCCTGCCTGGCGGCGTCTGGCACGCCCTCCCCCAGAGGGGGGACCCCCAGCCGCGTTGTCGGGCGCGCCCCG
>NZ_JBEOWF010000044.1:0-93152 GCF_040295925.1 Streptomyces sp. NPDC002588
CTAGTAGCTCCGCTACGAGGGCTTCCGCCCGGCACGCCGAGAGCACGCACCGAACGCCGCTCCTTCTCCCGCGGAGATCCATCAGAAGGGCCCTAGGGGCCGGCTCGCGCCGCACCTGCTCGATCTCTTCGAGCAGGTGCGAGCCGGTGTCCGTCGCCGCGACCAGGGCCGCCCGGCCGGCATCGCACCGGACGTCAGCGGACCGGTGTGAAGTCCCGAGCGCCGATGAACTCGGGCCTGCGCACCGGGGCCGCGAAGGGTTCGACGGCCGTGTTCTCCACGCTGTTGAACACGATGAACACATTGCTGCGCGGGTACGGCGTGATGTTGTCGCCGGACCCGTGCATGCAGTTGCAGTCGAACCAGGTCGCCGAACCGGCCCTGCCGGTGAACAGCTTGATGCC
Organism: Streptomyces sp. NPDC002588; assembly: GCF_040295925.1. Lineage (NCBI taxonomy): Bacteria > Bacillati > Actinomycetota > Actinomycetes > Kitasatosporales > Streptomycetaceae > Streptomyces > Streptomyces sp. NPDC002588. Next base: position 405 of record NZ_JBEOWF010000044.1, read on the forward strand.
GTGGGCGTCGGCCATCGAGGTCAGCGCCTCGTCCGACGGGGTGCCCGCGTCCTGCATCTGCAGCGACTTCTTGTAGTTGTCCTTCGGTGTGGCGCCGGCGCAGCCGAGGAACGTCCGGTGCGAGCCAGGCATGATCATCAGCCCGCCGTTGGTGTCCAGGTTCTCGGTCAGCGCGATCGAGACGGACACCGTCCGCATGTTCGGCAGCCCGTCCTCGGCGTGCCAGGTCTCGAAGTCGGAGTGCCAGTAGAAGCCGCCGGCCCCGAAGCCCGGCTTGACGTTGATCCGCGACTGGTGCACGTACACGTCCGAGCCGAGGATCTGCCGGGCCCGCCCGACGACCCGTTCGTCGCGCACCAGGGCCGCGAACACCGGGCTCAGCTTGTGCACCTCGAAGACGGACCGGATCTCCTTCGACCGCGGCTCCACGATCGAGCGCTCGTCCGCCCGGATCTCCGGATCGGTGACGAGTCGCTCCAACTCCCTCCGGCACACGGCGACTTCCTCATCGCCGATCAGCTGCTCGACGGCGAGGAAGCCGTCGCGCTCGTAGGTCTGGAGGTCGGCCGCGGGGATCGGGCCCGGGGTGCTCGGAGAGCCCCAGACGACGGGGTCCTGGCGGGGGACGGACACCTCGGTGGTGCCGCGGGTGGGATAGAGATCGGTGAGCGTGGTCACGGTACTCACACCTCCTCGGGTTCGGTGAGCTCGGGCTCGGTGAGCAGGGGATAGACGCCGTTCTCGTCGTGGTCCTCCCGGCCCGTCACGGGCGGGTTGAACACGCAGAGGCAGCGGAAGTCCTCCAGGACGCGCAGCGTGTGCCGCTCATGGCCGTCCAGGAGGTACATGGTTCCGGGAGTGATCGCGTACGACTTCCCGGTCTCGTGGTCGGTGAGCTCGGCGGAGCCCTGCACACAGACCACGGCCTCGATGTGGTTGGCGTACCACATCGACGTCTCGGTACCGGCGTAGAGAATCGTTTCGTGCAGGGAGAACCCGACCCGCTCCCGGGCCAGCACGATCCGCTTGCTCTCCCAGGTGCCGGACGCGGCCCGCACATGCCGGTCGGTGCCTTCGATGTCCTTGAACGAACGGACGATCATCGCGTCCCTCTCTGTCGTCTCTCTCGTCTCTCTCGTTTCTCCGCCGCCCGCGGTCAGACGGTCTCGCGGACGGCGCGGGCCAGGACGCTCAGCCCCTCGTCCAGTTCCTCGGGGGTGATGGTCAGGGCCGGCAGCAGCTTGACGACCTCGCCCTCCGGGCCGGACGTCTCGATGAGCAGCCCCAGTTCGAACGCGCGGCGCGCGACCCGCGAGGCCCGTTCCTTGTCGTGGAACTCCAGCCCCCACACCAGCCCGCGCCCGCGGTACTCCTTCACGTCGGCGAGGTTCTCCTCGGTGATGGAGATCAGCCCCTCCTCGACCTGCTCCCCGCGCGAGCGGGTCTGCTTCTCCATCGCGGACCCGTCGGTCCAGTACGCCTCGAGGGCGGCCGTCGCCGTCACGAACGCCGGGTTGTTGCCGCGGAAGGTGCCGTTGTGCTCGCCCGGCTCCCACACGTCGAGCTCCGGCCGGAACAGGCACAGCGACATGGGCAGCCCGTACCCGCTGATGGACTTGGACACGGTGACGATGTCGGGCGTGATGCCGGACTCCTCGAAGGAGAAGAAGGCGCCCGTGCGTCCGCAGCCCATCTGGATGTCGTCGACGATCAGCAGCATGTCCTGCCGCTCGCACAGCTCCTTGAGGGCGCGCAGCCATTCGGGCCGGGCCACGTTGATCCCGCCCTCGCCCTGCACGCTCTCCACGATCACCGCGGCGGGCTTGTTGAGCCCGGAGCCCTGGTCCTCGAGGAGCCGCTCGAACCACAGGAAGTCCGGGATGGTCCCGTCGAAGTAGTTGTCGAAGGGCATGGGCGTGCCGTGCACCAGCGGAATCCCGGCTCCGGCCCGCTTGAAGGCGTTGCCGGTGACGGCGAGGGACCCCAGCGACATGCCGTGGAAGGCGTTGGTGAACGACACGATCGCCTCGCGGCCCTTCACCTTCCGCGCCAGTTTCAGCGCGGACTCCACGGCGTTGGTGCCGGTCGGGCCCGGGAACATGACCTTGTACGGCAGGTCGCGCGGCCGCAGCACCAGATCCCGGAAGGTCTGCAGGAACGACCGCTTGGCCACGGTCGACATGTCGAGCCCGTGGGTGACGCCGTCGCGCGTCAGGTAGTCGATCAGCGCCCGTTTCAGCACGGGGTTGTTGTGGCCGTAGTTGAGGGACCCTGCACCGGCGAAGAAGTCCAGGTACCGGTGGCCGTCCTCGTCGTACATCAGGCTGCCCTGCGCACGGTCGAAGACGACGGGCCAGCCGCGGCAGTAGCTGCGCACCTCCGACTCGAGGGTCTCGAACACGGTGAGGTCGGGCTGGGTGATGGTCACGACGAATCGCTCCTCGGTGTGGGGGGAGTGGGGAGGGGTGGGGGTGGGGGTCAGAGGCTCTGGGGGGCGAGGGGGCCGATGCGGTACAGCACCTCGGGGTCGTGCGGGCCGTCCGGGAACAGCCCGGAGTCGAACAGCACCTCGCGGCTGAGTGCGGCCCCGTGCCTGGCGGCGTACGAGGTGAACAGCCGCTCGGAGGCGGTGTTGCCCGGGGTGATGGTGGTCTCGACGGCGGTCAGGGGGCGCTCGGCGGCCACGTGCGCGGTGAGTCCGTCGAGCAGCGCGGCGGCGAGACCGCGGCCCCGGTACGCGGAGTCCACCGCCACCTGCCAGACCAGCAGGGTGTGGGGATCCGCAGGCCGTACGTATCCGGTGACGAACCCGACCGGTTCCCCGTCCTCCGCGCGCGCCACGGCCGAGGTGCCGGCGAAGTCGCGGCACCACAGCAGATAGCTGTAGGACGAGTTCAGGTCGAGGTTTCCGGATTCCTTGGCAATACGCCAGAGTGCGGCCCCGTCCGCCGTGGAGGGGCGGTCGATGCGGAGGTCTGCTTGTGCGGCAGTCATGCGGAAGGAACTTACCCAGGGAAATTCAATAACGCATGGAGGGGCCGTGGGGATTCCGTGATGCCACTGAGGCTGGGAGACGTTATGCGGTGTTTGTGGTAGGCCAAAAGCCGCAGAACGCTGGTTCTGTGCAATGCGTCACGCGCCTGCAACCTCCTCGAAATCCATGGTGTTTAGCCGCGGAGAACGGGGGAAGAAGAACATGGGAAAGCCGTCGCGGGTCGGAATTCGGTAATGGCGGTGAATTCAGAATCCCGTAACTTCGGCGATATGCTCGCGAAGAATGCCGGCTGGCCCCGTCCGGCATGATCACGGAACCGGTGTTCCCGCCGCGGCCACGTGACCCGGTTCTACCCCCAGGCCTCTTCCGCCGCCCGCAGCGCCCCCGTCACATCCACGTCCAGTCCCTTCTCCGTCAGCGCCGCCCCAAGTGCCACCAGGCTCCCGCGCACCGCACCCCGCGTGGCGTCGGCCCCGTAGTGGTTGACCCGGATCATCTCCTTGGCCGGTGCGCCGCCTCCCGCCGCCAGCGGCAGCGCGGGGTCCAGTGCCAGGGCGCGGGCCACCAGCTCCGACGCCGCCACACCCGACGGCGTCCGCAGCGTCGTGGCGACCGGAGCCGCCTCCGCCGCGTCGTGCACATACGGCTCCAGGCCCCCGCCCAGCGCCACGGCCCCCGCGCGCGTCGCCGCCGCGGCGGCCGCGTGCCGGGCCATGACGATCTCCAGGCCCTCCGCCTCGATCCGTGCCACGCACGCCTCCAGGGCCAGCATCTCCAGCTGCGCCGGAGCGTGCGGCAGCGCCTTGCGGCCGCCGTCGACCCACCTCTCCTTCCAGTCCAGCAGGGAGAGGTACGACCGGCGCGGCGCCCCGGGGTTCGCGGCCATCCGCGCCCAGGCCCGCTCGCTCACCGACACCGCCGACACACCCGCCGGTCCGCCCATCGCCTTCTGCGCGCCGATCACGCACAGGTCCACGCCCCACGCGTCCGGCAGCACCGACTCGGCCCCGACGGACGCCACGGCGTCCAGATAGAACAGCGCCCCCTGTTCCCGTACCGCCGCACCGATCTCCGCGACGGGGTTGGTGTTGCCGGTAGCGGCCTCCGCGTGCACCAGCGACACGAAGTCGATCTCCGGGTGCTCGGCGAAGGCGTCCCGGAGCTGCGCGGCCGTCACCGCCGTGTGGAAGGGGACCGCCAGATCGATCACCGTGGCACCGCAGTCCCGCAGCCAGTCGCCGAAGGTCTGCCCGTACGGACCGGTGATCACGTTCAGCGCCGTCGTGCCCGGACCGGCCGTCGCGCGGATCGCCCCCTCCAGCGGCAGCAGCGCCTCGCCCTGCATGATCACGACGTCCTGCTCGGTGCTCAGCAGCCGCGCCACCCGGTCCTCGATCGAGGCGAAGCGGGCTGCGCTGAGCGGGGCCAGGTCCAGGAACGGGTGTGTCACGGCGGTGCTCTCTCTTCACTCTCGGGGTAGAGGTCACGAGAGTATCCGGCACCCCCTCACCCTCCGGACTGGCTGGTTCGTAGGTTGAGGAGCCCTGCAACCATCGGTTTGGTTTGGGATAGTCAAACATCTCCTTATAATCGGAACCCATAGTTCTCATGGTTCCCTTACAGGAAGGCCCGCCGTGAACACGCTCCCCGGGCGACGCACCCGCGTCCTGGCCGCCATCACCGCGACGGCCGGGCTGATGCTCGTGGCCGCCTGTACCTCGAAGGACGGCGGAGGCAGCGGCTCGAAGACCGCCGCGGGCGGCGTCGAACTGGTCAAGGCCGGTCAGCTCACCACCTGCACCCACCTGCCCTACCCGCCCTTCCAGTCACAGATAGACGGCAAGGTGCAGGGTTTCGACGTCTCGCTGATCGACCTCGTCGCCAAGGACCTTGGCGTGCAGCAGAAGATCCTCGACACCCCCTTCGAGAACTTCAAGACCGGCGCCTTCCTCAACTCCGGCGAGTGCGACCTGGCCGCGGCCGGCATGACCATCACCGCCGAGCGCAAGAAGAACGTCGACTTCTCCGACCCGTACTTCGAGGCCACCCAGGCCGTCCTGGCCGACAAGGACGCCGGTGTCACCTCCCTCGCCGATGTGAAGTCCAAGGGCCTCAAGATCGGCACCCAGGCGCAGACCACCGGGGAGGACTATGTGAAGAAGCAGGGCTTCGACCCGGTCTCCTTCGACTCCTCGGACGCCGTCCTCAACGGTCTGCGCACCGGTCAGGTCAAGGCCGTCGTCATCGACTACCCGGTCGTCCAGGGCTGGCTGAAGGACAAGGCCAACGCCGACGCCTTCAAGGTCGCCGACAACATCAACACCGGTGAGCAGTACGGCTTCACGGTGAAGAAGGGCAACACCGAGCTCCTCGCCGCGATCGACAAGGCACTCGCGGACGCCAAGGCGGACGGCACCTACAAGACGCTGTACGAGAAGTGGATCGGCCCTTACGAGGAGTCCGCCGCGTCCCCCTCCGCCTCCGCGTCATGACCGGCGCGGACGTACGACTCCAGCCCCGCAGAAAGGGGCTGACCCGACGTCAGAAGCGCCGGCTGTCGAGGGGCGCGCAGTACGTGGTCTTCGTCGCCGCGGTGGCAGCCTTCGCCGTCTCCGCCGACTGGGGCCGGCTGAAGAACCAGTTCGCCCAGTGGGACATCGCCAAGGAGATGTTCCCCGACGTCATCACGCTGGCGCTGAAGAACACCGTGCTCTACACGGTGTCCGGCTTCGCCGTCGGGCTGGCGCTGGGCCTGGTGATCGCGCTGATGCGGCTGTCCTCGGTGGGCCCCTACCGCTGGCTGGCCGGCGTCTACATCGAGATCTTCCGCGGTCTGCCCGCCCTGCTGATCTTCATCTTCATCGGCGTGGCGATCCCGCTGGCCTTCCCCGACTCGGAGATCGTCGGCGGCACCTACGGCAAGGTCGCCCTCGCGCTCGGCCTGGTGGCCGCCGCCTACATGGCGGAGACGATCCGGGCGGGCATCCAGGCCGTGCCCAAGGGGCAGATGGAGGCGGCCCGTTCGCTGGGCTTCTCGCCCGCCCGGGCCATGGTCTCGATCATCATCCCGCAGGCGTTCCGGATCATCCTCCCGCCGCTCACCAACGAACTCGTGCTCCTCTTCAAGGACTCCTCCCTCGTCCTGTTCCTCGGCGTCACCACGGAGGAGTACGAACTGTCCAAGTACGGCCGTGACCTGGCCAGCACCTACGCCAACTCCACGCCGATCCTGGTCGCCGGCCTGTGCTACCTGCTGGTGACCATCCCGCTCGGCTTCGTCGTGCGCCGTATGGAGGCGAAGGCCCAGGAGGCCGTGAAATGAGCCGACCGGAAATCGAAGTACGCGGCCTGCGCAAGTCGTTCGGCGCCAACGAGGTGCTGCGCGGCATCGACCTGGAGATCGGCCAGGGCGAGGTGGTCTGCGTCATAGGCCCGTCCGGCTCGGGCAAGTCGACCCTGCTGCGGTGCGTGAACCTCCTCGAAGAGCCCAGCGGGGGCCAGGTCTTCGTCGGCGGCACCGAACTCACCGATCCCGACGTCGACATCGACGCCGTACGCCGCCGTATCGGCATGGTCTTCCAGCAGTTCAACCTCTTCCCGCACCTGTCGGTGACCGAGAACCTCACGCTCCCGCAGCGCCGGGTGCTGAGGCGTGGCAAGGCCGCCGCCGCGAAGGCCGCCGCCGAGAACCTGGAACGCGTCGGCCTCGCTGAGAAGGCGGACGCCTACCCGGCCTCCCTCTCCGGCGGCCAGCAGCAGCGCGTCGCGATCGCCCGGGCGCTCGCCATGGGCCCCGAGGTGATGCTGTTCGACGAGCCGACCTCGGCGCTCGACCCGGAGCTCGTCGGGGACGTCCTCGCCGTCATGCGCATGCTCGCGGACGAGGGCATGACGATGATGGTCGTCACCCATGAGATGACCTTCGCCCGCGAGGTCGCCGACCGGGTGGTCTTCATGGACGGCGGCGTGATCGTCGAGGACGGCGCCCCCGCCCAGGTCATCGGCGCCCCCCGCCACGACCGCACCCGCCACTTCCTGTCCCGCCTCCTCGACCCGGCGATGGCCCAGGTCGAGGAGGGCACCTCCGAGCAGGCCGGCAAGGCGGACCGGTAGCCGGCCACTGGCTATGGTGCTGTGCATGAGCGATCGCGCGGTGCTGCACGTGAAGGGGCGAGTCCTCACCGGACCCGACACCGACGACGTCCGGGACGAGCTGTGGGTCGTCGACGGCCGGATCTCCTACGACCGGCCCGTCGGCGCCCGGGACGTCCGGACCGTGGAGGGCTGGGCGCTGCCCGGCCTGGTCGACGCCCACTGCCATGTCGGTCTGGGCCCGGAGGGTCCGGTGGACGCGGACGTGGCGGAGAAGCAGGCGCTGACCGACCGCGAGGCGGGCACCCTGCTGATCCGTGACGCGGGCTCGCCCTCCGACACCCGCTGGGTCGACGACCGCGAGGACCTCCCGAAGATCATCCGGGCCGGCCGGCACATCGCCCGCACCCGCCGCTACATCCGCGGCTTCGCCCACGAGATCGAGCCCGATGACCTGGTCGCGTACGTCGCCCGGGAGGCCCGGCGCGGCGACGGCTGGGTCAAGCTGGTCGGCGACTGGATCGACCGCGAGGTGGGCGATCTGGCCCCCAGCTGGCCGCGGGCCGAGGCCGAGGCGGCCATCGCGGAGGCCCATCGGCTGGGCGCCCGGGTCACCGCCCACTGCTTCGCCGAGAACTCCCTCCGCGACCTCGTCGAGGCGGGCATCGACTGCGTCGAACACGCCACGGGCCTGACCGAGGACCTCATCCCGCTGTTCGTCGAGCGCGGCGTCGCGATCGTCCCGACCCTGGTCAACATCGCCACCTTCCCGCGGCTCGCCAAGGGCGGGGAGGACAGGTTCCCGCGCTGGTCGGCCCATATGCGCCGGCTCCACGAGCGGCGCTACGACACCGTGCGGTCCGCGTACGACGCCGGCATCCCGGTCTTCGTCGGCACGGACGCCGGCGGCTCCCTCCCGCACGGGCTGGTCGCGGGCGAGGTCGCCGAACTGGTGACGGCGGGCATCCCGCCCGTCGAAGCCCTGGCCGCGACCACCTGGGCGGCCCGCGCCTGGCTCGGACGCCCGGGCCTGGAGGAGGGCGCGCCGGCGGACCTCGTCGTCCACGAGACCGACCCGCGCGCCGACGTCCGGGTGCTCGCCGCGCCGCTCCGGGTGGTGCTGAACGGGACCGTCATGGGCTGAGCCCTCTGCCGAGGGTGACTGCGGAGAACACGTGTGCCGGGGGGGAATCGAGACCGGCTCCCGTCGGCGCGCTGACCGCAACTGACTGATCTGGCAAGCGTTTTCACTCCCTGGTCCAGGTGGGCACACGCCTCTCACCTGGGCCAACTCCTTTTCTTTGTCAGGAGTGTTGACCCATGCATGAAAGCGTTTTAACTTCCTCATCGCTCCTACCCGCAGAAGTGAAGGGGAATCCGTGGCAGAAGTCCGGCGTGTACGACGAAAACGCTTTCAGGGCCGGTCTCTCCTGCTCCTCATGCTGCCCGGCCTCGCCTACTTCCTGCTCTTCCACTACGGCGCGCTGGCCGGCAACGTCATCGCGTTCAAGGAGTACGTCCCGTTCGACGGCCTCTGGGGCAGCCCGTGGGTCGGGTTCGGCAACTTCCAGCGGATGTTCCAGGACGACGAGTTCTGGGCCGCCGTCCTCAACACCCTCTGGATCGCCGTCCTCCAGCTGGTCTTCTACTTCCCGGTGCCGCTCGCCCTCGCCCTGCTGCTGCACAGCCTCACCTTCAGCAGCGTCCGCCGCCTCGTGCAGTCGGTGGCGTACCTCCCGCACTTCATCTCCTGGGTGATCGTCGTCGCCCTGTTCCAGCAACTGCTGGGCGACACCGGCCTGCTCAACTCGGGCCTGGACGGCATGGGCCTGCACACTGTCGACATCATCGGCAACCCCGACGCCTTCAAGCCGCTCGTCGTCGCTCAGGTGATCTGGAAGGACGCCGGCTGGGGCACGATCATCTTCCTCGCCGCCCTCGCCCAGGTCGACGAGCAGCAGTACGAGGCCGCCGCGATCGACGGGGCCGGACCCTGGCGGCGCTTCTGGCACGTCACCCTGCCCGCCATCCGCCCGGTGGTCGTCCTGCTGCTGATCATGCGGCTCGGCGACATCCTCTCCGTCGGCTTCGAGCAGATGCTGCTCCAGCGCGACGCGGTCGGCCCCGAGGCCGCCGAGATCATCGACACCTTCGTCTACTACCGCGGCATCGTCGGCGGCGACTACGGCTTCGCCGCCGCGGCCGGACTGTTCAAGGGCGTCATCGGCGCCCTCCTCGTCTACGCCGCCAACAAGGTCGCCCACCGCCTCGGCGAACAGGGGGTCTACAAGTGAGCAGCCATGTCCGGCCCGGCTGGATGGAGAAGCCGAAGCCGGTGACCCAGGCGGGCAAGGCCCTCGCCCTCGTCGTCGTCGTGCTCCTGGTCTGTGTGCCGTTCCTCGTCATCGTGTCGACCTCGCTGGCCTCCACCGACGAGGTCGTGGCGAACGGCGGCTGGGTGCTGTGGCCGACCGAGCCCTCGCTCAAGGCGTACCGCGACATCCTCGACGGCGGCATCGTCACCCACGCCCTCGGCGTCAGCGCCGGCGTCACGGTCGTGGGGACCCTGCTCAGCCTGGTCTGCACGGTGACCCTCGCCTACGCCCTGTCCCGCCCCGGCGTCCTCGGCGGCCGGCCGGCGCTGCTGCTCATCCTGTTCACGTTCCTCTTCCCGCCCGGCATGATCCCGAGCTTCCTGCTGGTCAAGGAGCTGGGACTGCTGGACAGCTACGCCTCGCTGGTCCTGCCCGTCCTCGTGAACGTCTTCAACCTCGTCGTCCTGCGCGGCTTCTTCCAGGGCATCCCCGAGGAGCTGTACGAGGCCGCCCGCCTCGACGGAGCCGGGGACTGGCGGGTGCTCGTGTCGATCGTCCTGCCGCTGTCCAAGGCCGCGCTGGCCGTCGTGGGCCTCTTCTACGCGGTGGCCTACTGGAACTCCTGGTTCTACGCCTCGCTCTACCTGGAGAGCGACCACTGGCCCCTCCAACAGGTGCTGCGCACCTATGTGGTGGCCGGTTCCGGCCTGACCGACGCGACCACCGGGGAGGGCACGGTCACCGCCCCGCAGACCGTGCAGATGGCGGTGCTGGTGATCGCCACCGTGCCGATCCTGCTCGTCTACCCCTTCCTGCAGAAGTACTTCACCAAGGGCGTGCTCACCGGAGCCATCAAGAGCTGACCCGCACCCGGGCCGACTCGCGTCGGCCGACCCGTCATCAAGAGCCGCGTCCAGAAAGGTGACCTGCCCATGCCCAGCATGTCCCGACGCACCCTCCTGCGCTCCATGGCCGCAGGCGGCGCCGCGATCTCCACCCCCGCCCTGCTGACCGCCTGCTCCACCGGATCCGGTGACAGCGACGTCTCCAACGCCGGCAAGAAGCTCGCCCCCTGGCCCGCGTACAAGCCCGCCACCGGCCCGAAGCCCGACCTCGCGCCCACCGGGGCCGGTGTCCAGGCCGGCTTCACCTCCTACCCCGCGGACCTGGTCAAGTCCGTCTCCCGCACCCCCGGCGACGGCTCCACCGTCAAGGTCATGACGGTGTCCTTCGGCACCCCGCCCAAGCCCGCCTCCGCCAACCGGTTCTGGGCGGCGGTGGAGAAGGCTCTCGGCGTGAAGATCGAGTACACGATCGTCTCCCAGGCCGACTACCAGAAGAAGATGGCCACCGTGATGGCCGCCGACCCGGACGCACTCCCGGACGTCATCAACCTGTACTCCGGGTTCGTGCTGCCCCGCGAAGCCGAGTTCGTGCAGCGGCGGGCGGAGGACCTCACGCCGTACCTCTCCGGCGACACCGTCGCCGACTACCCCAACCTCGCGAACATCCCCACCCACGCCTGGCGGGACATGGGCCGCATCGGCGGCCGCCTCTACGGCATCCCCCTGGAACGCCCGCTGCCCGGCTCCACCCTCTGGCTCAACCAGGACACGTTCACCGACGCCGGCATGAAGGAAGGCTGGACGTCCCAGGACTTCGCCGCCGTGGCGAAGCGGGCCACCGGCGGCAAGCGGTACGCGCTCGGCGCCGCCACCGGCTCGCTCTTCTGCAACGCCGTGCACTCCGCCGCCCACAACGCGCCCCAGGAGTGGGCCGTCTCCAAGGACGGCGTCTTCCTGCCGGGCTGGGCCGACGAACGCTTCAAGGCCTCGATCGCCTTCCAGTCCGGCCTGCGCAAGGCCGGCAGCTACCTCCCCGACGCCACCTCCATCTCCCAGATCGACCTGGTCACCCTCTACTACAACGGCACGGTCGGCTCCATGCAGGACGGCTTCGGCGCGTACCTGCCCAAGTACCGTGAAACGCAGGGCAAGATGACCCCGGCGGCCGCACTCCCGTACAGCGTGGACGGCAAGCCGGGCGGGATCGTCGCCGCCCGCCGCTCCTTCGGCTACACCGTCCTGAAGAAGGCGAAGAAGGAGCGCATCGAACTGCTGCTGCGCCTCCTCGACTACCTCGCGGCCCCCTTCGGTAGCCAGGAGTGGGAACTCGTCCACTACGGCGTCGAGGGCACCCACTTCACCCGCGGCGCGGACGGCTCCCCGCAGCCCACGAAGCTCGGCGAGGTCGAGAACAACACCAACCTGCCGCTGAAGTACCTCGCCGAGGGGCCCCAGGTGCTGTTCGTACCGGGCATGCCCGACGCCGTACGCGCCCTGCACGCCTGGCAGCAGAAGGTGGTGCCGTACGCCGTCCGCAACGCCTCCTACGGTCTGCAGTCCGCCACGAAGAACGCCCAGGGCACCACGCTCAAAGCGCTCATCGAGGACGCCGTCACCGGGATCGTCGCCGGACGCCTCCCGCTCTCCGAATGGGACACCACGGTGAAGAAATGGCGCAGCCGGGGCGGCGACAGAATGGCCGAGGAATTGGCGAAGGACCATGCGGCCAACACCTGACAGCCGCTCGTCACTGAGGAGACGCGGGGATGGGGAACGAGATGGCGTCCAGGCAACGGGTCACGATCCGCGAGGTGGCCGAACGGGCGGGCGTGTCCATGGCCACCGCGTCCCGCGCGCTCAGCGGCAACCACCCGGTGCCCGCCGCGACCCGCGCGCGGGTGCTGCGCGCGGCCCGCGAGCTCGACTACGTCGCCAACGCGCACGCCCGCGCCCTGGTCGGCGGCGGCCGCAAGATGGCCGCCGTCGTCGTCCGCCAGGTCACCAGCCCCTTCTACGCCCAGGTCGCCGAGGGCGTGGAGGCCGAGGCCGCCGACCGGGGCTGGCTGTGCGTGGTCGGCGCGACCGGCGGGGACCCGCAGCGCGAGATGGACTTCGTGCAGCTGATGCGGGAGGAGGGGGCGCGCCTGGTGATCCTCGTCGGCGGGGTCGTCGAGGACGACGCGTACCGCGAGCGGGTCGCGCACTACGCGCAGGCCCTGGACGCCACCGGCGCCCGGCTGGTGCTGTGCGGGCGGCCGGCGCCGGATCCCGGCATCCCCGCGCTGGTCGTCGAGTTCGACAACGAGGCCGGAGCCCGGGCGATCACCGGGCACCTGCTGTCCGCCGGGCACCGCCGGATCGTCTTCCTCGGCGGGCTGCCCGGCAACACCGCACTGGACGCGCGGGTCGCCGGTTACCGGGCGGCGCTCGCCGAGCACGGGCAGCCGCCCGCGGCCGCGCGCGTCGTCGACTGCGGTCTCGGGCGGGCGGCGGGCCTCCGGGCGATGACGGAACTCCTCAAGGAGACACGGGAGTTCACGGCCGTCTTCGCCGGGGACGACATGGTCGCGGCCGGCGCGCTGCGGGCCGTGGCCGACGCCGGCCTGCGGGTCCCCGAGGACGTCTCCGTCGTCGGCTACAACGACATCCCGCTCGCCGAGGACTTCAACCCGCCCCTCACCACCGTCCGCACCCCCGCCGAGGAACTCGGCCGCGCCGCCGTCCGCATCGCCCTGCGCGACCCCGAACACGCCGCCGGCACCCACCACCTGCTCGGCACCCACATCGTCGTACGCCGAAGCGTGGCCCCACCACCGACCGACGGAGGACCTACCCCCGTATGACCGCGCCGACCCTGACGCACCTTCCCGAGTCCGACTTCCTTCTCTCGCCCCTCACCGGCTGGACCCGGGCCCACTGGGAGGCCACCGCCGACCGGCTGCTCGACGGGCTGGCGCCGTACGCGACTCCCGGTCTCGCCCAGTACCGGCTGTCCGGCCCGCCCAGCCACTCCGGCCCATGGTCCGACGGGCTGGAGGGGTTCGCGCGCTCCTTCCTGCTCGCCGCCTTCCGTATCGCGGGTGCGAACGGCAGGGTCGGCCCCGCCCTCGTCGAGCGGTACGCCGCCGGGCTCGCCGCCGGTACCGATCCGCACCACCCCGAGCACTGGCCGCCCATCGCCGACCGTTCCCAGCCGATGGTCGAGGCCGCCTCCGTCGCCGTCGCGCTGCACGAGTCCCGTGCCTGGCTGTGGGACCACCTGGACGATTCGGTGCGGGCGAGGGTCGTCGACTGGCTGGGCGGGTTCGTCGGCGCGGACGTCAACGACTCCAACTGGCGGCTGTTCCAGGTCATCACCGAGGAGTTCCTGGCGTCCGTCGGCGCCCCGCACAGCCGCGCCGAGATCGACGCGGGACTCGCCCGCCTCGACGACTGGTACCGGGGCGGCGGCTGGTACACCGACGGCGACGGCCGGAAGTTCGACTACTACAACGCCTGGGCCCTGCACCTGTACCCGGTGCTGTGGGCGCGGATCGCGGGCCCGCGCGCCGACGCCGGGACGGTGGCCCGGCACCGGGCGAGACTGAGCGAGTTCCTCACCGCCCACCAGCACTTCTTCGGCACCGACGGCGCCCCGGTGCATCAGGGCCGCTCCCTCACCTACCGGTTCGCGACGACCGCTCCCCTCTGGGCGGGCGCCCTCGCGGACGCCACCCCGCTGCCCCCCGGCCGCACCCGGCGCCTCGCCTCGGGCGCGCTGAAGCACTTCGCCGAGCGGGGCGTGCCCGACGAGCGGGGCCTGCTCACCCTCGGCTGGTACCGGCCCTTCGTCCCCGTCACCCAGCGCTACTCGGGCCCCGCCTCCCCCTACTGGGCGAGCAAGGCCTTCCTCGGCCTCCTGCTGCCCGAGGACCACCCCGTGTGGACGGCCACCGAGGAACCCGGTCCCGTCGACACCGCCGACACCACCCTCGCGCTGCCCGCACCGGGCTGGCTGCTGCACTCGACCGCGGCCGACGGGATCGTACGGCTCGTCAACCACGGCAGCGACCGGCTCCCGCCGCCGCCCGCCACCGCCGACGACAGCCCGCACTACGCCAAGCTCGCCTACTCCAGCGCCACCGCCCCCGACACCCCGGCCGGGCCCGACAACCACATCGCCCTGCTCGCGCCCGACGGGACGCCCTCGCAGCGGGGGCGCATCCGTCCCCTGGCGGCCGAGGGCCGGACTGCCCGGTCCCGGCAGGACGGGGGGATCGACACCGTGAGCGTGGTGCGCGGGCCGTGGGAGATCCGGGTGCACCGCGTCGACGCGCCGCCCGGCACCCCGGTGCGCGAGGGCGGCTGGGCCGTCGCCGACGACGCCGCGCCGCCCGTCGCGGACACCGGCCCCGGCCGTGCGCTGGCCCGCCGCGCCGACGGCCTCACCAGCGCGCTCGTCGCCCTGCACGGCTGGGGCGACGCGGCCGGCACCGTCGTACGCGCCGTGGACGCCAACGCCTGCGGACGGCACTCCGCGACGCCCGTCCTCGACGGCGCGGGCCCGCTTCTGGTGACCCTCGTCGTCCTCGGCCGGGACGCCCCGCACACCGGTGCGGCCGCGACCGTCGAAGCCGACGGCACGGTGGAGGTCCGCTTCCCGGACGGCACCCGCGAACGCGTCACCGCCGGGCCAGCGTCACCGCCTGGTCCAGTGCCTGGAGGAAGGAGTTGACCGTCACCCGGTCCCGCACCGCCAGCCGCAGCCACTCCTCGTCGAGCCCGGGGAAGGTGTCCCCGCGCCGCACCGCGAAGCCGAGATCCCGCAGGTGCCGGCGGACGGCGGCGGCCCGGGGCATCCGGACCAGGACGAAGGGACCCTCGGCGGGCCCGGCCACCCGCACCCCGTCGGCCGCGAACTCCTCGAGCCCGGCGACGAGATGGGCGCGGTCGGCCGCGACCCGGTGGGCCGCGTGGGCCGCCTCCGCCAGCGCCCGCGGCGACACGCACGCCTCGGCCGCGGCCAGCGCGGGCGTGGACACCGGCCACAGCGGCTGCGCCCGCTCCAGTTCGGCGACGGTCTCCTGCGCGGCGAGGAGGTAGCCGATCCGCAGCCCGGCCAGCCCCCAGGTCTTGGTCAGGCTGCGCAGCACGACCAGACCGGGGACGTCCGTGCGCCCGGCGAGGGCCTCGCGCTCGCCGGGCACCGCGTCCATGAACGCCTCGTCGACCACCAGGGTCCGCCCGTCCCGGGCCAGCCCCGCGATCGTCTCCGCCGGGTGCAGCACGGACGTGGGGTTCGTCGGGTTGCCGATCACCACCAGGTCGGCGTCCTCGGGCACGGCCGCCGGATCCAGCCGGAAGCCGTCCTCCGCCCGCAGCACCACCCGGTCCACGCGGTGCCCGGCGTCCCGCAGCGCCGCCTCCGGCTCGGTGAACTGCGGGTGCACGACCACCGATTGACGGACCTTCAGGCCCCGTGCCAGCAGCACGAACGCCTCCGCCGCGCCCGCCGTCAGCAGCACCCGCTCCACCGGCAGCCCGTGCCGGGCCGCCACCGCCGCCCGCGCCGCCCGCCCGTCCGGGTAGGCGGCGAGCGAGGTCAGGGACTCGGCTATGTGCTCGCGCAGCCAGCGTGGCGGCGTGTCCGCGCGGACGTTCACGGCGAGGTCGACCAGCGCCGAGCCCCCGTCCCTGACCTCGGCGTCCCCGTGGTGACGGAGATCGTGCCCGTCAGTGCGCATGGGCGTGTCCGCTGTGCTCGTGGTGCCCGTGGTGCCCGTGGTGCCCGTGGTGATGGCCGTCGTCGTCCGGGTGGAAGTGCGGCTGCTGCGGGAGCCCCACCTTGTCCTCGAACCCGGGCAGCGCGATCCGGTACACGCACGAGTCGCAGTTCATCCGCAGATCGCCCCCGACCGCCTCCTCGTAGCGCTCCCACACCAGGTCGAGCAGCTCCGGCTCGGGCCCGATGACGTCCGCCGAGCGCACCTCCACCTCCGGGTGCGCCGCCGCCCAGCCCTCGGTCTGCTGCCGCACCCGCTCCGGCAGGATCCCGGTGAACAGGAAGTAGGGCAGGACCACGATCCGCCGCGCCCCCAGCTTCACGCACCGGTCCAGACCGCTCGGCACGTCCGGCGCGGCCAGCGACACGAAGGCCGTCTCCACGCCCGCGTACCCGCGCCCCTCCCACAGCAGCCGCGCCGCCTTGTACACCTCGGCGTTGGCGTCCGGATCCGTCGAACCGCGCCCGACCAGCAGCACGGTGACGTCCGACCGGTCCTCCGGCGTCCGCGCCCCCTGCCCGAGGGCCTCCTCGAGCCGTCGCTCCAGGACGCTCAGCAGCGCCGGATGCGGGCCCAGCGGACGCCCGTACGTGTAGGAGATCCCGGCGTGCCGCTCCTTCTCCCGGGCCAGGGCCGCCGGGATGTCCCCCTTGGCGTGCCCGGCGGACACCAGCATCAGCGGCACCGCGGCGAACCGCCGCACGCCCCGCCCGACCAGCTCGGTCACCGCCTCGCCGAGCGGGGGAGCGGACAGCTCGATGAAGCCGCCCGCGACGGGCAGTTCGGGATGGCGGCGCCCCAGCTCCCGGACGAAGTCGCGGAACGCCTCGGCTCCGGCATCGTCCCGGGTGCCATGGCCGGCGATGAGCAGGGCGGGCGGCGGGGTGGTCACGGTTTCTCCTCGAACTGTGAAACAGGGTGGTGGGGCAGGGCGCGGTTCACTTCGGCTCCTCCTGCCAGCGGTAGCCGCGGGGCGTCACCATGCGCCCCGCGATGTTCCGGGTCGCCGTGTTGCCGACGGTCACCACGGTCATCATGTCGACCGTCGCAGGGTCGAGCTCCGCCAGGGTCGTCACGCGCGCGGACCCGTCGGGGCGCGAGGCGTTGCGCACGACACCGACGGGCGTCGCCGGCTCCCGGTGCTCCGCGAGGATCGCGAGCGCCTTGGGCAGCTGCCAGTCGCGGCCCCGGGAGCGGGGGTTGTAGAACGTGACCACGATGTCCGCCTCGGCCGCGGCCCGCACCCGCCGCTCGATGACCTCCCAAGGCGTGTGCAGGTCGGACAGGCTGACCGACACATGGTCGTGGCCGAGCGGCGCACCGAGGAGCGCGGCGGCCGCGAGCGCGGCGGTCACGCCCGGCACCCCGACCACGTCGATGTCGTCGGACGCCTCGGCGAGCGCAGGCGAGGCCATCGCGTACACCCCGGCGTCGCCGCTGCCGATCAGCGCGACCGCGTGCCCGAGCCGGGCCTGCGCGACGGCGGTCCGTGCCCGCTCCTCCTCGGCGCCCAGGCCGGATTCCAGGATCAGGGTGCCGGGCCGCAGCAGATCGCGGACCTGGTCGACGTACTGGTCGAGCCCCACGAGCACCGAAGCCCGCCGCAACTCGTCCTTCGCGCGCGGCGTGAGCAGGTCCCGGGCGCCCGGCCCGAGCCCGACCACCGCGAGCCGTCCGCGCCCCGGACGCCGTACGACGGCACAGGTCGCCATCGCGGGCGCCCCGTCCGACTTCCGCTTGGGCACGAGGAGTTCACCCCCGCGCAGCAGGGCGGCGGCCTCCGCCACGGAGGGCGTGCCGACGGCGGCGAGCGGCGCGGCGGAGGGGTTCGGCACCGCCACCGCGGCCAACTCCCCGGCGGAGTACGTCAGCAGCGGAACACCGAGGCGAGCGGCGGCCTCCAGGATGCCGGGTTCCTCCGCCTTGGCGTCGACGGTGGCGAGTTCGGCGACGCTGCGAGGAGACAGGCCCGCGTCCCGCAGGGCGCCCTCGATCACCCCGAGGACCTCCTCCGCCGGCGCCCCTCTGGACGCGCCGACGCCGACGACGAGGGACGGCGGGCGCAGGACCACCTCCCGGTCGGCGGGCGGGGCCGCGCGGTCGGTGACCCGCACGGTGTACGCCCCTTCCCGGGCGAACGGCACCGGCGGCAGCGGCCACGCCACCTCCGCCTCCAGCGCGACCGGCTCCCCGTCCAGCAGGGCGCGGGTCACCCCGGCGACATCGCCCTCGAAGGGGAGCCCGAGGGTGTCGAGGCCAGGGATGCCGACGGCGTCCGTGGCCGTGGTCACCACCGGCTCCGCCCCGAGCAACCCACCCACTTCGACGGCCAGTTCATTGGCCCCGCCGCCGTGCCCGCCGAGCAGCGACACCGCGAACCGACCGCCCTCGTCGACGCACACCACCCCCGGGTCCGACGCCTTGTCGCCGAGCAGCGGAGCGACGAGCCGGACGACGGCCCCCGTCGCCAGGAAGCACACGAGCTGCTCGCACTCCGCGAACGCCCGCCGCACGGCGTCCCCCACGGGGCCCTCGTACACGCGCGTGCGGTCCGGCCAGGCCGCGGCCAGCCGGTCACGTGCCGCCGCCCCCGCCGCGGTGGCGGAAATGAGGCCGATCACTGAGCGACTCCTTCGTCTGAGAGGGGGGTTCTGTTTCCCCACAGCAGGAACACGGGGTTGGTCGCCGCGAGCCGGGTCACGTCACCCGGGAGCGGCGCGAGCCGGGACGACTGCAACAGCACGCCCTCCACGGCGAACCCGGCGTCCGAGAGCGCGGCCCGGGCCGCCGGGACCCGGTCGAGGGCGGCCATCGCCACGACCACCGTCCGCCGGGCCCGCCGCGCGCACTCGCCCACGACGCCGGCCAGCTCCCGCCCGCCCCCGCCGACGAACACGGCATCAGGGTCGTCGAGTTCGGCCAGTACCCCGGGCGCGGTGCCGTGCACGACCTGCACGTCGACGCCATGGGCGCGCGCGTTGGCGCGGATCCGCGCCACCCCGTCCGGGGACTTCTCCACAGCGCTGACGGCCGAGCCCAGCCGCGCGCACTCCACGGCCACGGACCCCGAACCGGAGCCCACGTCCCACACCAGGTCGCCGGGGCGCGGCCCGAGCCGGGCCAGGGCCAGGGCCCGCACCTCGAACTTGGTGATCATCGAGTCGCGGTGCGCGAACTCGTCCTCCGCCAGCGCCCATCCGGCAGGCCGCCCACCCCCGCCGGCCAGCGTCCGTACGGGACCGAGGGCGCGCGCCTCGTCCAGACAGAGGACGACACTCACCGCCGTACCCCAGTCCCGCCGCGCGGCCTCGGCGGGCGAGACCCGCTCCACCCGCTCGCGCGCCGGATCGCCCAGCGCCGACGCGACCACGAGCACCCGCCCCGACCCCGCGAGTGCCGCCCCCAGTTCGGCGGGCCCGGCGCCGGGCCCGGTCAGCACGGCCACCTTGGGATGCGCCCGGCAGACGTTGACGGCAGTCCGGGCAGCCCGCCCGTGCGCGCTGACCACGACGGCGTCGTCCCAGGTCAGCCCGATCCGGGCGAAGGCGGCGGCGACGGAGGGGACCCCCGGCCGCACATCCAGCCGCTCCGGCCCGAACCGCTCGGCCAGCACCCGCACGATCCCGAAGAAGCCCGGATCGCCCGAGGCCAGCACGGCCACGGCCCGGTCCTTCGCGTCGTACTCCGCGACCGCGTCGAGGGCGGGTGCCAGCGGTCCGAGGACGATCCGCTCGGCGGCGTCCGGCAGCCGTACGGCGTCCAGGTGCCGCCGCCCGCCCACGACCAGCTCCGCCCCGGCCAGCTCGTCCGGACCGGGCGGGGCCCCCGTACCCGTGCCGAAGACCGTGATCACGTACTGGCCCCCCGCTCGCGCAGGGCCCGCCGGGCCGCGGGGTCGGCCTTGCGGAAGCCGTGGAAGTGACCCGGGTGGTACAGGTGCGAGCGGGTGCCGTGCGCGTCGAGGGCCGGGCCGACCAGGAAGAGGGTGTGCTTCCAGAGCTTGTGCTCCTTGACGGTCTCCTCCAGCGTGCCGATCGTGCACCGCACGACCAGCTCCTCCGGCCAGGTCGCCTGGTAGGCGACGACCACGGGCGTGTCGGTCGGGTAGCCGCCCTCCAGCAGCTCCCGCACCAGCTGCCCGCTGCGGGCCGCGGACAGGAAGACCGCCATGGTGGTGCCGTGCCGGGCGAACTCGCGCACCTCCTCCCCGGGCGGCATCGGCGTCTTGCCGCCGCCGAGCCGGGTGAGGATCACGGACTGCGCGACCTCGGGAACGGTCAGCTCCCGCCCGGCGAGCGCGGCGACGGCGGAGAACGACGACACACCGGGCACGATCTCCGTCTCGATGCCGATCTCCCGGCACCGGTCGACCTGTTCCTGGGTACCGCCCCACAGGGCCGGGTCGCCCGAGTGGATGCGTGCGACCCTGGCTCCGTCGCGGTGCGCCCGCTCGTACACGGCGACCACGTCCTCCAGGGACATCGTCGCCGAGTCGAGGATCTCCGCACCCTCCCGCGCATGCTCCAGGACCTCGGCCTGGACGAGGCTCGCGGCCCAGATCACGACGTCCGCCTCGGCGATGGCACGCGCGGCGCGGAACGTCAGCAGATCGGCGGCGCCGGGGCCGGCACCGACGAAGGTCACCTTGCCGGCGGGGGCATCGGCCATGGGTTCGTGTCCTCTCATACGAGTCATAACGGGTCTTACCGGTTCGGTGACGGGCGCGGATGTGCGCGATCGGGGGTCGATCGGATAGCAAGGGGCCCATGGCGGTCTTCGTCGCGCTCGGCGCGTTCCTCATGACGCTGGCCGGCGGCTGGACGGCACAGCGTGTCACCGACCGCCGCCACCTCGTCCTCGGCCTGGCCGGCGGGCTGATGCTCGGCGTCGTCGGACTCGACCTGCTGCCGGAGGCCCTGGAGACCGCCGGGACCGAGGTCTTCGGCGTGCCCGCAGCGCTCCTGCTGTTCGTCGCGGGCTTCCTGCTGGCCCATCTGGTGGAACGCCTGCTGGCGGTCCGGCAGGCCTCGCACGGAGCCGAGGAGCACGACGGCCGCGCCCCCGAGGTGGGCCTGACGGCGGCCGCGGCGATGGTCGGCCACAGCGCCATGGACGGCGTCGCGATCGGCGCGGCCTTCCAGGTGGGCGGCGGCATGGGCGTGGCGGTCGCCCTGGCGGTGATCGCCCACGACTTCGCGGACGGCTTCAACACGTACACGATCGCGAGCATGTACGGGAACGCCCGCCGCAAGGCGCTGGCCATGCTGTTCGCGGACGCGGCGGCACCGGTGGTCGGCGCCGCGTCGACGACCTTCGTCACCATCCCCGGGCAACTGCTCGGCGGCTATCTCGGCCTCTTCGGCGGCGCGCTGCTCTATCTGGCGGCCGCCGAGATCCTGCCCGAGGCCCATCACGAGCACCCCGCCCGCTCGACCGTGCTGTGCACGATCGCGGGCGCGGCCTTCATCTGGCTGGTGGTGGGCCTCGCCGGCTGACGTCCCGGGTCTCACAGCTTGCCGCCCCGCCCGCCCTCGCGCCGTGCGGGCGCGATGAGCGTCGAGAGATAGGGCAGCGGCTCCCCGCCCAGCTCGCCGGCCGGCCGGATCGACTCCTCCGCGAGGCCGAGCGCCGACCCCCACACCGCGTCCCCGATCCGCCCGGTCTCCCGCAGCGCCTCGGCGACCTCGGCGGCCTGCCGCCCGAACTTGTACGCCACGACCGTGCCCGGACCGGCCAGCGCGTCCTTCAGCACCGCGGAACCGGCGGTCACGGGCACGAGCGTGAGCGGCTCGGTGCCCTCGGTCAGCACGGCACCCGAGCGCGCGGCGAGATCCTGCATGGCGGTGATGCCGGGCACGGTCTCGATGCGCACTCCCGGCACCAGCTCACCGATCGTCTGGGCCAGATAGGTGAAGGTGGAGTACACGTTCGGGTCGCCGATGGTCGCGAAGGCAACGGTCCGACGATCCCGCAGCAAACGGGCCACCCGCTCCCCGGCCGCGTCCCAGGCGGCCTCCCGGCGCGCCCGGTCGGTCCGCTCGTTGAGCGCGAACACCACCCGCACGACCTTCTCCTCGGGCACGTAGTGCAGCACGGTCGCCTCCGCGCGCCCCCGCTCAAGGGTGTCCATGACGGGCACGACGACGACCTCGGCGGCCCGCAGCGCGTTGACCCCCTTGACGGTCACCAGCTCCGGGTCCCCGGGCCCCACCCCGACCCCGACCAGCCTGCTGCTGTCGCTCATGACGTCCGGCACCTCTCCACGAACCTACGGGCCACACCGGGCGCGCTCGCCCAGTGCGTGTGCAGATAACTCGCGTGCACACTCTGTTGTACGAAGCCTTCGAGACGCCGGTCGGCGGCGCGCACGCCCCACGCGGGGGTCGCCCCGGCTCCCGGCTCGACGACGGTCCGGTGGAACTCGTGCCCGCGCATCCGTGTACCGGTCCGCGCCAGCACACTGTCGCTCACGGCGACGGCGTCCCGGTAGCCCAGGGTGAGCCGTTCGGACATCCGGGCGGTGGCGTCGAGCACCCCGCACATCGGCAGGCCGTCCAGCTCCCGGCACAGATACAGCAGGCCGGCGCACTCGGCGGCCACGGGAGCGCCGCGCTCCGCGAGGGCGGCGACGGCCTTGCGCAGGGGGTCGTTGGCGGACAGCTCGGCGGCGTACACCTCGGGAAACCCGCCTCCGACGACGAGCCCGGCGGTCCCCTCCGGCAGGGACTCGTCCCGCAACGGATCGAAGGTGACCACTTCGGCACCGGCGGCGGTCAGGAGTTCCGTGTGCTCGGCATAGGAGAAGGTGAAGGCCTCCCCACCGGCGACAGCGACCAGGGGCGCCCGCTTCTCGGCCGACCGAGTCTGGTGGTCGTGGATCGGCAGGACGGGGGTCCAGGGGGCGGATCCCCCTGGGACGGCACCGGCAGTACGGGCGAGTGCTTCCAGCGCGGCCAGGTCACACCCGTCGGCGACCTGCGCAGCCATCGCGGCAACAGCCTCGACCGCAGCGCCCCGACGTTCGGCGACCGGCACCAGCCCGAGGTGCCGAGAGGGCGTGTCCACCTGCCGAACCCGCCGCAAGGCGCCCAGCACCGGCACCCCGGCCGCGTCCAGCGCCTCCCGCAGCAACTCCTCGTGCCGGTCCGAGGCCACCTTGTTCAGGATCACGCCCGCGACCCGCACCTCCGGATCCCAGGAGGCGAACCCGTGCACCAGCGCCGCCACCGACCGGGACTGCGACGACGCGTCCACCACCAGCACCACCGGCGCCCGCAGCAGCTTCGCCACGTGGGCGGTTGACGCCAGTTCACCTTCCCCCGCGGCCCCGTCGAACAGCCCCATCACGCCCTCGACGACGGCGATGTCGCACCCGGACGCGCCGTGCGCGAACAACGGGCCGATCAACTCCGGCCCGCACAGGTACGCGTCGAGGTTCCGCCCCACCCGCCCGGTCGCCAGCGCGTGGTACCCGGGGTCGATGTAGTCCGGCCCGACCTTGTGCGGGGACACGGCGAGCCCCCGCGCGGCGAACGCGGCCATCAGCCCCGTGGCGACGGTGGTCTTGCCGCTGCCGGAGGACGGCGCGGCGATGACCAGCCGTGGCACCGAAGACATCACCACTCGATGCCCCTCTGCCCCTTCTGCCCGGCGTCCATGGGGTGCTTGACCTTGGACATGTCGGTGACGAGGTCCGCGAAGCCGACGAGCTGCTCGGGCGCGTTCCGCCCGGTGATCACGACATGCTGGGTCCCGGGCCGCTCCCGCAGCACGGAGATCACCTCATCGGTGTCGACCCACCCCCAGTGCATCGGATAGGCGAACTCGTCGAGCACGTACAGCTTGTACGTCTCGGCGGCCAGGTCCCGCTTGACCTGTTCCCAGCCCTCGCGGGCCTTCTCCTCGTTGTCCATCTGCGCGTCCCGCTGGACCCAGGACCAGCCCTCGCCCATCTTGTGCCAGTCGACGGATCCGCCCTCACCGCTGGCGCCCAGGACCCGCAGCGCGTTCTCCTCGCCGACCTTCCACTTCGCCGACTTGACGAACTGGAACACCCCGATCGGCCACCCCTGGTTCCAGGCCCGCAGCGCGAGCCCGAAGGCGGCGGTCGACTTCCCCTTGCCGATGCCCGTGTGCACCACCACGAGCGGCCGGTTACGCCGCTGACGCGTCGTCAGTCCGTCGTCCGGTACGACACTCGGCTGTCCTTGCGGCATTACGCGGCCCTCCTCTGTACGTCCTTCACCAGTCCGGCGATGCTGTCCGCCCGCAGCTCGTCCAACGTCACTGCGGTACCGCCGAGTTCACCCGCGAGCTGTCCCGCGAGTCCCAGCCGGACGGGCCCCGACTCGCAGTCGACGACCACGGAGGCGACGCCGTCGGCCGCGAACAGCCGGGCCGCCCGCCCCGCGAGCGCGACCGGCTCCGGGCCGCCCGTGGCGCGCCCGTCCGTCACGACGACGACCAGCGCCCGCCGCGCCGGATCCCGCAGCCGCTCCACCCGCAGCACGTCGTGCGCCCTGAGCAGCCCGGCGGCCAGCGGAGTACGCCCCCCGGTGGGCAGCGACTCCAGCCGGGCCGCGGCCGCGTCCACCGACGAGGTGGGCGGCAACGCGACCTCCGCCGCCGAACCGCGGAACGTCACCAGCCCCACCTTGTCCCGCCGCTGGTAGGCGTCGAGAAGCAGCGACAGCACGGCACCCTTCACGGCGCTCATCCGCTGCCGCGCCGCCATGGACCCGGAGGCGTCGACCACGAACAGCACGAGGTTGCCCTCACGCCCCTCCCGCGTCGCCTGCCGAAGATCGTCCCGCCGCACCACCAGCCCCGGCCCGGACCGCCCGCGCGCCCGCTGATGCGGCGCCGCGGCCTGCACGGTCGCCGCCAGGTGCAGCTTGGTCAGGGCCCCTCGGGGCCTGCGCGCGCCCGTCGTCCGCCCGTGCTCGGTCCTCGCCCGCGACCGCCGCCCGGCGGCCCCCTCGCCGATCCCGGGCACGCTCAGCACCTTGGCGCGGAACGGTTCGGCGGCCCGTACGGGGGACTGCTCGGACGCGCCCGACGCCCGCGGCTCGCCGCCCTCCCCGGCCTCGGGCCGCGCGCCCGTGTCACCGTCCTGCGGACCGTCGTCCGGCGCCGGCTGTCCACCGCCTCCGCCGGGACCGCCGCCGTCGCCGTCGGGGTCGTCCTCGCCGCTGAACTCCTCCAGCGTCTCGTCGAGCTTGTCCTCGTCGAGGCCCGGCGCGTCGAAGGGATTACGTCGCCTGCGGTGCGGCAGCGCGAGCAGCGCCGCCTGCCGCACGTCCTCCGCGAGCACATCCGTGCGCCCGGCCCAGGCGGCCAGCGCGGTGGCCGTCCGCGCCATCACGATGTCGGCCCGCATGCCGTCCACCTCGAACGCCGCGCAGGTCGCCGCGATCTGCCGCAGCGCCCCGTCGCCGAGGCGCACCGACGGCAACAACTCCCGGGCGGCGACGATACGTCGCCGTACAGCCGTCTCCTCGTCCGCCCAACGTGCCGCGAAACCGGCGGGATCGTCGTCGTGGGCGAGCCTGCGCCGGACGACCTCCACCCGCTGGTCGGGCTCCCGCGAGGCGGCCACCTCCACCGTCAGCCCGAACCGGTCGAGCAACTGCGGCCGCAGCTCGCCCTCCTCCGGGTTCATGGTCCCGACGAGCAGGAACTTCGAGGCGTGCCGCACGGAGACACCCTCGCGTTCGACGTACGAGGCGCCCATCGCCGCCGCGTCGAGCAGCAGGTCGACCAGGTGGTCGTGGAGGAGGTTGACCTCGTCGACGTAGAGGATCCCGCGGTGCGCGTCGGCGAGGAGCCCCGGTTCGAAGGCCTTCACGCCCTCCGCGAGCGCCCGCTCGATGTCCAGCGCGCCCACGAGCCGGTCCTCCGAGGCGCCCACCGGCAGCTCGACCAATCGCGCCGGCCGGGTCTCGAAGGCCCCCGGCTCGTGCGGCCCGTCGGGGCAGGCCGGGTCGGGGGAGTCGGGGTCGCAGGAGAACCGGCAGCCGGAGACCACGTCCAGCGTCGGCATCAGCGCCGAAAGCGCGCGCACCGCCGTCGACTTGGCGGTGCCCTTCTCGCCGCGGACCAGCACGCCGCCCACCGCCGGCGACACGGCGTTCAGCAGCAGCGCGAGCCGCAGGTCGTCCTGGCCGACGACGGCCGTGAACGGGAACGGGGTACTCACTTCTCGTCACCCTCCAAGTCGCCCTCGAGCTCGAGGTAGGTCGCGCGCAGCCGCTCGATCGTGTCGGCGTCCGGCTCGGCCCACAGCCCGCGGTCCGCGGCCTCGAGCAGCCGCTCGGTGATGCCGCGCAGCGCCCACGGGTTGGACTTCTTCATGAAGTCCCGGTTCTCCGCGTCGAAGACGTACTCCGCGCTGAGTTTCTCGTACATCCAGTCGTCGACCACGCCCGCCGTGGCGTCGTAGCCGAAGAGGTAGTCCACGGTCGCCGCCATCTCGAAGGCGCCCTTGTAGCCGTGCCGGCGCATGGCCGCCATCCAGCGCGGGTTGACCACCCGGGCGCGGAACACCCGGTGCGTCTCCTCACCGAGGGTCCGCGTCTTCACCTGGTCCGGTACGGCGCTGTCGCCCACGTACGCTTCCGGGTTGGCGCCGGTCAGGTGCCGCACCATGGCGACCATGCCGCCGTGGTACTGGAAGTAGTCGTCGGCGTCCACGAGGTCGTGCTCGCGCGTGTCCACGTTCTTCGCCGCCACGGCGATCCGCCTGAACGCCGTCTCCATGTCCCCGCGCGCCGCCCGCCCGTCGAGCCCGCGCCCGTACGCATAGCCGCCCCAGACGGCGTACACCTCGGCGAGGTCGGCGTCGGAGCGCCAGTTCCGGGCGTCGATGAGCGGCAGCAGACCGGCGCCGTACGCCCCCGGCTTGGAGCCGAAGACGCGGGCCGTCGCGCGCCGCCGGTCGCCGTGCTCGGCGGTGTCCTCGTCGGCGTGGGCCCGTACGTAGTTGCGCTCGGCGGGCTCGTCCAGCTCGGCGACCTCGCGGACCGCGTCGTCGATCAGCCCGACCACGTGCGGGAACGCGTCCCGGAAGAAGCCCGAGATCCGGACCGTGACGTCGATGCGCGGCCGGCCCAGCTCCTCCAGGCCGATCACCTCGAAGCCGGTCACCCGGCGCGAGGCGTCGTCCCAGACGGGACGGCAGCCCAGCAGCGCCAGGATCTCGGCGATGTCGTCGCCCTGGGTCCGCATCGCCGACGTGCCCCACACCGTCAGCCCGACCGACTTCGGATACTCACCGGTGTCCTGGAGGTAGCGCTGCACGAGGGAGTCGGCGAGCGACTGCCCGACCTCCCAACTCAGCCTGGACGGAATCGCCTTGGGGTCGACGGAGTAGAAGTTGCGGCCCGTCGGGAGGACGTTGACGAGTCCGCGCGTCGGGGAGCCGGACGGCCCGGCGGGGACGTAACCCCCGTCGAGCGCCTTGAGGATGTGCCCGATCTCGTCGGACGTCCGCGCCAGCCGCGGTACGACCTCGGTGCAGGCGAACTCCACCACCGCGACGGCGTCGGGGACTTCGGTGCCCAGGACGTCCCTGACGAGCCCGCGGCCCTCGGCGGTCGCCCACGCACGGGACTCCATGCCCTCCGCGATCCGCCGGCACAACTGTTCCAGCAGGTCGATCGCGTCCGCGGCGGTACGCGACGGCCCCTCCACCAGATCCGTCAGCTCGACCGGGACCTTCACCCCGGCGCCCGGCTCCGCGAGCAGCTCCTTCTCGACCAGCCCGAAATGCGCGGCCAGCGAAGCCCGCAGCCCCGGCAGCGCGTTCGCCTGCCCGCCCCACACCTGCGAGGCGCGCAGGACGGCGAGCACGAGGTTGACGCGCGGCTCGCCCACCGGCCCGCCGCCGAGGATGTGCAGCCCGTCCCGGATCTGCACGTCCTTGATCTCGCACAGATAGCCGTCGATGTGCATGACGAACTCGTCGAAGTCGCCGTCGTCCGGCTGCTCGTCCACATGCAGGTCGTGGTGGAGCTCGGCCGCCTTCACCAGGGTCCAGATCTGTGCCCTGACCGCCGGCGCCTTCACCGGGTCCAGGTCGGAGACGAGCGCGTACTCGTCGAGCAGCTGCTCCAGCTTCGCCAGGTCGCCGTACGTGTCCGCCCGCGCCATCGGCGGCACCAGGTGGTCGACGACCGTGGCGTGCCCGCGCCGCTTGGCCTGGGTGCCCTCGCCGGGGTCGTTGACGATGAACGGGTAGACGAGCGGAAGGTCGCCGAGGACCGCGTCCGGCGCGCAGCCACCGCTCAGCCCGAGCCCCTTGCCCGGCAGCCACTCCATCGTGCCGTGCTTGCCCATGTGGACGATCGCGTCGGCGCCGAAACCGTTCTCCAGCCACCTGTAGGCCGCCATGTAGTGGTGCGACGGCGGCATGTCGGGGTCGTGGTAGATCGCGATCGGGTTCTCGCCGAAGCCGCGCGGCGGCTGGATCATCACGACGACGTTCCCGAACTGCAGGGACGCGAGCACGATGTCCTCGCCGTCCACGTAGAGACCGCCCGGCGGCTCGCCCCACGCCTCCAGCATCGCGTCCCTGAGCTCGGGGTCGAGCTTGTCGAACCACGCCCGGTAGTCCGCGAGCGGCACCCGCGCGGGCGCGGAGGCGAGCTGCTCCTCGGTCAGCCACTCCACGTCGTGTCCGCCGGCCTCGATCAGCCGGTGGATCAACTCGTCGCCGCCGGAGGGGTATTCGGTGAGCGAGTAGCCGGCGTCCCGGAGCGCGTCCAGGACCCGGACCGCCGACGCGGGTGTGTCCAGTCCGACGGCGTTGCCGACGCGCGAGTGCTTGGTCGGGTAGGCGGTGAAGACGAGCGCGAGCTTTTTCTCGGCGTTCGGCTTGTACTTCAACTGCGCGTGCCGTACGGCGATTCCGGCGACCCGGCCGGCCCGCTCGGGGTCGGCCACGTACACCGGGACGTCGTCCGGGCCCTGCTCCTTGAAGGAGAACGGGACGGTGATGAGCCGCCCGTCGAACTCGGGGATGGCTACCTGCATCGCCGCGTCCATGGGGGAGAGGGCGGCATCGGACTCGTCCCAGGCGGCGTGCGACGACGTCAGGCAGAGGCCTTGCAGGACAGGTACGTTCAGGTCGGCGAGCGCCCCGATGTCCCAGGCCTCCTCGTCGCCGCCCGCCGAGGCCTGCGAGGCGTGCGTGCCACCGGCGGCGAGGACGGTGGCGACCAGCGCGTCCGCCGTCGACAGCAGCTCGTACAGCCCGGCGTCCGCCCCGCGCAGCGAACCGCAGTACACCGGAAGGGCGTTGGCCCCGCGTGCCTCGATCGCGTCGCACAGCGTGTCCACGAACGCGGTGTTGCCGCTCAGCTGGTGGGCCCGGTAGAAGAGCACCCCGACCGTCGGACGGCCGTCCTCCCGGGTACGGGAGCCGTGCACGCCGTACTCCGGCATCTTCCGCGGCTCGTCGAATCCCTCGCCCGTCAGCAGCACGGTGTCGGAGAGGAACCGTGCCAGCTCGGTCAGGTTGGCGGGCCCGCCCTCCACGAGGTAGCGCAGCGCCTCCGCGACGACACCGGCGGGCACGGACGACTCCGCCATCAGCTCGGCGTCGGGCACGGTCTCACCGCCCAGCAGCACGGTGGGCACGCCCGAGGCCTTCAACGCGGCGAGCCCGTCCTCCCAGGCCCGCTTCCCGCCGAGCAGCCGTACGACGGCGAGGTCCGCGCCGTCGAGGAGACCGGGCAACTCGTCCGTGACGCTGATGCGGGTCGGGTTGCCGATCCGGTAGCCGGCGCCGGAGGCGGCCCGGGCCGCCAGCAGATCGGTGTCGGCGGTCGACAACAACAACACTGTGCTCATGCGGGCGCTCCCGGTGGAATGAAGGGCAGTCCTTGCGGCGCGCCCGACTCGATGAGCCGCCAGAGCGCGTCGGTGTCCGCGTGCTGTTCGATCAGGTCGCCGAGCCGGTCGAGCTGCTCCTCGCGCAGCGCGGCGAAGGAGGTGTCGGCGGCCGGCACGAAGCGGCGGCCCGCGGCGGCCGCCACCTCGCGCAGGAACGCCCGCCGGAAGCCGTCCGACTCCAGCGAGCCGTGCCAGTGCGTGCCCCAGGTCTGGCCGACCCGGCACCCGTCGAGGAAGGGTTCACCCGCGGTCACGGAGGCGACCCCGTGATGGATCTCGTACCCCTCGACGTGTTCGCCGAGGGCCTCGCCGACGGGCCGGGTGAGGGTCTTCTCGCGGGCGAACCGCACGTGCACGGGCAGCACCCCGAGCCCGTCGACCCGCCCTCGCCGGCTCTCGACCTCGTCCTCGATGTGCTCGCCGAGGATCTGGAAGCCGCCGCAGACGCCGAGCACGGGCCGGTGCTCGGCCGCCCTCCGCACCAGCGCGTCCGCGAGCCCCCGCTCCCTCAGCCACTCCAGCGCCCGTACCGTCCCCCGGGTCCCGGGAACGACGACGAGATCGGCGTCGGCGAGCTCCTCGGGCCGGTCCACGAACCGCACCACGACCCCCGGTTCGGCGGCCAGCGCGTCCACGTCGGTGAAGTTGGACATGAGCGGGATCGCACAGACGGCGACCCGCAGCACGTCCTCCCCGACCGGCGGGGCGGTGTTCGACTCCCGGACGGTCCCCCGCAGGGACACCCTCAGCCCGTCCTCCTCGTCGATCCCGAGGCCGTGCCGGAAGGGCAGCACGCCGTACGTCCGCCGCCCGGTGAGCCCGTGCAGCATGTCGAGCCCGGGTTCGAGGAGCGAGACGTCCCCCCGGAACTTGTTCACGAGGAACCCGGCGACCAGCTTCTGGTCCTCTTCCGAGAGCAGCGCGACGGTCCCGAAGAAGGAGGCGAAGACGCCCCCGCGGTCGATGTCGCCGACGACGAGCACGGGGAGCCCCGCGTTGCGGGCGATCCCCATGTTCACGATGTCGGTGCGCCGGAGGTTGATCTCGGCGGGCGAACCGGCCCCCTCACAGATCACCGCGTCGTACGTGCCCCGCAGCTCGGCGAGGCAGTCGAGAACGGTCCCGAGGAGCTGCTCCTGCCGCCCCCCGTGCAGCCTTTCCCCGGGGGTCGGCCCCCCGGTCCCCCCGAAGAAGCCGCGCGCGCTCAGCTCGCCCACCGGCTTCCCGAGCAGCACCACCTGACTGCTCTGCTCGCCGCCCGGCTTGAGCAGCACCGGGTTCATCAGCGCGGTGGGTTCGACCCGGCAGGCCTGCGCCTGCATGGCCTGCGCCCGCCCGATCTCGGCGCCTTCCCTCGTCACGAACGAATTGAGCGACATGTTCTGCGCCTTGAAGGGCGCGACCTTCACCCCCTGCCGCACCAGCCACCGGCAGATCCCGGCCGTGACGACGCTCTTGCCGGCGTCGGAGGTGGTGCCGGCGACGAGGAGACCACCGTTCACTTCGCGCGTCCCTTCCCGAGTCGGCGCGCGACGACCGTGACGCCGAGCGCGAGCAGGCCGACGCGGCGGGAGAGCCGCACGGCCCGGGCGATGTCCTGGACTTCCACGGGACGCCCCTCCTGGTTCAGCACCGGCCGGTGTTCGATCCGCCCGCCGTAGGAGAGCGTCCCGCCCAGCCGCACTCCGAGGGCGCCCGCGAACGAGGCCTCGACGGGCCCCGCGTTGGGGCTCGGGTGTCTGTCCGCGTCCGCCCGCCACGCCCGCACGGCCCCCCGCGGATCGGGTCCGGCCAGCGCGGCGAGTACGGCGGTCAGCCGTGCCCCCGGCCACCCGGCGAGGTCGTCGAGCCGGGCGGAGGCCCATCCGAAGCGCCGGTAGCGGGCCGACCTGTGCCCGACCATCGCGTCCAGGGTGTTGACGGCCCGGAACCCGAGCAGCCCCGGCACCCCGCCGAGGGCTCCCCACACCAGGGCGCCCACGACGGCGTCGGAGGTGTTCTCGGCGACGGACTCCACGACGGCCCGGGCGACGCCGTCGGCGTCGAGGGCCTGCGGATCCCGGCCGCAGAGATGGGGCAACCGGGCCCGCGCTCCCTGGACGTCACCCGCTTTGAGGGCCCGTCCGACGGCCCGGGCCTCCCGGGCCAGCGAGGTACCGCCGACGACCGCCCAGGTGGCGGCGGCGGTGAGGGCGAGGGAAGCGGCCGGGGAGGGACGTACGGCCTTGCGGGCGACGGCCCCCAGGGTCACGGCCCCACCGGCGCACACCACGGTGTGGAGGGTTCCCCAGCCGCGGTGGTCGCGCCACAGCACCCGCTCCACGGCACCGGCGGCCCGCCCGAACACGGCGACCGGATGCCCCCGGCGCGGATCGCCGAGCAGCAGGTCGCCGAGGAGGCCGGCGGCGGCGCCGTACGCGTAGAGGCGATCGGCACCCACGGGCTCAGCCGCCCGTGGGGCTGGGCAGCGATCCGGTGCGGTACCTCAACGGCCGAGCGAGCATGGCGATATGTCCTCACTCAGGGTGTCCACGCCCTGGTTCGACGAGACCGGCGGCGAGAGTTCCTGGCTCCCGGGGGTTCCTACCCCGGTGACAGTGGCGGGACCGCGCCGGATTCGCACCGGCTTCCTCTTCTGCCGCCGTACATGGCTCCGGCAGTCCACCACGGGCCTGGAAGAGCCGTCAACTTGCTGTTGACCTGCACGAGGAGAGTGTGCAGAACCCCACACGGGAAGGTTCCCGGGTGGGGTTCTGTGCTGTGAGTGAGGCGGTGCGTCAGGCCACGATCAGCGAGATCCCGTACGCCACCGCCGCCGCGCAGGCCGCGAAGCAGGCGTACGCGCCCGTCACCGCGAGGGCGGCCGAGCCGCCCGCCGCCGTGGCGCGTTCCTGCCGCGACAGGCCCATGACGCCGAGGGTGAAGAGGGCCACGAGGCCCACGGTGATCACGAGGCTGACGCCGAAGACGGAGCCCAGGGCCGCCCAGTCGATCTTCATGCTGCTTCTCTCTCTTCCGGCTTCTGGCTGGGTGGGTGGGGACTCAGACGGCCGGGGCCGTGGGCTCGGTGGCCGTGGTCGGTGTGGCGGCCGGGGCCGGGATGGTGGCCGTCAGTCCGTCGGCGACGGTGCCCGCCGGGGGCGGGGTGACGGCCGCGATCGCCGTGGTGACCACACCCGCCGGCTCCTCGGTCGCGTTGACGTTCGACGCGTCCACGACCTCGCGGCGGGAGATCTTCCAGATCGCCGCGCTGGAGGCGACGAGGAACACCGCGACGACCGCCGTACCCCAGTCGCCGAGGCCCGTCACCGACTCGGCCAGCGCGCCCACCAGGGCCGCCGCCGGGAGCGTCAGACACCAGGCCACGAGCATGCGGGTCGCCGTCGACCAGCGGACCACTCCGCCCTTGCGGCCGAGACCCGCGCCCATCACCGAACCGGAGACCGAGTGGGTGGTGGAGAGGGAGAAGCCGAGGTGGGAGGAGGCGAGGATGACCGTCGCGGCGCTGGTCTGGGCGGCGAAGCCCTGCTGCGGCTGAAGGTCGGTCAGCCCCTTGCCCATGGTGCGGATGATGCGCCAGCCGCCGAGGTAGGTGCCGAGCGCGATGGCCAGGCCCGCGGAGAGGATGACCCACACGGGCGGGTCGGAGTCGGGGGCCACGGCGCCGCCCGCGACCAGGGCGAGGGTGATGATGCCCATCGTCTTCTGCGCGTCGTTCGTGCCGTGGGCCAGGGAGACCAGGCCGGCGGAGGCGATCTGGCCGGCGCGGTAGCCCTTCTCGGCGGCCTTGCCCTCGGCCTTCCGGCCGAGGGTGTAGGAGAGGCGGGTCGCGAGCATCGCGGCGACGCCCGCCACGATCGGGGCCGCGATCGCCGGGATCAGGACCTTGGTGACGAGCACGTCACCGTGGACCGCGCCCATGCCGGCCGAGGCGATGGTGGCGCCGATCAGACCGCCCATGAGGGCGTGGGAGGAACTGGAGGGCAGACCCACCAGCCAGGTCAGCAGGTTCCAGAGGATCGCGCCGACCAACGCGGCGAAGATGACCTCGGGACGGATGCCGGTCTCGTCGACGAGACCCTTGGAGATCGTGTTGGCGACCTCCACGGAGAGGAAAGCGCCCACGAGGTTCAGCACGGCGGACATCGCCACCGCGACCTTGGGCTTGAGAGCGCCGGTCGAGATGGTGGTGGCCATCGCGTTGGCGGTGTCGTGGAAACCGTTCGTGAAATCGAACGCGAGAGCGGTTACGACCACAATCGCGAGGATCAGCGAGAAGTTTTCCATTTACCCAGGCAATCGTTCGAAGTCATTGGTTTGTTGAATGTAAGTAACCTGAGTGAACGGAAGGTGAACTCAGATGGGCGTCAGAGTGTCTGATTTGGCGACGATCGGGCCCGGGCTGGCAGGATCGAGGCATGGGTGAGCAACAAGGGGGCCGAGAGGCCTGGGAGGCGCTCGTGGCGACGGCCCGCCGCACCGTCTCCGACGGTCTGGTCGTCGGCACCTCGGGCAACGTCTCCGTCCGCGTAGGCGACACCGTGCTGGTCACGCCCTCGGGCGTGCCCTACGACCGCCTCACACCGGACGACGTCACCGGCGTCGACCTCGACGGGCGGCAGGTGCTCGGCACCCTGGTCCCGACGAGCGAGCTGCCCATGCACCTGGCCGTCTACCGCGCCACCGACGCCGGGGCCGTCGTCCACACCCACGCCGTGCACGCCACCGCCGTCTCCACCCTCGTCGCCGAACTGCCGACCGTGCACTACATGACGGCCGCGCTCGGCGGTCCGGTCCGGGTCGCCCCCTACGCGACCTACGGCACCGAGGAGTTGGCGGAGAACACCCTGCGCGCCCTGGCCGGCCGCACCGGCTGCCTCCTGCAGAACCACGGCACCCTCACCTACGGCACCACCCTCGACCAGGCGTTCGACCGTACGGCGCAACTGGAGTGGATGTGCCGGCTGTGGCTGACCGCGTCCTCCATACCCGGCCTGCGACCGAACCTCCTGACGGAGCGACAGGTGGCGGAGGCGGGGGAGCGGCTGCGGGGGTACGGCCGGCAGAGGTGACCCCGCGCCCTGCCGGCGCCCGCCTTCCCCGTCCTCCCCGTCCCCTCCCGTGATCCCCGCCCCCACCACCACTGGCCGCGAACGAGGATGACCAGGACACTGGACGGGTGCGCACTGTCACAGCGACGGCCGCCGCCGTCACCGCAGCCCTGGCCGCCGGCGCCGCCAGTGTCGCCGCCGGCCGGTTCGCCAGCGACGCCGCGCTGAAGGCGCCGCCCGGCCGCCCGCTGCCCACCGAACCCCGTCTCACCGTGCACGGCACCGCCGCCGGACAGGTGACCCTCACCCGCCACCTCGCCGCCCTGCGCCCCGGCACCTACGGCCTCGCGGGCAACGGCTCCCACGCGGTCGTCGGTCCCGTCCTGCCCACCGCCCCGCACTCCGCCGACACCGTGGTCCGCCGCCTCGAACGCGTCACCCACGGCACGCTGGACCCCGGCGACGCGGTGTGGCTCACCCCGAACCTGTACGTCGGCAACCCCCGCGCCGCCCTCGGCCTCGACCACACCGAGGTGGACATGCCCGGCGAGCTCGGCTCGCTGCCCGCCTGGTTCGTGCCCGGCGCCCGCCGCACCTGGGTGATCGCCGTGCACGGCCTGGGCGCCACCCGCGAACACGCGCTGAACCTCATCGGCTTCCTGCACCGCCACCGCTTCCCCGTGCTCGCCCCCGCCTACCGCGGCGACCTGGGCGCGCCCCGTCCCCCGGACGGTCTGAACCACCTCGGCCAGACCGAGTGGCGCGACCTGGACGCCGCGATGCGCCACGCCGCCCGCCACGGCGCCGAACGCATCGTCCTGCTCGGCTGGTCCACCGGCGCCACCATGGCCCTGCGCGCCGCCGCCCGCTCCGGGGTGCGTGACCTCGTCTGCGGACTCGTCCTGGACTCCCCGGTGCTGAACTGGCAGACGACCCTGCGCGCCCTCGCCGCCGCCCGGCACACCCCCGGGGTGCTGCTGCCGCTCGCCGTCCGCGCCGCCCAGGGCCGCACCGGACTGCACGGCGCCGGCGCCGACCACGGCGACGAGATCGCCGAACCGGCCCGCCTCGCCGTCCCGGCCCTCATCCTGCACGGCCCCGGCGACACCGTGGCCCCCTGGGACGCCTCCCGGCGCCTCGCCGCGCACCGTCCCGACCTCGTCGCCCTCCACACCGTCGCCGAGGCCCCGCACGGCGCCATGTGGAACGCCGACCCCGCGGCCTACGAGGAGGCCCTGCGCCGCTTCCTCACCCCCCTGAGCTGACCGCCCGCTCCACCGCCCGTCCCACCGGCCCCGCACCGGTCGCGAAGGTTCCGTTTAACCCCGTACTACTGGCCTGAACCCGTCTCCTCCCCGCTCTCCGCACCCCGTGCGTTGGCCAGTCCCGTCGCCCGCCGTGACATTCCGTTTGGGTTTTCGGACCGTCAACCGGAAGACTGCACCCGTGACGTCCCGTATCCCGCGCGACTCCAGGCTTCGACTCGTCCGCCCGCGACCCCTGGCCGCCGCCCCCACAGCAGTGAACCAGCGGCGCCCGCGCCGCCCCGCGCCCCGCCCGCCGGAGGGCACCCCGGCCCCGGCGGAGCTGGCCAGAATGGCACGCTCGGGCCTGGCCGCAGCGGCCCGTGTCGCGCGCTGGGCCGACAACGCCCTCGGCCCCGGCGGCGACTCCGCCACCGCCGACGGCAAGGCCACCCTCTCCGGCCCGACCGCCGAACGCGCGGCCCGCGATCTGGGGCTGACCCCGGATCAGGTCCGCGCCGACTGGGACACCGCCCGGCTGGCCGGTCTCGTCGAGGTGCACGGCGACAGCGCCCGCCCCGGCTGGCGGCTGCGCGCCTGGAACCGCGACGACAGCGCCGTGCTGCGCGGCTGGGTCGCCCTCTTCGACGCCTGGTCGCTCGCGACCCCGGAACCCGCCGACGAGGAGCCCGCCACCGTCGCCGAGGTCGTCTCCGCGATGCCGCAGGTGCTCTCCTTCCTCCAGCTGTCCGCCGGCCCCGTCCCCGTGGACCAGCTCCTGGACCTGCTGCGCCAGCGCGTCACCGAACTGCGCACCGAGCGCTGCGAGGTTCCCTACGCCGCCGACGCGGCCGGCCCCCCGGCCCCCGTGGCCGCCGAGCCCTCCGCCGACGCCGACCCCGCGGAGCCCGCCCGGGACGCCGAACTCGCCCCCCTGCTCGACTGGGCCCTGCACGCCCTCGCCTCCGTGGGCGCGCTCACCTGCGGCGACGGCCATGCCACCCTCACCCCGCTGGGCAGCTGGGCGGTCTGGGTCAAGCTGGAGCAGATCTGCGTCGCCGCGCAGAGCCCGGCCGGCAACATCGAGCAGGCCGCCGAGGACATGCTCCGCGGCTGCGCCCAGCTGCGCCCCAACGCGGCCCGCGCCGAGTACCGCGCCTGGCTCGCCGCCCGCACCGTCGGCAGCGCCGTCACCGAGCTGCTGGTCGCCGCCCGCGGTGAGGACGCCCTGCTGCGCGGCCTCGCCTTCGAGGCGCTGCGTGTCGTCGGAGCCCCCGCCGA
The DNA here is from genome assembly GCF_040295925.1 of Streptomyces sp. NPDC002588. Taxonomy (NCBI): domain Bacteria; kingdom Bacillati; phylum Actinomycetota; class Actinomycetes; order Kitasatosporales; family Streptomycetaceae; genus Streptomyces; species Streptomyces sp. NPDC002588. Next base: position 37,883 of record NZ_JBEOWF010000044.1, read on the forward strand.
GCCCGAGGTCCGCGCCGTGGTCGAGGTGCCCGCCCTGCGCCCGTACGCCCTCCTCTGGCTCGCCGAGCACGACGGCGTCGACCCCGAGGACGCCCACGAGGTGCTCACCCGCGAGGAGGCCACCTGGCTGTGGGTCGACACGGCCGCCGCCGTCGCCGACCACGGCGAGGCCCCCATGCTGGTGCGCCACCTGGAGTCGGCGCTGCAGCCGACCGTGCCCGCGCTGCTGGCCGAGGTGCGGGCCGTCGGGCATCCGCGCACCGTGCAGGTCCTGGTCGCGCTGGCCGCCGCCCACCCCGATCCGGCCCTCGCCAAGGCCGTCCGGCGTGCGGCCTTCCAGGTGCACACCGGGGGCTGACCGGGCGCGGGGCGGGCGCGGCGTCCGGTCAGGCCTGTATGTCCGGGGCGTAGGTGCCGAAGCTCCAGATGTTGCCCTCGAGGTCCCGGGCCATGTAGTCGCGGGAGCCGTAGTCCTGGTCCGTCGGGGGCATCAGGATCTCCGCGCCGTGCTCCACGGCCCGCCGGTGGTGCGCGTCCACGTCGTCCACCACGACGTACGCACCGCTGGGGCCGGCGTCCTTCATCGCCGCGTCGAAGACACCGCCGCGGCCCTTCGAACCGAGCATCACCGCGCCGTTGCCCTGCACCAGTTCGGCGTGCATCACCGCGCCGCCCTCACCCTCGTACACCGAGAGCTCGGTGAAGCCGAAGGCCTCCGTGAGCTGGCGGATCGCAGCCTTCGCGTCGGCGTACAACACCGTCGGGTAGATGCTGGGACGCGCGCCCGTCGTGCCTGCCATGCAGATCACTCCCTTGTGACCACAGCGGAAAAATCGTGGAGATCCCACCCACGGCCCAGTCTGGCAGCGACCACTGACAACGGCCCTCGGGCGGAAGCCCGGAGCGGGGAGCACGGCGAGCACGGAAAGATCGAACACCCGAACCCAGAAAAAGTGCTTGCACGATCCCGTTAGACTGGCGTCATGGCCATTCTCCTCGCGCATTAGACGGCGGGAACGTCCTCAGCCGCCCATCCCGCCCCGACCCCGCACAGGAGTCTGACCGTGATCTCCGCCTCCGGCATCGAGCTGCGCGCCGGTGCCCGCATCCTCATCGAGAGCGCCTCCTTCCGTGTCGCCAAGGGCGACCGCATCGGCCTGGTCGGTCGCAACGGCGCGGGGAAGACGACCCTGACCAAGGTCCTGGCGGGCGAGGGCATCCCGGCCGCCGGCCAGGTCACCCGCTCCGGCGAGGTCGGCTACCTTCCGCAGGACCCCCGCACCGGCGACCTCGACGTCCTCGCCCGCGACCGCATCCTCTCCGCGCGCGGACTCGACCTGCTGATCCGCAAGATGCGGGAGAACGAACAGCGGATCGCCAACGGCCAGGGCGCCACCCGCGAGAAGGCCCTCAGGCAGTACGAGCGCCATGAGACGGAGTTCCTCACCAAGGGCGGCTATGCCGCCGAGGCCGAGGCCGCCACCATCGCCGCCGCCCTCAACCTGCCCGACCGGGTTCTCGGCCAGCCCCTGCACACTCTCTCCGGCGGTCAGCGCCGCCGTGTGGAGCTCGCCCGCATCCTGTTCTCCGACGCGGACACCCTGCTGCTCGACGAGCCGACCAACCACCTCGACGCCGACTCGATCGTCTGGCTGCGCGACTACCTCAAGACCTACCGCGGCGGCTTCATCGTGATCTCCCACGACGTCGACCTGGTCGAGACGGTCGTCAACAAGGTGTTCTACCTGGACGCCAACCGCTCCCAGATCGACGTCTACAACATGGGCTGGAAGCTCTACCAGCAGCAGCGCGAGGCCGACGAGAAGCGCCGCAAGCGCGAGCGGCAGAACGCCGAGAAGAAGGCCGCCGCCCTGCACTCGCAGGCCGACAAGATGCGTGCCAAGGCCACCAAGACCGTCGCCGCGCAGAACATGGCCAAGCGCGCCGACCGGCTGCTCGCCGGCCTGGAGGCGGTGCGGGCCTCCGACAAGGTCGCCAAGCTCCGGTTCCCGGAGCCCGCGCCCTGCGGCAAGACGCCCCTGATGGCCGAGGGGCTGTCGAAGTCGTACGGCTCGCTGGAGATCTTCACCGACGTCGACCTCGCCATCGACAAGGGCTCCCGGGTCGTCATCCTCGGCCTCAACGGCGCCGGCAAGACCACGCTGCTGCGTCTGCTCGGCGGCGTGGAGCAGCCCGACACCGGCGAGGTCCGCCCCGGCCACGGCCTCAAGCTGGGCTATTACGCCCAGGAGCACGAGACCCTGGACCCGGAGCGCACCGTCCTGGAGAACATGCGCTCAGCCGCCCCCGACCTGGACCTCGTCGAGGTCCGCAAGGTGCTCGGCTCGTTCCTGTTCTCCGGCGACGACGTCGACAAGCCGGCCGGCGTCCTCTCCGGCGGTGAGAAGACCCGGCTGGCGCTCGCGACGCTCGTGGTCTCCTCGGCGAACGTCCTCCTCCTCGACGAGCCCACCAACAACCTCGACCCGGCCAGCCGTGAGGAGATTCTCGGCGCGCTGCGTACCTACAAGGGCGCGGTCGTCCTCGTCACCCACGACGAGGGAGCCGTGGAGGCGCTCCAGCCGGAGCGGATCATCCTGCTGCCCGACGGGGTCGAGGACCTGTGGGGCTCCGACTACGCGGATCTCGTCGCCCTCGCTTGATCATCCCTAATGGATCATTCGGCCCATCGGTGATCCATCATCTGTGTGAGATCTCCTCGTATCGACGTGTGTCCTACATCAATTTCGCGGCCGATCCCTTTGTCGACAAGGGATCGGCCGTCGCGCGTCTCTGACCTGGTATTTCGTGAAAGAACCCGTTCGGCGGTACGAACACGTCCGGGTGGAATCACAGATTCCGTTTGTGGGGACGCGCTCCTGTCGTCAAAACCCTCGAGCACGGACCTTGCCGAATGGGTGGCCATCGAGGCCCGGAGGGGTGATCATGAGGAGACCAGAGCGCACTTCCCATGAGGAGGCACGGGTGGCCGAGACTCTGAAGAAGGGCAGCCGGGTGACCGGCGCCGCGCGCGACAAGCTCGCGGCAGACCTGAAGAAGAAGTACGACTCCGGTGCGAGCATCCGGGCGCTGGCCGAGGAAACCGGCCGCTCGTATGGCTTCGTACACCGGATGCTCAGCGAGTCGGGCGTCACGCTCCGTGGGCGTGGCGGTGCGACGCGAGGCAAGAAGGCCGCCTCGTCCTGACTGGGGCGGCCCGCCGGCTTCGATGGTGACCACCCGGTCGGTTGTCCGATCGGCCGGGTGGTTACTGTGCAGTCACTTAGCATCGCTCTGTCGACCGCACGCATCGGAGGCGCCTCATGGCCACGCCCGACCAGGAACTCGTTCCCCTGCTCGACCAGGACGGCGTACGGCTCACCGTCGACGACGCGCTCGCCACGGTGACGCTGACCAACCCGGCCAAGCGCAACGCGCAGAGCCCCGCGATGTGGCGGGCGCTCGGCGAGGCCGGGCGGCTGCTGCCGGGCTCCGTCCGGGTGGTCGTACTGCGCGGCGAGGGCAAGTCCTTCTCCGCCGGCCTCGACCGGCAGATGTTCACGCCCGAAGGGATCGAGGGCGAGCCGTCCTTCATCGACCTCGCGCGCAGTGGTGACGCCGAACTCGACGCCGCCATCGCCGAGTTCCAGGAGGGCTTCACCTGGTGGCGGCGCAATGACGTGGTGTCCATCGCCGTCGTCCAGGGCCATGCCATCGGCGCGGGCTTCCAGCTCGCCCTCGCCTGCGATGTGCGCGTCGTCGCCGACGACGTGCAGTTCGCCATGCGCGAGACCAGCCTCGGCCTCGTACCGGACCTCACAGGCACCCATCCCCTCGTCTCCCTGGTCGGCTACGGCCGCGCCGCCGAGATCTGCCTGACCGGGCGGTTCGTCGGTGCCGAGGAGGCGGTGAACACCGGGCTCGCCAACGTCGCCGTACCGGTGGCCGAACTCGACGCGACGGCGAGGGACCTCGCCGCGGCGGTCCTGGCCGCGCCCCGCGAGGCGGTCATCGAGACCAAGGCGCTGCTGCGCGGCGCCCAGGGCCGCGACTACGACGGCCAGCGCGCCGCCGAACGCGCCGCACAGGCCCGCCGACTGCGGGATCTGGCCGGCCTCGGCGAGTGACCCTCAGCCCACCGCGGTGATCAGCACGGCGACCGTCGGCCGGTCCGGCAGCGCCTGCGACACCGCCGCGCGGACCTCCCGGGCCACGTCCAGGGCCCGGCGGTCCGCATGCACCGCGATCTCCACGTGCGCGTGCCGGTGCGGCAGCGCGGCCGGCGCCTCACCGCCCTCCGTCAGGCGCACCGCCCGGCCGAGCACGCCGGTCAGGCCCGACACCCCCGGCACGGCCAGCGCCGCCTCGGCCGCGCGGGCCTCCTCGCCACCGGGCGCCGGCCCGGCGGACGGCCGTACGGATTCCGCTTCCCGGGCGGCCCCGCCGTCCGCGGGGCCCCTCCAGCCGTTCTCCGTGTCCCCACCCTCCGCGGCCACGTCGGCGAGCAGGTCCGTCACCCGCAGGTCCACCTCCGCCACCACCAGGCCCAGCCGCTCCGCGGCGGCCGCCGCCAACACGTCACGTACGCGTGCCGCGGTGTCCGGCAGCGGCTCAGCGGCCGTCGCCGCGAAGTCCGCCGTCACCCGCAGCGGACCCGACGGCAACGCGCCCGGCGGAGGCGGTACGACCGACTCGTAGCCGCCCTCCGGATCCGCCGGGCCGACCCGCAGCGTGTCCAGCCGCGCCCCCGGCAATCCCCGTACCGCCGCCCGCAGCACGCCCCGCGCCGCGTCCTCGGCGATCCACGCGCCGTCGCGCGGTCCGCCCAGCGGGAGCAGCCTGCCGAGACCCGTCAGGCCCCGTACCGCACTCGTCAATCCGTCCGTCATTCCTCCAGCCTGCCGCATCCCCGGAGCGCGGCGGCGCAACCGCGCTTACCGTGGTCCGAGGGACGACGACCGAAAAGGACGTACGGCCATGACTGAGACCTCGGAGCAGACCCGGACGCAGGACACGGACGGCCCGGCGGCGTCCGTGTCGACCCGCAAGGCCGCCACCCGACGGGGCGGCGGGGACCCGGCGTCCCGCGGCCGGACCACCATCGCCGACGGCGTGGTGGAGAAGATCGCCGGACTCGCGGCCCGCGACGTCCTCGGCGTCCACGCCATGGGCAGCGGCATCAGCCGCACCTTCGGGGCCGTCCGGGACCGGGTGCCCGGCGGGTCCAAGTCCGTGACGCGCGGCGTGAAGGCCGAGGTCGGCGAGGTGCAGACGGCGCTCGACCTGGAGATCGTCGTCGACTACGGCGTCTCCATCTCCGACGTGGCGCGGGACGTGCGCGAGAACGTGGTCACGGCCGTGGAGCGGATGACCGGACTGGAGGTCGTCGAGGTCAACATCGCGGTGAGCGACGTGAAGCTGCCCGACGAAGAGGACGAGGAACCGGAGCCCCGGATCCAGTGACCCGGGCCCGTACGGTCCGTGACCGAGGAACGATCACTACCGAGGAACGATCACGAGCGAAGGAACACCGCATGAGCATGGCCGTGGTCGGCATGATCGCCGGCATGGCGCTGGGCTTCGCCGGATACTTCGGCGGGTTCGGCGCCTTCCTCCTGGTGGCCGCCCTGGGCGCCATCGGGTTCGTCGTCGGCCGGTTCCTGGAGGGGGACCTCGAGGTCGGCGACTTCTTCCGTACGCGTGACGACCGGCGCAGGTGACCGAGGTGAGCGAGGGGACGGCGGCCGTCCCGCCCGGTGAGCGCGGCGCGACCCGGATCGCGGACCGGGTCGTGGCGAAGATCGCCGCGCAGGCCGCGCGCGAGGCGGTCGGCCTGCTGCCGCCCGCGGCCCAACGCCCCCACGCCACCGTCGCGGTCCACCATGACGCCGCGCGCGTGCGCATCCATCTCGAACTCGACTACCCGACGGACATCGGCGCCCGCTGCCACGAAGTGCGTCGGCATGTCACCGAGCGGGTAGGCGCGTTGGTGGGAATGGAGGTTCCCGAGGTCGCCGTCCAGGTCGAACGGCTGCATCTGACGGCGTCCCACGGCGTGTCACACGGGAGGACGCGATGAGCGAGCCCGGCAGTCCGAACAGCACCACCCTGCCGGTACTGGAGAAGACCACGGAGGGAGCGCCCCCGAAACCGGCGCAGGAGACCCTCCCCGACCTCGGCGGGGCACGCCGCTTCTGGTCCGCCCGCCGCGTCCCGGCGGGCATCGTCGCCGCGCTGCTGTTCGTCGTCGCGGGCGCCTTCCTCTACGACGTCGTCGCCGTCCGCGCCGGACGCCGGGCCCTGACCTGGCGGCGCGAACTGGCCCGGCAGCTCGCCGAACGCCCCCTCGACGACATCTGGGTCCTGCTCGGCGCGGGCGTCGCGGCGGCCCTGGGCCTCTGGCTCGTCCTGCTCGCCGTCACCCCCGGCCTCAGGGACCTCCTGCCGATGCGCCGCACCCACGCCGACGTCCGCGCCGGACTCCACCGCGGCGCCGCCGCGCTGGTGCTGCGCGACCGGGCCATGGAGGTCGCCGGAGTGCGGTCGGCACGGATCCGGGTCCGCCGGCGCAGGGCCGACGTCCGCGCTCTCGCGCACTTCAGGGACCTGGACGACGTACACAACGACCTGGTCGCCGTGCTCGGCGACGCGATCCGCGGGCTGGGGCTGGAACGTCCGCCCGCCCTGTCGGTGCGTGTGCGCCGGCCCGGAAAGAAGGGGTGAGCGCGATGCTCAGGACCGTCAACCGGGTACTGCTCGGCGTCGTGGGACTCGTCCTGCTCGCCGTCGGCGGAGCCGTCCTCGCCGTCGGACTCGGAGCCTCGCCGCCCTCCTGGTGGATCCACGACAGCCGCCACGACGTCCTGTTGAGCGCCTCCGAACGCACCCGATGGCGGGACGAGGGCTGGTGGTGGCCGACGGTCATCGCGGTCCTCTCGCTGCTCGTGCTGCTCGCCCTGTGGTGGCTGGCCGCGGTCCTGCGCCGCCACCGGCTCGGCGAGATCCTCGTCGACACCGGCGACGGCGCGGGCGCGCTGCTGAGGGGCCGCGCCCTGGAGAGCGTCCTCGCGGGCCAGGCGGGCGAGACGGACGGCGTGGCGCAGGCCCACGTTCGCCTCACCGGCCGCAGGGACGCGCCGCGGACCCGGGTACGCCTGCGGCTCGAACCCCATGTGGACCCGGCGACCGCCCTCGACGAACTGACCACGCGGGCCCTCGCCCAGGCGCGCGGCTCGGCGGGCCTGCGGGCCCTGCCGGCGGAGGTACGGATGAAGGCCGTCAAACACAAGGCGGAGCGGGTCAGCTGAGCCGGCTCGGCAGCGGCACGGTGCGGGGCCGGCTCAGAAGCCGTGCCGCATCCCGCCGTCGACCGGAACCATCAGCCCCGTCAGATACGAGGCGGCGGGGGAGAGCAGGAAGGCGGCCGTCCTCCCGAACTCCTCCGGAGTCCCGTACCGGCGCAGCGGGATCCGGGCCTCGAGCGCCGCCCGGGTGGCCACCGGGTCGGCCGACATGCCGTCGAGCTCCCGCACCCGGTCCGTGTCGATGCGCGACGGCAGCAGCCCGACCACCCGGATGCCCCGCGGCCCCAGCTCGTCGGCCAGGGACTTCGCGAACCCGGCGAGGCCCGGCCGCAGCCCGTTGGAGATCGTCAGCCCCGGGATCGGTTCGTGCACCGACCCGGACAGCACGAACCCGATGACCCCGCCCGCCTCCAACTCGGCGGCGGCGGCCCGCGCGAGCCGCACCGCGCCGAGGAACACCGACTCGAACGCCGTCTGCCACTGCTCGTCCGTGTTGTCGGCGACGAACCCGGGCGGCGGCCCGCCCACGCTCACCAGCACCCCGTCGAAGGCGCCGAAGGCCTCGCGCGCGGTCGCGATCAGCCGTGACGCCGCGTCGGGGTCGGCGTTGTCGACGGCCACCCCGACCGCGTTCGGCCCCAGCCGGTCCGCCGCGTCCGTGACCCGCTCGTCGTCCCGCCCGGTGACGACCACCTTCGCGCCGTCCGCGACCAGCTCGCGCGCGGCCGCGTGGCCGAGGCCGCGGGTGGCCCCGGTGACGACGTACACCCGGTCCTTCAGTCCAAGATCCATGGCCCCTATCCTGCCTCCTCGCACCCGAACAGGGCGAGGGCGGTGTTCACCAGCCCGATGTGGCTGAAGGCCTGCGGGAAGTTGCCCAGTTGCCGGCCGCTCACCGGGTCGTACTCCTCGGCCAGCAGCCCCACGTCGTTGGCGAGGCCCACCAGCCGGTCGAACAGCTCACGGGCCTCCTCGGTCCGGCCGGTCATGTGCAGGGCGTCCGCCAGCCAGAACGAGCAGGCGAGGAAGGCACCCTCGCCGCCCGGCAGCCCGTCGACCGAGGTCTCGGCGGCGTCGTAGCGGCGGACGAACCCGCGGTGGTCCAGCTCGGCGCGCACCGCGTCCACGGTGCCGATCACTCGGGGGTCGTCGGGCGGCAGGAAGCCGACGCGGGGGATGAGCAGCAGCGCGGCGTCGAGTTCCCGGGAACCGTAGTACTGGGTGAACGTGTTGCGGACGGGGTCGTAGCCCTTCGCGCACACCTCGGCGTGCACCTCGTCGCGCAGGGCACGCCAGCCCGCCAGGTCGCCGCGCAGGCTCGGATCGTCCTCCATGCCGCGTACGGCGCGGTCGGCGGCCACCCACACCATCACCTTGGAGTGCACGAAATGCCGCTGACCGCCGCGCACCTCCCACAGCCCCTCGTCCGGTTCGCGCCACTCCGTGCGCAGGAACTTCAGCAGCAGGCTCTGCAACGACCACATGTGCGGCTTGCTGGGCAGCCCCGACCGCCGCGCCAGCGACAGCGAGTCCAGGACCTCGCCGTAGACGTCGAGCTGGCGCTGTTCCACCGCGCCGTTGCCGATCCGCACGGGCGCCGAACCCGCGAAGCCGCCCAGCCACGGCACCTCGTACTCCGGCAGCCGCCGCTCACCCGCCAGGCCGTACATGATCTGCAGGTCGGCCGGGTCGCCCGCGACCGCGCGCAGCAGCCAGTCGCGCCAGGCCTCCGCCTCCTCCTGGTAGCCCACGGCCAGCAGGGCGTTGAGGGTGAGCGTGGAGTCGCGCAGCCAGCAGAAGCGGTAGTCCCAGTTGCGCACCCCGCCCAGCTCCTCGGGCAGCGAGGTGGTCGCGGCCGCGACGATACCGCCGGTGGGGGCGTAGGTGAGGGCCTTGAGGGTGATCAGGGAGCGCAGGACGGCTTCCCGGTACGGCCCCCGGTAGCGGCACCGGGCCGTCCACGCCTGCCAGTCGGCGACACTCGTCTCCACCGCCTCGAAGGGATCGCAGAGCGGCGGCCGGGGATGGTGCGAGGGATGCCAGGTCAGCACGAACGCGACCCGCTCGCCCGCCGCCACGGTGAACTCCGAGTGCGTGCCGAAGTCCTCGCCCCAGGTGTGCACGGGCGGTTCGCTGCGCAGCCAGGTCGAGTCCGGTCCGGCGACCGCCACCCGGTGGCCGTCGGCCCGCCGCATCCACGGGACGATCGACCCGTAGTCGAAGCGCAGGCGGATCGTGCTGCGCACGGTGACCCGGCCGCTGAGGCCCTCCACGATCCGTACGACGTCGGGAGCGACGTCACGCTGCGGCATCAGATCCGTGACCCTGACCGTGCCCTCGGCGGTCTCCCAGTCGGTGTCCAGCACGAGGGTGCCGGGGCGGTAGGCGCGGCGGGCGCAGCGGCCTCCGGCACCCTTGGGCGCGATCCGCCAGTGGCCGTTCTCCTCGTCGCCCAGCAGCTTGGCGAAGCAGGCGGCCGAGTCGAAGCGCGGCAGACAGAGCCAGTCGATCGAGCCGTCGGCGCCGACGAGCGCGGCGGTCTGCTCGTCGCCGATGACGGCGTAGTCCTCGATACGGGGGTGCACGGGTTTCCGGGTTCCCGGCGGGCCCTGGCGGCAATCTAGGGGTGCGGCCGGGCGAGTGACGCGCCGCGCACGGTGTCGCCGGTGCCGGAGAAGATCACGCCGGGGTGGGACGGGGCCTGGTTCAGCACCCACAGACCGATCAGGGTGGCGAGCGCGAAGACGACGGCGACCAGCACGGCGAGCACCAGCCGCCGTCGCCGTTCGCGGCGCAGCCACTCGCCGCGCGCGGTGCGGTAGGCGTCGGGGACGGGCCGGGCCGGGCGCACCCCGCCGGCCAGTGCCTCCAGCGCCTCGCACAGTTCCCGCTCGGTGCGGTCGAGGGCGGGTGACGGGCGGGGTGCCCGGTCCGGGCCGGTGTTCTTCATCGCCGGGCCTCCATCGCCTGGGTGAGCGCGGCCAGGCCGCGTGAGGTGTGGGTCTTGACCGAGCCGCAGGAGATGCCCATCGCGGCGGCGATCTCGCTCTCCTTCAGACCCAGCCAGTGCCGCAGCACGAGCGCCTCGCGCTGCCGGGCGGGCAGCTGCTGGAGGGCGTCGATCAGCACCCGCTGGTCGTCGCGGAGCAGTGCCGTGCTCTCCGCGGAGGCGACGGTCTCGTCGGGGAGTTCCGGCGGGCTCTCGACATGCCGGCGGGCGACCTGGAGGTGCCGTATCCGCATCCGCGTCAGATTGCATACGGTCGAGCGCAGATAGGCCTCCGCCGCCTCCACGTCCCGCAGCCGCCGCCACTTCCGGTAGATCTGGTAGTACGCCTCCGCCACCACGTTCTCCGGGTCGTCGGCGCCGAGCAGCACGGCGAGCCGCAGCATCGACGAGTAGTGCAGCTCGAAGAGCCGGGCGAGACCGGTCTCGCGTTCCCGCTCGGCCGGGTCGGCCACCGCGAGGGCGAGCGGCTCGACGCGGGCCTCCGGCACGGGGGCGAGAAGCGGCGGTCCGCCCCGCATGGGCTGTTCTCTGCGTCTCACGGCTTGTTCGCTCCCGTCTCACGGGGCCGCCTGACGGTCAGGCGGGAGGGCAGGTCGGTGGTGTCGGCGCCGCGCGGGACACCGAGGCGGTCCAGGGCCGCGGTGCCGGCCACCGCGACGATCAGGTTGAGCAGCAGGGCCACCAGCCCGGCGTAGATCTCCAGCGGCCCGAACCCCAGGGCCACGATGGACGAGAACCCCTCGCGGACGACCAGGACGGTCCCGGCCGCCATCCCGACGGCCCACCCGGCGAGCAGGGCCCGCGGATGCAGCCGCCCGGTGAACAGCCCGACGGCGACCGCCGGGAAGATCTGCAGGATCCACACCCCGCCGAGCAGCTGCAGGTTGACGGCGTCCTGGTCGCGCAGTCCGAACACGAACGCCACCGCGCCCACCTTCGCGGTCAGCGACACCGCCCTGGCGATGCGCACCTGCCGCTTCGGCGTGGCCGTCGGCTGTACGTACTCGACGTACACGTTGCGCACGAAGCTCGTCGCGGCCGCGATCGACATCACGGCGGCCGGCACCAGCGCGCCCACCGTGATCGCCGCGAACACCAGCCCGGCCAGCGCCGCCGGCATCAGCCGGTCCACCAGCATCGGTACGGCCGCCTCGGCGCCCCCCGCCGGAGCGCGCACGCCCGCCGCGAGCGCCGCGACGCCCAGGAAGCCGAAGAGAGCGAGCAGCCCCGTCCACGCGGGCAGCGCCACCGCCACCTTGCGCAGGGTGCGCGGCCCGTCCGCGGCGAACGCGGCGGTGAGCACATGCGGGTACATCAGCAGCGCGAGCGCCGAACCGAGGGCGAGCGTGGCGTACGCGGGCCGCTGCGCCGGGGTCAGCGTCAGCGGGGAGTGGGCCACGTCCGTCCCGCCGAGCCGCCGGGCGGCGCCCTCGAAGACCGGCCCCGGTCCGCCGAGGCGCTGGAACACCAGCCAGCACACCGCGGTCAGCGACACGAACACGGCGACCGCCTTCAGCGCCGAGATGACCGTCGGCGCCCGCAGCCCGTGCCGGTACGTGGCCACGGCGAGCCCCGCGAACAGCGCCACCATCACCAGGTCCCCGGCCGCGCCCCGCGGGTACACGCCCCCCGCGGTCAGCACCGCCCGTATCCCGAGCAGTTGCAGCGCCAGGTACGGCATCGTCGCGAGGATCCCGGTCAGCGCCACGACCAGGGCCAGCGGCGGCGACCCGTACCGCCCCCGCACGAAGTCGGCGGCGGTGACGTACCCCTTGCGCCGGGCCACCTCCCACAGCCGGCTCAGCAGGACGAAGGCCAGCGGGCAGACCACCACCGTGTACGGCACCGCGAAGAACGCGGGCGCGCCGTTGCCGTACGCCAGTCCCGGTACGGCGGTGAAGGTGTACGCGGTGAAGATCGTGCCGCCGAGCAGCAGCCAGGTCCACACCGGGCCGAGGGAGCGGTCCGCGAGCGCCCAGCCCTCCAGCGCGGGCAGCCGGTCGGTGGGGCGCAGCCGGCGTGCGGTCACGGCGAGCAGCGACGCCCCGCCGATCACGGCGAGGAACGTCGTCGTCATGGCGCCGTCGGCCATGGGTCACCGCCTTTGGTGTGCCTGAGCCCTCACCGGTCAGTTGCGCGGACGGCCGGTTCGGTTGACGGGAATCGGCGGGGAATCCTCTGGAAATCCGCTGTCAACCGGTTGCGAGGGGTGGGCAACTCTTGCACAGACCGACAGCGAGCGGGAGAGCCGCCATCGCTGATCTCCGTCGTCGATCCCGGAGTCGCCATGTCTGTGTCAGCCCTGCCCGAAACCGGCCGCCCGGCGCCACAAAAGTCACGAATGTCACCGAAGTCGGTCCTGCTGTGGACCATGGTCTCCCTGCTCGGGGCCGTGGCCTGGGGCGTCCTCGCCCTCGCCCGGGGCGAGCGGATCTCCGCGGTCTGGCTGGTGGTCGCGGCCCTCGGCTCGTACGCCGTCGCCTACCGCTTCTACGCCCGTTTCATCGTCCGGCGCGTACTGAGGCCGGACGACCGCCGGGCCACCCCCGCCGAACGCCTCGAGGACGGCGTCGACTTCCAGCCCACCGACCGCCGGGTGCTGCTCGGCCACCACTTCGCCGCGATCGCCGGCGCCGGACCCCTGGTCGGGCCGGTGCTCGCGGCCCAGATGGGATATCTCCCCGGCACCCTGTGGATCGTCGCCGGGGTCGTCTTCGCCGGGGCCGTGCAGGACATGGTCGTCCTCTTCCTCTCCATGCGCCGGGACGGCAGGTCGCTCGGGCAGCTGGCCCGGGAGGAGATCGGCCGGGCGGGCGGGGCCGCGGCGCTGATCGCCGTGTTCGCCATCATGATCATCCTGCTGGGCGTGCTGGCGCTGGTCGTGGTGAACGCCCTCGCCCACTCGCCGTGGGGCACCTTCTCGGTCGCGATGACCGTGCCCATCGCCCTGTTCATGGGCTTCTGGCTGCACCGCATCCGCCCCGGCCGGGTCGTGGAGACCAGCTTCATCGGCGTGGCACTGCTGCTGCTCGCGATCGTGGGCGGCGGCTGGATCCAGAACTCGTCCCTCGCCGACACCTTCACCCTCACCCCCACGGCCCTCGTCTTCTGTCTGATCGGCTACGGCTTCGTCGCCTCCGTCCTGCCCGTGTGGATGCTCCTCGCCCCGCGCGACTACCTCTCCACCTTCATGAAGATCGGTACGATCGCGCTGCTGGCGGTCGGGGTCGTCGTGGCCGCGCCCGTCCTGCGGGCGGACGCGGTGAGCGACTTCGCGACCTCGGGCGCGGGCCCGGTCTTCGCCGGCTCCCTCTTCCCGTTCCTCTTCATCACCATCGCCTGCGGCGCGCTGTCCGGCTTCCACGCGCTGGTCTCCTCGGGCACGACCCCGAAGCTGATCCAGAAGGAGTCCCAGGTCCGGCTGATCGGCTACGGCGCGATGCTGATGGAGTCCTTCGTCGCGATCATGGCGCTGATCGCCGCGGCCACCCTGGAGCCGGGCCTGTACTACGCGATGAACGCACCGGCGGGCCTGCTGGGCGCGACCGCCCAGTCCGCGTCCCACGCGGTGGCGGGCCTCGGCTTCACCATCACCCCCGACCAGCTCACCCACGCCGCCGAGGCGGTCGAGGAACAGACCCTGATCGCCCGCTCCGGGGGCGCCCCGACGCTCGCCGTCGGTATGTCGGAGATCTTCTCCGGCATCTTCGGCGGCACCGCGATGAAGGCCTTCTGGTACCACTTCGCGATCATGTTCGAGGCCCTGTTCATCCTGACCACCGTGGACGCGGGCACCCGGGTCGGCCGCTTCATGCTCCAGGACATGCTGGGCAACGTCTTCAAGCCGATCGGCCGCGTCAACTGGAAGCCCGGCATCTGGCTGTGCAGCGGCCTGGTCGTCGCGGCCTGGGGCTACTTCCTCCACAGCGGCGCCACCGACCCCCTCGGCGGGATCAACCAGCTCTTCCCGCTCTTCGGCATCGCCAACCAGCTGCTCGCCGCCATCGCCCTGACCGTCTGCACCACGGTGCTGGTCAAGTCCGGGCGGCTGCGCTGGGCCTGGGTGACGGGCGTCCCGCTGGCCTGGGTGGTCGCGATCACCTTCACCGCCGGCTGGCAGAAGATCTTCTCCGACGACCCCAGGATCGGCTTCTTCGCCCAGCGCGCGAAGTACGCCGACGCCCTCGACGCCGGCCAGGTCCTGCCGCCCGCGAAGTCACCGGCCGACATGCACACGGTGGTCACCAACTCCACCGTGGACGGCGTCCTGATCGCGGTGTTCCTGCTGCTGGTCGCCGTGGTGATCGCGAACGCGGCCGTGGTCTGCGCCCGGGCACTGCGCTCCCCGGTCCCGCTCCCGACGACCGAGGCGCCGTTCGTCGAGTCCCGGATCGACGTGGCGGCATGAGGCGGGCGCGCCGCTGGGCCCGGCTGGCGCGGTGGTACCTGCGGGAGTGGGAGGCGCTGCAGGCCGCGCAGCAGAACTCGTACAGGGCGGAGCGCCCGCAGTCGCGCTGCTGTTGACGCCGGCTACACCGGCGCGGGCTCCTCGGCCTGTTCCGTTTCCTTCGCCGCCGCCTGCGCCCGGTCCCGGGCCTCCCGCCGGGCCTGCACGACCCACCCGAAGGGAACCCCGGCGGCGAACAGCCACCACTGGATGGCGTACGCGTAGTTCAGCGCGGCGTCCTCGCTGCCGGGCGCCCCGACCAGCTCCGGGGAGTCCCCCTTCGGCTCGGGCGCCGTCTGCGCGACATAGCCGCCGAGCACCTCGGCGCCGAGCCGCCTGGCCTGCTCCTCGCTGTTGATCAGCATGATCTGCCGGTCGGGCAGCCCCTTGAGGTCCTTGATGCCGCTGGCCGCGGTCGTCTCGTCGGGCATCAGCCGCCCGGTGACGGTGACCTTGCCGGCCGGCGGCGCGGGGATCTTCGGGAACGCGGTCTGGCTCGGCCCGTTCGCGGGGATCCAGCCCCGGTTGACCAGCACGACCTTGCCGTCCGTGAGGACCAGCGGGGTGAGGACGTGGAAGCCGACCGTCTCGTCGGAGTTGACCCGGCGCCGTACGACGACCTCGTGCGCGGTGTCGAAGGTGCCGGTCGCGGTCACCCCGCGGTACCGCTCGCCGCGGGTGACGGTGTGCCCGGGGGACGTCAGCCGCTCCACGGGCACCGGCTTGGCGGACAGCGCGTCGGACACCAGCTGGTTGCGCGCGGTGCGCTCTTCGTAGCGGTGCATCTGCCAGAAGCCCAGCCGGATCATCGTGGGGATCAGGAGGAGGGCGACCAGCGTGAGGATCACCCACTGCCGGGACAACAGGAAGCGGTACACCCCACGACCGTACCTCCCGGGTCGCGGGGTGCCGCCGGAGGGGGTACCCGGGTGAGTTCGGACCCGGTGGGCTCAGACCCGGTCGACGATCCCCGCCCTCCCCTCCGCCCGCGCGCAGTGGGCGCCGCAGTACCAGTGCCCCTCGACCTCCACGCCCTGGCCGATGATCTGCACCCGGCAGTGCTCGCAGATCGGGGCCATGCGATGGATCGCACAGGAGAAGCAGTCGAAGACGTGCACCGCCCCCTGGGCGTGCACCTCGAAGGTCATTCCGTAGTCATTGCCGCAGACTTCGCATCTCGCCATGCGCCACAGGGTGAGCCGTCACCCCGGCGCGGGCGAGCGGCGGGCGGGCGAGTCGCCCGCCAATCACCCGTACGTACGGCTGCGTCCCGCTCACCCGTCCGCGGGCTCGACATCCCTCAGGAGCTGCCCGAAGGCGGCCTCGTCCAGGACCGGCGTCCCGTACTGCCGCGCCTTCAGCACCTTCGACGTGCCGGAGTCCGGGTCGTTGGTGACGAGCAGGCTGGTCAGCCGCGAGATGCTGGTCGCCACATGCAGCCCCGCCTCGGTCGCGCGGTCCTCCAGCAGTTCCCGGTCGACGGAGGTGTCGCCCGAGAAGGCGACCCGCATGCCCTGCTTGAGCCTCCTGCCGTCCTCGTACCGCCCGGGATTGGGATACGGGCAGGCGGGCCGCTTGCGCGACGGCCGCCAACCGCCCGGGCGGTAGCCGCCGTGACCGCCGACGCCCGGACCGCTCGGCTGCTGTCCGATGAGGGGTGCGGGCCGGTCGTTCCACTCCGTCAGCGGCCGGCACTCGTGCAGCGGCAGCCGGACCCCGCCCGCGGCCGCGGCCCGCAGGCTCGGCCGGAACGCCTCCGCGAGGACCCGCGCGTCGTCCAGCGCGTGATGCGCCCGCCGCTGTACGACACCGAAGTGGGCGGCCAGCGACTCCAGCTTGTGGTTGGGCAGCGGCAGCCGCAGCTCCTTGGAGAGCGCGATGGTGCACAGCCGCTGCTTCACCGGTGCCTCGCGCTCCGCGCGCGCGTACTCCCGCGCGATCATCTGCCAGTCGAAGACCGCGTTGTGCGCGACGAGCACCCGGCCCGCCAGCCGCGTCGCGAACTCCTCGGCGACCTCCCGGAACAGCGGCGCTCCCGCCAGCACCTCACTGGTCAGCCCGTGGATCCACACCGGACCCGGATCCCGCTCCGGATTGACCAGCGTGTACCAGTGGTCCTCGACCTCACCGCGCCCGTCCAGCCGGTACACGGCGGCGGAGACGATCCGGTCGTCCCGGGCCAGTCCGGTGGTCTCCACGTCAACGACCGCGTATCCCCTGGGATACGCGGTCGGCCACTCCGTGGGGGACGACGCTGTCGTCGTGCGGTCTGCGAGCATGGTCATTGAGGATACGGGGCACCGCCGACACCGCGCGGGGGAGCCGGGGAGAGCGCCCGCCGGAAGGCCTGTGCCTCGCACGGGAGTTCACCCCGAGTCGAGCGTCGGTGCGACCCGGCCGCCGCGCCGCCTGCCATTCTCCGTCATGTGACGGAACCTCAATCGGAACCACCCAGCGGCGTTGCCGGGCACGGCGAGGCCCACGAGGGCTCGCTCGGCTCCCGCCTGAACTGGCTGCGCGCCGCGGTCCTCGGCGCCAACGACGGCATCGTCTCCACCGCAGGTCTGGTCGTCGGCGTGGCCGGCGCGACGGACGACCGCTCGGCACTGCTGACAGCCGGCCTCGCCGGTCTGCTCGCGGGGTCGATGTCCATGGCGGCGGGGGAGTACGTGTCGGTGTCGACCCAGCGGGACTCCGAGAAGGCCGCTCTCGCCCTGGAGCGCCGGGAGCTGCGCGAGCAACCGCAGGCCGAACTGGAGGAACTGACGGAACTGTTGGAGGAGCGCGGCCTGACCCGGGAGGTGGCGCGGGAGGCCGCCGTCCAGCTCACCGAACGCGACGCCCTGCGGGCCCACGCGCGCGTGGAGCTCGGCATCGACCCCGACGACCTCACCAACCCATGGCACGCGGCCTGGGCGAGCTTCCTCGCCTTCACGGCGGGCGCCCTCCTCCCCCTCCTGGCCATCGTGCTGCCCCCGCCCGGCTGGCGCCTTCCGGTGACGGTCGTGTCGGTCCTGGTGGCCCTGGCCGGCACGGGCTGGAGCAGCGCCCGCCTGGGAGCGGCGGCGACGGGCCGGGCGGTGCTGCGGAACGTGGGGGGCGGCGCGCTGGCGATGGGGGTGACCTACGCGGTGGGGGCTCTGCTGGGGGCGGCGGGGGTGTGAGGCGCTCCGGGCGGAAGGGGGTGTGCTCCTCCGCGCCGGCCCGGCCGGAGGGTTTCCGGCACGGTCTTTGGCGGAGATCGCCAAGAAGCAAGCGCATACCCCCGGTAATACTTGTGGGTAACAACGTCTGGTCGCGGCTCACCAGCGGTTCTACGGTGCCCCCATGCCGAACCTGCCCGATGTCGTGCTGTGGTCGATACCCGCCTTCGTGCTGCTCACCGTGGTCGAGATGATCAGTGTCCGGATCCATCCGGACGAGAACGCGGCCGGATACGAGGCGAAGGATGCCGCGACGAGCGTCGGCATGGGGCTCGGGAGCCTCGTCTTCGACTTCCTCTGGAAGATCCCGATCGTCGCGATCCACACCGCGCTCTACGAGCTGACGCCCCTCCGGGTCCCCGTCCTGTGGTGGACCGTTCCGCTCATGCTGCTCGCGCAGGACTTCTTCTACTACTGGTCCCACCGCGGCCACCACGTCGTCCGCGTCCTGTGGGCCTGCCATGTCGTCCACCACTCCAGCCGCAGGTTCAACCTCACCACCGCCCTGCGCCAGCCCTGGACCACCCTCACCGTCTGGCCGTTCTACGTCCCCCTCGTCGCCCTTGGCGTGCACCCGGCCGCGCTCGCGTTCTGCTCCTCCGCGAACCTCGTGTACCAGTTCTGGATCCACACCGAGCGGATCGACCGGATGCCCCGGTGGTTCGAGTCCGTGTTCAACACGCCCTCCCACCACCGCGTGCACCACGCCTCCCAGGGCGGCTACCTGGACCGCAACTTCGGCGGCATCCTCATCCTCTGGGACCGCCTCTTCGGGTCCTTCGTCGCGGAGACCGAACGGCCCGTCTACGGGTTGACGAAGAACATCAACACGTTCAACCCGATCAAGGTCGCCACCCATGAGTACGTCGCGATCGTCAAGGACATCAAGGCGGCGAACGGTTGGCGTGAGCGGGCAGGGCGGGTGTTCCGCGGGCCGGGATGGCAGCCCGCTTCCGATTCCGCGTCCACGCCCGCCTCCGGACCGGCACCCGTCGAGGAGAGCACAGCCGCGTGAGATCCCGCCCCCTGCTCCTCGCCTTCGGCCTCGCCACCGCCGCCGACCTCCTCTCCCTCGCGGCCGGCTTCGCCCCGGGTCACACCGCCGCCAAACCCCTGCTCATGCCCCTCCTCGCCGCCTGGGCCGCCTCCCGCGGCGCACCCCCGCCGCTCATCGCCGCCCTGCTCTGCGGCTGGGGCGGCGACGTGCTGCTCCTCTCCGGCGCGGACCCCGCCTTCCTCGCCGGCATGGCCTCCTTCGCCGCCGGGCACGTCTGCTACCTCGTCCTGTTCCTGAGAGCCGGATCCGTGGAGAACAGGCGTCCACGTGTGCGTGCCGCCGCGCTCCTCGCCCCCTGCTACGCCATCGCCCTCATCGCCACCGTCGCCCTCCTGTGGTCCGGCCTCCCGCCGGAACTCCGTCTCCCCGTCGCCGGCTACAGCACTCTTCTCACGGCGATGGCCTGCACCGCCGCCGTCCGGCTCGGCCCGACCGCCGGCGCCGGCGGTCTGCTGTTCCTGCTCTCCGACACCCTCATCGCGACTGGCGTCGCCGACCGGCCGCAGCCGCCGCGCCCCGACCTGTGGATCATGCTCACCTACGCCGCGGCCCAGTTCCTGCTGGTCCGGGGCACCCTCGGTGAGCGGGCGGCGCCCACGGCGTCGTACCAGGAAGCGCGCTCGACCACCCCTTGAGGAGGTCGTGGCGCGGGTGAACGGCGCTCAGGCCCAGCCCGCCGGATCCGTCCCCCAGGGCCCGGGCGGCCGCGCCCAGTCGCCGGGACCGCCCTCGAAGGACACCGCCGGCCGGGCGTACCGCAGCCGTCCCAGGGGGCTGTCGGTCTCCGTGAGCCAGGTGCCGTCGGCGGTCTCGCCGTCGGTCTCCTCGGCGGCCGCGACCGCCCCCTCGGTCAGCCACGCCGCCGTCCGCGCCAGCGCCACTCGTACCGACCGGCTCCCGCCGTCGTACGACTGCTCCGTCAGCGCCCGCAGCACGGCCGCCGCCAGCAGATGGCCGGTGCCGTGGTCGAGGGCCTGCGCGGGCAGCGCGCCGGGCCGCTCGGCCGACCCCTCGAGGGCCGCGATGCCCGTGGCCGCCTGCACGAGGCTGTCGAAGCCGCGCCGCCCGCCCCACGGTCCGTACGCGCCCCACGCCGACACCTGCGCCACGACCAGCCCGGGCCGGCGCTCGGCCAGCGCCTCGGGGGAGAGACCGAACCGGTCGAGTGCGCCGGGCCGGTAGCCGGTGACCACCACGTCCGCCGCCGCGAGGAGTTCCTCGAACGCGGCCCGGTCGGTGGTCAGGTCCAGTTGGGCCGAACGCTTCCCGAAACCGGTGTCGGCGTGCAGGTCGGGGAGTTCGGGCAGGTGGGGCGCGTCGACCCGCAGGACGTCGGCGCCCAGCAGGGCGAGTGTGCGGGTGGCGACGGGCCCGGCGAGGACCCGGGTGAGGTCCAGGACGCGCAGCCCGGCGGCTGGCAGCAGGGGAGCACCACCCGGCAGCGGCGGGAGCGCACGCGCGCGTGTCCCGTCCAGTCGGCCGCGCTCGATCAAGGGGCGTGCGGCCACCGCGGCCGCCTGCTCGTGTGCCGCCCACTCCTCGGGCGTACGCAGTGCGACGGCCAGACCGCCGGCCGCGTACACCGCGTCCTCGACCTCCCGCGCGGACCGTTCGGCCAGGGCCGCTCCGACGGCGGCCGGATCCTCCGGCAGGCCGCCCAGAGCCTTCAGCAGCCGCTCCCGGTGGTGCGGGTAGTTGGCGTGCGTGCGCACCCAGCCGTCGGCCGTCCGCCAGAATCCGGACAGCGGCGCGAAGACCACCGGCGTCCGCCCGTCGACCAGCAACTGCCGCTCGCTGGTGAAGGCCGCCGCCACCGCCCCGTCGTCCACCCGCACTCCGGGCACCCGGGACAGTCCCGCCCGCCGCGCCGCCAGCTCCGCGCCGGCCAGCGCGCACACGCCCACACAGGACCGCGCGAGCTCCCGCACGGGCAGCCGCGCCGGCAGCGCGTCCGCGCGGACGACGGTCGAGACGCGGGAGAGCCGGGCGGGATCACCGCCCAGCTCCGACCATCCGAACTTGATGGAAGTCATGACTGCATTGTGCAGTCATGACTCAATCAATATGGGATCTACTTCACGGCGCGCAGCGCGTTCACGATGCCGTACCCGAAGAAGCCGTTGACGTGCTTGCCGCCCACGCAGGTCGCGTCCACCACACCGTTGCCGTCGCCGTCGTACGGCTCGGTCGGGCAGCCCGGGTTGTCGGCCTGCGCCTTGAGCAGCAGCTGCAGCTGCGCCGGCGACGCCCACGGGTGCGTGGACTTCAGCAGCGCGGCCACGCCGGCCACGTGCGGGGAGGCCATCGACGTGCCCTGGAGGAAGCCGTACGTGTTGTTCGGCAGGGTCGACAGGATGCGGCCGTTCGCCGACGGGGTGGCCGGGATCTGGTACTTGTCGCCGCCCGGGGCCGCCACGTCCACGGCGCCCAGGCCGTAGCTGGAGTAGTACGACTTGGTGCCCTTGACGCCCGTGGCGCTCACCGTGACCACGCCCGGCAGCTGGGTCGGCACGTCGAAGCACTCGTGCGGGTCGACCGTCCGCGTCACAGGAGTGGAGTCGTCGGGGCTGGAGGAGTCCACGAGGGAGTCGGCGTCCAGGTCGTGGTTGGAGTTGCCCGCCGAGGCGACGTTCAGCGTGCCCTTGTGCTGGGCGTACAGCTGAGCCCTGTTGACCGAATCAACAATGGCCTTCTGGTCGGGGTCGTCCATGCAGTTGTACAGCCAGGGATCAACGTAGTAGCTGTTGTTCGTGATCTCGACGCCGTGGTCGGCGGCGAACACGAACGCGCAGACGACGTTCTCCGGGTAGAAGAGGCCGTCCTTCGGATCGCTCACCTTGATGCCCGCGACCTTCACGCCGGGGGCGACACCGGCCACGCCGATGCCGTTGCGGGCCGCCGCTATCTCACCGGCCACATGGGTGCCGTGGTAGTCGTCCGCGGTGTACGGCCGCCACGCTCCCTCGCTGGTGTCCGCGACACCGCCGACGCAGTTGGCGGACTGGGACGCGGAGAAGTTCGCCGCGAGGTCCGGGTGGGTGTCGTCGACGCCGGTGTCGATCACGGCGACCGTCACCCGCTTGCTGCCCGGATTCACCGTGGCCGCCTTGTCGGCGCCGATCGCCCGCAGGTCCCACTGGTCGGCCTCGAGCGGCTCGCTCTGGCCCGCCGCGTCGGACGCCTTCTCGATCTTCGCGGCCTCCGCCTTCGACAGGACCTGCACGGCTCCCTCGTCGGTGGTCCCCGCCGGGCTCAGCGGCGCGGTGCGCGTCGCGCCCGCCGACTGGACCCCGCGTACCGCGCGTATCTGCGCGCCGAAGTCGGGGTTCGCCGAGTGGACGACGAGCACCCCGATCCTGTCGTACGAGGCGACCAGGGTGCCCCCGGCCGTGGCGATCGCCTTCTTCACCGACTTGATCGTGCGGTGGTCCACCTTCGTGTTGACGACGTACGCCAGCGTCCCGGCTTCGGCCGTCCGGGTGGCCGACGTGGCCGACGCCGTGACGGGATCGGCCGAGGCGGCCGTCGGCAGGAAGCCGAGGGAGGCGGTCAGCGACAGCACGACGGGCACCGCGAGAGCGAGGCGGCGTCTGGAAGGCAGATGAGCCATGGGGTCTCCACATCATCCGGAAACGAGACGTGCCCGGACGCAGGTGGCGTCTGGGCAGGTACATGACGGGTTGTGCTGCGCCGAAGCTATCTCCCCGACTCGCCGGCCAGCAATGACCTTTGACGACGACTTCCGGTGCATCCCGGACTCACGGGACGTCCGGCAAGTCGACCGCGAAAGAACCCGATCGGGTTGAACCCGCCGCAGTGCGCCGCCGTGCCCTTGGGAAGGGAGCCCGTGCACGATCGTGCCCCCGACCGTCCCACCACCCGCAACGCGAGGAGACTCCGTGGCCACCGAGACACCGCCCCCCTCGAAAACGCAAGCCCAACTCCCCTCCACCGAGGAGTTCGTCGCGGTGCAGGAGAGCGCGGAATTCGGTGAACTGCGCGGCGCCTACCGCGGCTTCGCCTTCCCGCTGACCGTCGCCTTCATCGCCTGGTACCTGCTGTACGTCCTGCTCTCCAACTACGCGGGCGACTTCATGGGCACCAAGCTCGTCGGCAACATCAACGTCGCCCTCGCCCTGGGCCTCGCCCAGTTCCTCACCACGTTCCTCATCGCCTGGTGGTACGCGCGCACCGCCGCTGCCAAGCTCGACCCCAAGGCCGAGGCCATCAAGTCCCGGATGGAGGGCGGCGCATGAGCACCGCACAGCACACGGCCCTGCTCGCCGCAGGCGAGGCGAGCGAGCACCGCACTCTGATCATCACACTCTTCGCCGTGTTCGTCGCGGCGACCCTCGTCATCACCATCTGGGCCGGCCGCCAGACCAAGGACGCCGCCGACTTCTACGCGGGCGGCCGTCAGTTCACCGGCTTCCAGAACGGTCTCGCCGTCTCCGGCGACTACATGTCCGCCGCGTCGTTCCTGGGCATCGCGGGCGCCATCGCCCTCTTCGGCTACGACGGCTTCCTGTACTCCATCGGCTTCCTCGTCGCCTGGCTGGTCGCCCTCCTCCTGGTCGCCGAACCGCTGCGCAACTCCGGCCGCTACACGATGGGCGACGTCCTCGCCTACCGGATGCGCCAGCGCCCCGTCCGCACCGCCGCAGGCACCTCCACCATCGTGGTCTCGATCTTCTACCTGCTGGCCCAGATGGCCGGCGCCGGCGTCCTGGTCTCCCTGCTCCTCGGCATCACCAGCGACGGCGGCAAGATCGGCATCGTCGCCCTGGTCGGCGTACTGATGATCGTCTACGTGACGATCGGCGGCATGAAGGGCACCACCTGGGTCCAGATGGTCAAGGCGGTCCTGCTCATCGCGGGCGCCCTCCTGCTCACCTTCCTGGTCCTGCTGAAGTTCGACTTCAACGTCTCCGACCTGCTCGGCTCCGCCGCCGACAACAGCGGCAAGGGCACGGCCTTCCTGGAGCCCGGCCTGAAGTACGGCGCCACCGGCACCACCAAGCTGGACTTCATCTCCCTCGGCATCGCCCTGGTCCTGGGCACCGCGGGCCTGCCGCACATCCTGATCCGCTTCTACACCGTCCCCACCGCCAAGGCCGCCCGTAAGTCCGTCATCTGGGCCATCGGCCTGATCGGCGCCTTCTACCTGATGACCCTCGCCCTCGGCTTCGGCGCCGCCGCGCTGATCAAGCCGGACGAGATCGTCGCGTCCAACAAGGCGGGCAACACGGCGGCCCCCCTGCTCGCCCTCCACCTCGGCGGCGTCGACTCCAACTGGGGCGCGGTCCTGCTGGCCACGATCTCCGCGGTCGCCTTCGCCACCATCCTCGCGGTCGTCGCCGGCCTCACGCTGGCCTCGTCCTCGTCGTTCGCCCACGACATCTACGCCAACGTCATCAAGAAGGGGCAGGCCTCCGAGAAGCAGGAGATCAACGCGGCCCGCTGGGCCACCGTCGGCATCGGCGCCGTCTCCATCCTGCTGGGCGCCCTCGCCCGCGACCTGAACGTCGCCGGCCTGGTCGCCCTCGCCTTCGCGGTCGCCGCCTCCGCCAACCTCCCGACCATCCTCTACAGCCTGTTCTGGAAGCGGTTCACCACCTCCGGAGCCCTGTGGTCGATCTACGGCGGCCTGGTCACGGCGGTCGGCCTGGTGCTGTTCTCGCCGGTCGTCTCCGGCAAGCCCACCTCGATGTTCCCGGACGTCGACTTCCACTGGTTCCCGCTGGAGAACCCCGGCATCATCTCCATCCCCGTCGGCTTCCTCCTCGGCATCGTCGGCACCCTTCTGTCGAAGGAGGAGCCCGACAAGGACAAGTACGCCGAGCTGGAGGTCCGCTCCCTGACCGGCACCGGAGCCCACTGACCCCCTCCGGTCCGCGGCCGCGTCGCAGTTCCCCGCGACGCGGCCGCGGCATGCCCGGCGGGACGGGGCGCCGTCGATGTCAGTGGCGTCACGTAGGCTCGCAGGTGACGGAAGAAACAGATGATCCGCTACGAGGGAGGGGGCCCACGTGCTCATCGACACCTATGGCCGGGTGGCCACCGACCTGAGGGTCTCGCTGACCGACCGGTGCAATCTGCGCTGTTCGTACTGCATGCCCGAGGAGGGCTTGCAGTGGCTGGCCAAACCCGACCTCCTCACGGACGACGAGATCGTCCGCCTGATCGGCATAGCCGTCTCCTCCCTCGGTATCGAGGAGGTCCGCTTCACCGGCGGTGAGCCGCTGCTGCGCCCCGGCCTGGTCGGCATAGTCGAGCGGGTGGCGGCCCTGACCCCCCGCCCCCAGATGTCCCTGACGACGAACGGCATCGGCCTCAGGCGCACCGCGACCGCCCTCAAGGCGGCCGGCCTGGACCGGGTCAACGTCTCCCTGGACACCCTCCGTCCCGACGTCTTCAAGACCCTCACCCGCCGCGACCGCCACAAGGACGTCCTCGAGGGTCTCGAGGCCGCCCGCGACGCGGGCCTCACCCCGGTGAAGGTCAACTCCGTCCTGATGCCAGGGCTCAACGAAGGCGAGGCCCCGGACCTCCTCGCCTGGGCGCTGGAGCGGGACTACGAACTGCGCTTCATCGAGCAGATGCCCCTGGACGCCCAGCACGGCTGGAAGCGCGACGGCATGGTCACCGCCGGAGACATCCTCGCCTCGCTCCGCACCCGCTTCGACCTCACCCCCGAGGGCCAGGACGAGCGCGGCTCCGCCCCGGCCGAGCGCTGGCTGGTCGACGGCGGCCCGCAGCGCGTCGGCGTCATCGCCTCCGTCACCCGCCCGTTCTGCGCGGCCTGCGACCGCACCCGCCTCACCGCCGACGGCCAGATCCGCACCTGCCTCTTCGCCCGCGAGGAGACCGACCTGCGCGCGGCCCTGCGTTCCGACGCCCCCGACGAGGAGATAGCCCGCATCTGGCGCCTGGCGATGTGGGGCAAGAAGGCGGGCGCGGGCCTGGACGACCCGTCGTTCGTCCAGCCGGACCGACCGATGTCCGCGATCGGCGGCTAGGCCCCCTCCGGGGACTCCCACTCCGTCAGGAGCACGACATCCTTGAGGAAACCCCGCACCCCCAGGAACTGCGAGAGATGCTCCCGGTGCTCCTCGCAGGCCAGCCATGTCTTGCGCCGCTCAGGCGTATGGATCTTCGGGTTGTTCCAGGCGAGCACCCACACGGCGTCGAGGTGGCAGCCCTTGGCGGAACAGATGGGGGTCTCGTCAGTCACAGATCCAACTCACAGATGCGCACAAAAAGGCGACGCCGAGCAGCCACGGGGGGAGCTGCCCGGCGTCGGTCCGTCGCTCCGACGGGGGATGCGGAGCGCGTACGAAGTATGTCACGGCAGACCCGTCACAGGGCACTGGAACAGCATGATTGATCTGAGCTTTTCCTGAGCTTGGCGCACAGCCCCCTCATGGCCGCCGCTCAGCCTGCTCGGACGCGGTGTCCTTGTGGAGCGGATCCGCGAAGCGTTCCTCTTCCGGTACGGATTCCGCCGTCGAGCCCGCTGCACCGTCCGCCGGCGGCTGCGCGACCATGGGCCGCACCGGCGCCGTGACGAAGGTGGAGGGCAGCCCGGGCGCGTTCTCCCGTCCCGCGTTGGCGATCACCACCGCTATGTACGGCAGGAGCACCCCCAACACCAGTGCCACGAGGGCCACATGACGTTCCACGTTCCAGAGTGTCGCCGCGAGGATCACCGACACGGTACGGACGGACATCGAGATCACGTACCGCCGCTGCCGGCCCCGCACATCCTCCTGGAGCCCCGTCCGGGCCCCCGTGATCCGGAACACCTGGACGTTTCCGCCGCGACCATGCTTCCGCATCACGTTCCACCATCCGCCCGCTTGGGACTCTCCCCGGCTCACCTCGGCTCTCCACGTTACGCCGCGGCTGCGCCGCCTTCGAGAGCGGGTCGCCTCCCGCTCGGGTGACCGTCCTGCGCCTGGGCGCGTACGGCCGTACCCGACATGCGCCGTACCCGGCACGGAACCACACTGAGGGCAATGCTCACGTCGAGCCGTACGAGGAGGCAGCCATGGGCTGGTTGTGGGCGATCATCGTGGGATTCGTGCTGGGGCTGATCGCCAAGGCGATCATTCCGGGCAAGCAGCACAGCCCCCTCTGGCTGACCACCATCTTCGGCATGATCGGCGCGGTCATCGGCAACGCGATCGCCCGCGGGTTCGGCGTCGAGGAGACCGCGGGCATCGACTGGTGGCGCCACCTCTTCCAGCTGGTCGCCGCGATCGTGGTCGTGGCCCTGGGCGACAGGGCGTACATGGCGACACTGGGCAAGCGGAAACAACAACGGGCCTGACCGGACCTGCGCGAACAGGGGCGGCTCCCACCGGGAAGCCGCCCCTGTCCCACGATCCCACCGGTCAGCCGGTGACCTCGACGGCCGCCAGACTCTTCTTGCCCCGCCGCAGCACCAGCCACCGCCCGTGCAGCAGTTCCTCCTTCGCGGGTACCGCGTCGTCCGCCGCGACCTTCACGTTGTTCACGTAGGCCCCGCCCTCCTTCACGGTCCGCCGCGCCGCGGACTTGCTGGCGACGAGACCGACCTCGGCGAACAGATCCACCACGAGGCCCGGCTCGGCGACCTGGATGTGCGGCACCTCGGACAGCGCCGCCGCCAGCGTCCGTTCGTCCAGCTCGGCCAGCTCACCCTGCCCGAACAGGGCACGGCTCGCGGCGACCACGGCGGCCGTCTGCTCGGCGCCGTGCACCAGGGTCGTCAGCTCCTCGGCCAGCGCCCGCTGCGCGGCCCGCGCCTGCGGCCGCTCCTCGGTCTGCCGCTCCAGCTCCTCGATCTCGTCATGGGACCTGAAGCTGAAGATGCGCAGGAACTTGGAGACGTCCCGGTCGTCCGCGTTCAGCCAGAACTGGTAGAAGGCGTACGGCGTCGTCATCTCGGGGTCGAGCCAGACCGTGCCGGACTCCGTCTTGCCGAACTTGGTGCCGTCGGCCTTGGTGATCAGCGGGGTGCCCAGGGCGTGCACCACGGCCTCGGGCTCGACCTTGTGGATCAGGTCCGTACCCGAGGTGAGATTGCCCCACTGGTCGCTGCCGCCGGTCTGCAGCGTGCAGCCGTACCGCCGGTACAGCTCCAGGAAGTCCATGCCCTGCAGGATCTGGTAGCTGAACTCGGTGTAGCTGATGCCCTCCTGGGACTCCAGGCGGCGGGCCACGGCCTCCTTCGCGATCATCTTGTTCACGCGGAAGTGCTTGCCCACGTCCCGCAGGAACTCGATGGCCGACATGCCCTGCGTCCAGTCCAGGTTGTTCACCATGACCGCCGCGTTCGCGCCCTCGAAGTCGAGCAGCGGGGCGATCTGCCCACGCAGCCGCTCCACCCACTGGGCGACGACCTCCGGCGCGTTCAGCGTCCGCTCGGCGTTCGGCTTCGGGTCGCCGATCAGACCCGTGGCACCCCCGACCAGGCCCAGCGGACGATTGCCCGCCTGCTGGATGCGGCGCATCGTGAGGATCTGCACCAGGTTGCCGAGGTGCAGGCTGGGCGCGGTCGGGTCGAAGCCGCAATAGAACGTGACGGGACCGTCCGCGAACGCCTTGCGCAATGCGTCCTCGTCGGTGGAGAGGGCGATCAGCCCCCGCCACTTCAGCTCGTCGACGATGTCCGTCACGGTTCTCGCGTCTCCTCGGTGATTCTCTGGCGTCTCTGGTCTTCGTGCAGTCGAGTGACTGTCGGCTACGAGGTTATACGCCCTGACTGACAGAGCTCATATTGAAATCCGGTACCCGCAGCGGGGGCATCGCGGCCCTGGTGAAGTAGTCGCTCCACTCCCGCGGCAGCGTCTTCTCCGTGCGGCCCGCCTCCGTCGCACGGCCCAGCAGGCCGACCGGCGACTCGTTGAACCGGAAGTTGTTCACCTCGCCCACGACCTCGCCGTTCTCCACGAGATAGACGCCGTCCCGGGTCAGGCCGGTCAGCAGCAGGGTCGCCGGGTCGACCTCGCGGATGTACCAGAGGCAGGTCAGCAGCAGACCGCGCCCGGTGCCGGCGACCATCTCCTCCAGGGAGCGGTCCTCGCCGCCGTCGAGGATCAGGTTGTCGATCGCCGGCGCCACCGGCAGATCGGCCAGGCCCGCACTGTGCCGGCTGGTGATCAGGTTCCTCAGCTCGCCCTCGCGGACCCAGTCGGTGCCGGCCAGCGGAAGCCCGTTGTCGAACACCGAGGAGTCCCCGCCGGAGGAATGGGCCAGCACGAAGGGCGCCGCCTCCAGACCCGGCTCGTTCGGGTCGCTGCGCAGGGTCAGCGGCAGCTCGGACAGCTTCTCGCCGAGACGGGTGCCGCCGCCCGGCCGGGAGAACACCGTGCGGCCCTCGGCCGCGTCCCGCCCCGACGCGGACCACAGCTGGTAGATCAGCAGGTCCGCCACCGCGGTCGGCGGCAGCAGCGTCTCGTACCGCCCGGCCGGCAGGGCGATCCGCCGCTTTGCCCAGCCCAGGCGCACGGCCAGCTCGGCGTCGAGCACCGCCGGGTCGACGTCCTTGAAGTCCCGGGTCGAGCGCCCCGCCCACGCCGAGCGGGTACGGTCGGGCGACTTGGCGTTGAGCTCCAGCGTCCCGTTCGGCTGGTCGTGCCGCAGCCGCAGTCCCGTCGAGGTGCCCATGTACGTCGACACCAGCTCGTGGTTGGCGAAGCCGTACAGCTCACGCCCGCCCGCACGCGCGCGTGCGAACGCCTCGCCCAGGGCCGGTGCGAAGTCGGCGAACACGGCCGACGAGGTCTCCGCGGGGGCCTCGGTGAACTCGGGGGACTCCTGCCCGCCCGTCACCAGCGGCTGGGCGTCCTCGGCGGGCCCGGCACCGCGCGCCGCGGCCTCGGCCGCCCGCACCAGCGGCTCGAGCTCGTCCTCCGTCATGGCGGCCCGCGAGACGACGCCGGAGGCGGTGCCCTCCTTGCCGTCGACCGTGGCGATCACGGTGAGCGTGCGCGTGCGCGTGACGCCGTTGGTGGTGAGCGCGTTGCCGGCCCAGCGCAGGTTCGCCGTCGACTGTTCGTCGGCGATGACGACACACCCGTCCGCCTGCGACAGCCCGAGAGCCCGCTCGACGATCTCGTGCGGCTTGTTGCTTCGGGCGCTCATCGACCGGCCTCCTGAGTCGTGTTGAGGATGTTGACGCCCCGGAACAGGGCTGACGGGCAGCCGTGCGAGACGGCCGCGACCTGCCCCGGCTGGGCCTTGCCGCAGTTGAACGCGCCGCCGAGGACGTAGGTCTGCGGCCCGCCCACCGCGGCCATGGACCCCCAGAAGTCGGTCGTCGTGGCCTGGTAGGCCACGTCCCGCAGCTGCCCGGTGATCCGCCCGTTCTCGATCTTGAAGAAGCGCTGGCCGGTGAACTGGAAGTTGTACCGCTGCATGTCGATGGACCAGGACCGGTCGCCGACGACATAGATGCCCCGGTCCACACTCCCGATGAGATCCTCGGTCGACATCCCGGCCGGATCAGGCTGCAGCGACACGTTCGCCATCCGCTGCACCGGTACGTGCCCGGGCGAGTCGGCGTAGGCGCACCCGTTGGACCGGCCGAGCCCGGTGAGCTTCGCGATCCGGCGGTCCAGCTGGTAGCCGACGAGCGTGCCGTCCTTCACCAGGTCCCAGGACTGGCCCTCGACGCCCTCGTCGTCGTACCCGATCGTCGCAAGGCCGTGCTCGGCCGTGCGGTCACCGGTGACGTTCATCAGGTCGGAGCCGTAGCGCAACTTGCCGAGCTGGTCGAAGGTGGCGAAGGAGGTGCCGGCGTAGGCCGCCTCGTAACCGAGCGCGCGGTCGAGCTCCGTGGCGTGCCCGATGGACTCGTGGATGGTCAGCCACAGGTTGGACGGGTCGACGACCAGGTCGTACAGCCCCGGGTCCACGCTCGGCGCCCGCATCTTCTCGGCGAGCAGCCCGGGGATCCGCTCCAGCTCGTCGTCCCAGTCCCAGCCGGTCCCGGTCAGGTACTCCCAGCCGCGCCCGACCGGCGGCGCGATGGTCCGCATCGAGTCGAACTCGCCGCTGGACTCGTCGACCGACACCGCCGTCAGCGCCGGGTGCAGCCGCACCCGCTGCTGGGTGGTCACCGTCCCCGCCGTGTCGGCGTAGAACTTGTTCTCGTGCACGGTGAGCAGCGAGGCGTCGACGTGGTTGATCCCGCCGGCCGACAGCAGCCGCGCGCTCCAGTCCGCCAGCAGTCCCGCCTTCTCCTCGTCGGGCACCGAGAACGGGTCGATCTCGTACGACGACACCCAGGTCTGCTCGGCGTGCACCGGCTCGTCGGCCAGCTCCACCCGCTCGTCCGACCCCGCCGCCTTGATCACCTGCGCGGACAGCTTGGCCATCGCCACGGCCTGCGAGGCGACCCGGGCGGCCGCGTCCATGGTCAGGTCCACCCCGGACGCGAATCCCCACGTCCCGCCGTGCACCACCCGCACCGCGTACCCGAGGTCGGTCGTGTCCGACGACCCGGCGGGCTTGGCGTCCCGCAGCCGCCAGGACGCACTGCGCACCCGCTCGAACCGGAAGTCCGCGTGCTCCGCCCCGAGCGCACGCGCGCGTGCGAGTGCGGCGTCGGCGAGGGCGCGTAGGGGTAGGGCCGTGAAACTTTCGTCGATGGTATGAGGCACCTACGTATCTCCCTGAAGTCGTCGAGTGCAAGTCGTCGAGTGAAAAGTCGTCGGGTGAAAAGGCGGCGTGTGAAAGTCGGCGTGTGAAGTCGTCACGTCTGTGACCCCGATCATGTCGCGACCGGCGGCCCGCGGACCACACCTTTCCCTCGGGCGTCCGCAAACTTTCTGTAGAGACCCCACAGTCAGTGCCGTGACCCACTGTCGGTGCCCGAATGTCCGCCGGAGGGGGCGGACCGATAGGTTTCGAGGGAAGCCGCCTGTCCCGCACGGTTCGGGCAGGTGTGTAGACCCCTAGCGAAAGGGTGATCCGTTGAGCCGCTCGGTTCTCGTCACCGGAGGAAACCGGGGCATCGGCCTCGCCATCGCCCGCGCGTTCGCCGACGCCGGCGACAAGGTCGCGATCACGTACCGCTCGGGCGAGCCGCCGGCCGCCCTGACGGAACTGGGCTGCCTGGCGGTCAAGTGCGACATCACCGACCCCGAGCAGGTGGAGCAGGCCTACAAGGAGATCGAGGCCCAGCAAGGCCCCGTGGAGGTCCTGATCGCCAACGCCGGCATCACCAAGGACCAGCTTCTGATGCGCATGTCCGAGGAGGACTTCACCTCGGTCGTCGACACCAACCTCACCGGCACCTTCCGCGTGGTCAAGCGCGCCAACCGCGGCATGCTGCGCGCCAAGAAGGGCCGCGTCGTGCTGATCTCGTCGGTCGTGGGCCTCTACGGCTCGCCCGGCCAGGCCAACTACGCCGCCTCCAAGGCCGCCCTCGTCGGCTTCGCGCGTTCCCTCGCCCGTGAGCTGGGTTCGCGCAACATCACCTTCAACGTCGTCGCGCCCGGCTTCGTCGACACCGACATGACCAAGGTGCTCACCGACGAGCAGCGCGCGGGCATCGTCTCGCAGGTCCCGCTCGGCCGGTACGCGCAGCCGGAGGAGATCGCCGCGGCTGTGCGGTTCCTCGCCTCGGACGACGCCTCGTACATCACTGGAGCCGTCATCCCCGTTGACGGCGGACTGGGAATGGGTCACTGATCACCATGAGTGGAATCCTCGAGGGCAAGCGCGTCCTGATCACCGGTGTGCTGATGGAGTCCTCCATCGCCTTCCACGCCGCCAAGCTGGCCCAGGAGCAGGGCGCCGAGATCATCCTGACGGCGTTTCCGCGGCCCACGCTGACCGAGCGCATCGCCAGGAAGCTCCCCAAGCCCACCAAGGTCATCGAGCTCGACGTCACCAACGACGAGCACCTGGGCCGCCTGGCCGACATCGTCGGCGAGGAGCTCGGCGGCCTCGACGGCGTCGTGCACTCCATCGGCTTCGCACCGCAGGACGCCCTCGGCGGCAACTTCCTCAACACCCCGTTCGAGTCGGTCGCCACAGCCATGCACGTCTCGGCGTACTCCCTGAAGTCGCTGACCATGGCCTGTCTGCCGCTGATGCAGAACGGCGGCTCGGTCGTCGGCCTCACCTTCGACGCCCAGTACGCCTGGCCGCAGTACGACTGGATGGGCCCGGCCAAGGCAGCCCTGGAGGCCACCAGCCGCTATGTGGCACGTGACCTGGGCAAGCAGAACATCCGCTGCAACCTGATCTCGGCGGGCCCGCTCGCCTCCATGGCCGCCAAGTCCATCCCGGGCTTCGGCGACCTCGCCGCCGTCTGGGACAGCCGCTCCCCGCTGGAGTGGGACCTCAAGGACCCCGAGCCGGCCGGCCGCGGCATCGTGGCCCTGCTCAGCGACTGGTTCCCGAAGACCACGGGCGAGATCATCCATGTGGACGGCGGTCTGCACGCCATCGGCGCCTGACGCCGTCAGCGTCACCGTCGTCGTCACCCGTCCGGCCTACTCGGCCGGGCGGGTGACGTCTGTGACCAGGCACTATGAAGTGCGCGTTCACCCGCGCAGCGTCCTCCCCAGCTCTGCCGAGGAGGTTCCCTTGTGTGCCTGTACCGCTTTCTCGCCTCACTGACCGCCGCCGTCGCGCTCGCGCTCTGCGCGCCCTATGAGGCCCTTCCGGGCGAGCGCCCCGATCCGTTCGGCGCGGAGTGCCGGACGAGCGTCGACGGCTCCCACGTCGTCGCCCACTGCCACAACCCCTACGTCGCCATCGACCGGGTGACCCTGCACATCGAGTGCGAACGCTGGTGGGACCTCGACACCGACGGAACCCCGGCCGACGCTGAACCGGCCATGACCGTACGGCTCGCCGGACGCTGCTGGAAGGAGGTCCGGGCGGCCTGGGTCAGCCACCGGAAGGTGTGATCCGCCCCGGGCGGCAGGGCAGGGGGTAACCGGCCGCCTCGGCCGCGGCCGCCTCGGCGTCGCCCGCGCGGATCGCGTCCACCAGCCGCGTGTGGTCCATGTAGGTCTCCGGCGTCAGCTCGTCGCCGACGTCCTCGCGCAGCCAGTCCCGCAGCACCTCGCCGAGGTCCGCGTGCATCGCCGTCATGGCGTCGTTGTGGGACGCGGCCACCACAGCCAGGTGGAAGGTCGCGTCGGCCGTCACGAAGGCCTCCGCGTCGCCCGACGCCCAGGCCTCCTCGCGCCGCACCAGCAGTGCGTCGAGCTGCTTCAGGTCCTTCTCCGTGCGCCGCCCGGCCGCCAGCCGCGCCGCGCCCGACTCCAGGTTGGAGCGCAGTTCGGCGATGTGCCGGGGGTCGGTGCCGGCGAACCGGCGGTGCATCACGCCCGCGAGCTCGCTGGTCGCCACGACGTACGTCCCCGAGCCCTGGCGGATGGCCAGCAGCCCGTTGTGCGCCAGCGCGCGGACGGCCTCGCGGACCGTGTTGCGGGCGACACCCAGCTGCTCGACCAGCTCGGGCTCCGTGGGGATGCGCGAGCCGACCGGCCACTCGCCCGAGGTGATCTGGGTACGCAACTCGGCGATGACCTGCTCGGAGAGCGCCGAGCGACGGGGATGACTCAAGGGCATGGCACACCTTCGCACGGACGGGGCGGGGCAAGCGCGCCCGGGACTGGACAAGTAATCATCCCATGATTCTATGATGGGTGGCATGACTGGCAAAACCCGGACGACGACCACCACCCCCCTGCGGACGGCAGCGGCGGCCGAGCCTCCGCGGACGGCCACGCGCGCGTGGCGCACCCGGCTGCTCATGGCCGGCATCGTTCTGGCCGCCCTCAACCTCCGGCCCGCCATCACCAGCTTCGGAGCCCTCCTCGAAGAGGTCCGCGACGGCCTCGGCATGAGCGGCAGCGTGGCCGGGCTCCTCACCTCCGTGCCCCCGCTCTGCTTCGCCGTCTTCGGCGTCACGGCCCCCCGTCTCGCCCGCCGCTTCGGCGCGGGGGCGGTGGTCTTCGCGGGCATGGCCGCCATCGCCGCCGGCCTGCTCATACGGCCCTACACGGGCGGTACGGCCGGATTCCTGGCCGCCAGCGCCCTCGCCCTGATGGGCATCGCCGTCAGCAACGTGCTGATGCCGGTCATCGTCAAGCGGCACTTCCCCGACCGGGTCGGCTCCATGACCGGCCTCTACTCGATGGCCCTCGCCCTCGGCACCTCGGCCGCAGCCGCGGTCACCGTGCCCGTGACCGAGGCGCTGGGCGGCGACTGGAGGTCCGGCCTCGCGGTGTGGGCGGGCCTGGCCGCCGCGGCCCTCCTGCCCTGGCTGCCGTTCGTACGGCAGCGGCACGGGTCGGCGGCGTCGGCGCCGGACGAGTCGCGTACCCGCGCGCATGTCGGACCGCCGGCCGGTCTCCGCGTCACCCGCAGCCGCACCGCCTGGGCGCTCGCCGTCTTCTTCGGGCTCCAGGCCACCGCCGCCTACATCGTCATGGGCTGGATGGCGCAGATCTTCCGGGACGCGGGCGTGCCCGCCGGCGAGGCGGGACTGCTGCTCGCCGTCACCATGGCGATGGGCGTGCCGCTCGCCTTCGTCATCCCGCGCGTCGCCACCCGGCTGCCGCACCAGGGCCCGATCGCGATCCTGCTCGGCGTCTGCGGCCTCGCCGGATACGCAGGCCTCTACCTCGCGCCCGCCGGGGGAGCCTGGGCCTGGGCCCTGCTGCTCGGCGTCGCCAACTGCGCCTTCCCGCTCGCCCTCACGATGGTCGGCATGCGCGCCAGGACCGGGGCGGGCGTGGCCCAGCTGTCGGCCTTCGCGCAGAGCACCGGCTACCTGATCTCGATCCCGGGCCCGCTCCTGGTGGGCGTCCTCTACCAGCACAGTGGCGGCTGGGGGCTGCCGCTCGCACTGATGGCGGCCCTGATGGTGCCGCAGATGGCGATGGGGGTCCTGGCCGGCCGCGACCGCACGGTCGAGGACGAGGCCGCGGCCCGGCCCACGGCCACCCGCTGACCCCGGCGACCCCGGCGACCCTGCAGACCCCGGCGGCCGCGGGCCGGACGGCGGGTGCGAGACTGGGCGCATGCCAGTGCTCGACCCGAACCCCCAGAACGGCCAGAAGAAGATGCTGATCGTCTTCGGCTCGTTCCTCGCCATCTTCGTGATCATCGGCATCATCGCCACGATCGCCTCCCCCTGACGTCCCCCGGACGCCCGACGATCCCCCGGCGCTCCGCGCGCCGATCGAGGCGATGGTGGGGTTAACCCCCCTGTCCCCTAGGGGGTGAGGGTCAGGGTCAAGTGGGTGGATCACCGGATGGGCCGGGGGCCGTCGATTCCGTAACTTCGAGTTGTGGCCGCGCGACGCGGACCACCGACCACTCGGAGACCAGCGGAGGCACCCATGTCGGCCCGTACGCTCACCCGGCCCCGCCCGGCCGCCGCGCCGGCCCGTGTCGACACCCGGCTGCCCTGGTGGGCCCTCGCCCTCCCGACCCTCGCCTTCATCACCCTGCTCGCCCTGATACTGAACCCGTCCGACGCCCAGGCGGCCACCGGCGACCCGGCGATCACCCACCTCGTCGAGCGCGTGCAGCAACTGCTCGCGCGCCAGCCGTGACGAGTACGCCCCGGACACGCTCCGCACACCGGGGCCGAGCCGAGAAGCCCCATGTCAACTCCCTGCGCCCCATGGCCTGTTTCATGCGAAGCTGGGACGCATGAGCGTCGCAGAACCCCGCAGGATCGTCCTCTTCCGGCATGCGAAAGCCGACTGGCCCCAGGTCAACGACCACGACCGACCGCTCGCAGACCGGGGCAGAAAGGACGCCGCCGTCGCCGGACGCGAGCTGACCAGCACCGGCATCCCCTTCGACCTGGCCCTGTGCTCCACCGCGGTCCGCACCCGGGAGACGTGGAAGCTCGCCGTCCAGGAGCTCCCGCACCGGCCGAAAACGGTCTATGAGGAGCGGATCTACGAAGCCTCGACGGGCGAACTGATCGCCCTGCTCAACGAGACTCCGGACGACGCGCACAACATCCTCCTGATCGGCCACAACCCCGGTATCCAGGGCCTCGCCGAGATCCTGGCCGGCGAAGCCGAGCCGGAGGCCGAGGCAGGGATGAAGCGCGGCGGCTTCTCCACGGCGGCCTTCGCCGTCCTCGTCTTCGACGGCTCCTGGAAGTCCCTGGAACCCGGCTCCGCGAAGCTGCTCACCTACTGGTCCCCGAGCGCCTGACCGACGACAAGCACAAGGGCCCGGCACCGCCACGGCACCGGGCCCTCCGAGCCCCTACGAGGAGGCGAGCGCCTACTCGACGAGTGTGTCCGCCGCCTCGACCTCTTCGCGGGTGATGCCCAGCAGATAGAGGACCGTGTCGAGGAAGGGCACGTTCACCGCGGTGTGGGCCGCTTGGCGCACCACCGGCTTGGCGTTGAAGGCGACCCCGAGGCCGGCCGCGTTCAGCATGTCCAGATCATTGGCGCCGTCACCGATCGCCACGGTCTGCGACAGCGGGACGCCCGCCTCGGCGGCGAACCGGCGCAGCAGCCGCGCCTTGCCCGCGCGGTCCACGATCTCGCCGGTGACCCGCCCGGTCAGCCTTCCGTCGACGATCTCCAGCGTGTTGGCCTGGGCGAAGTCCAGCCCCAGCCGTTCCTTCAGATCGTCGGTGACCTGGGTGAAGCCGCCGGAGACCACCCCCACCTGGTAGCCGAGTCGTTTCAGCGTCCGGATCAGCGTCCGCGCGCCCGGTGTCAGCCGCACCTCGGCGCGCACCTTGTCCACGACCGAGGCGTCCAGCCCCTCCAGCAGCTCCACACGCGCGTGCAGCGACTGCTCGAAGTCCAGCTCACCGCGCATCGCGGCCGCCGTCACCTCGGCGACCTTGTCCTCGCAGCCGGCGTGCGCCGCGAAGAGCTCGATCACCTCGTCCTGGATCAGGGTGGAGTCGACATCCATGACGACGAGCCGCTGGGCCCGCCGGTGCAGGCCCGCGTCCACCACGGCGATGTCCACACCCAGCGCGCCCGCGTCCGTCACCAGAGCGGTCCGCAGCGGCTCGGCCGCCACCCCGGAGATGGCGAACTCGACGGCCGTGACCGGATACTTGGCTAGCCGGAAGATACGGTCGATGTTGCCGCCGACCTTGGTGATCTTGGCGGCGATCGCGGCCGTGGCCTCCGCGGTGAGGGGATGTCCGAGCACGGTCACCAGGGAGCGCCCGAGACCACGCGGACGGTTGTCACCGAGGCCCGAGATGATCTCCGCCTGCATCTTGATCGACTCGGCCCAGCTGTGGACCGTGCGGCGGAGGTCCCCCTCCAGCGACCGAGGCGGCGCGGTCACGAGCGCGCACAGAACCATCCGGCCACGGGTGACGACCTGCTCGATGTCGACCACGTCGACGGAGTAGGCGGCGAGGGTGTCGAAAAGGCCCGCCGTGATGCCCGGCCGGTCCTTGCCGAAGATCTTCACAAGGAGGGTGGGGACATCGGAGGCCGAGGTCGGCGAGTTCTGTGAAGCGCTCATGATGTATCCCACCGTATCCGGCACGGAGTGCCTTTCGCCGCAGAGGTCCGCCTAGCGGACACGGAACAGTGGGCGAATCGGCGGTAATCGTCGCGTGAAGAGCCGACCGACCACGCCCACCGCCGCCGCTCACCGCACTTCGCGCCGGACCGCTCAGCGCGGCCCCCCGGGCCTCCTCGGCGGCAGCGGGGGAGGGGGCGGCGGGGGAGGCGGCCCTTCGTCCTCCGAGTCCCCACGGGGCCGTGAACCACCCGCCCGCGAGGCGGGCTTCCCGAACGGACGCACAACGGTGGGCGCCCCGTACACATCGTCCCGCCCGTCGGAGTCACCCGCCCCGCGGCCTCCGCCGGAGGGAGAACCGGAGGGAGGGGACGAGAAGGGCGCGGACGGCGAAGAAGACGACGAGGACGACGACGCGGACGGCGGGGAGTCACCCGGGCGTGCGTCCTGAGGTTCCCGCGCCTCGTCCGGAAGCCGCAGGTAGGGATTGGTCGCGGGGTTGGGCGACCGGTACGACGCGCTCGGCGCGTACGGTCCGGTCCCCGGGCCGGCGTACGGCGGACTCCCGCCCGGGGCCGCTCCCGCCGTCACGTCACCCAGTGCCAGCGGCGCCGCCCGCCGGCCCGCCGCGCCCGAGGCGCACGCGAGCAGAGCGCCCGCGGCCCCCGCTCCCGCCCCCCACGCGGCGCCGAGGAGCAGCGCCATCCCGAGGTGCCCGTGCAGGTCGATCCCGGCCCCGAACGCGTCGAACCCCAGCACCGACAGCGAGGCGTCCACCGACAGCCCCGCCAGCCGGACGACCAGCGTCAGTGCCAGCGCCGTCGCCACCCCCAGCCGCAGGGCACACCGCCCGGCGAACCCCAGGATCCCGCCCCCAGGCCGCGCCGCGCCCCGCTCCCCGGCGCGCGTGCCCGCACCCGTCGCCACCGGGGTCCGCACCGCCACGAGGACGCCCGCGAAGAGCATCATCACCGCCGTGGCCACGCCCAGCAGCCACACCCGGCCGTCCAGCTCGGCCAGCCGGCCCAGCGTCACCGGCTGGTCCGTTCCCATGCTCAGCAGGTCGTCCAGGGGGTCGGGCAGCACCTTCGTCAGGGCGCCCGTGGCACGGCCGTCCCAGGGGACGAACAGACCGAGCGGGACGCCCAGCCACACCCCGTTCGGCGCGCCCAGCAGGGCCGCTCCCGCGATCCGTTTCGGATGGTCGTCGCCGATGGCCGCGTAAGCCGCGGCCGCGAGCCCGGCCGCCACGGCCACCAGCAGTACGGACACGACGGCGGACACCGCGGGCCGTACCACCCGGTGCACGGCCTCCCAGCCGCGCGGCAGCGGCGTACGCCGCGAGGCCAGCAGGGCGATCAGCAGGATCCCCGCCGACCAGAGAAGCCCGCCGAGCAGCGTGGGCGCGGTGTCGACGGTGAAGCCGACCGCCGCCTTCGCGTCGACGAGGTCCCCCAGCCGGTCGGGCAGCAGCCCTCCGAGATCACCGACGTTGCCGAGCCCCGGAATGTCCAGGCCGCCGCCCCCTCCGCCCCCGCCGCCGCCCATGCCGGGCAGGTCGTCCAGCCCGAGCGAGCTCCCGTCCAGCGTGATGACGTCGTGCCCCGCCCAGGCCAGCCCGCCCAGCATCGCCACGAACAGCGCGACCACCGCGCCCACGCGTGCGAGGAGTTCGGCCGGCGCGACCACAACCCCGGCCGTGCGCAGGGACCGCAGAAAGAACCACGACAGCAGCAGCGCGCCCACCAGGCTCACACCCAATGGCGTGATCTCGATGGCCGTGTTCGCCTCCGCTCCGGTCAGGCCGAAGGCGGAGACGTCGCCCGACGGGGTGACCGAGCCGCCCGCGCCCAGGGCCACCACGGCCGCCGTCATCGGGCCCAACGAGCCCGCCGCGTCCGCCCCCAGCAGATGCAGGCCGAGCGCCGCCGTCCCCGCCATCCCGATCAACGCCCAGCTCACCGCCGTGATCGCGGACAGCCCCACGTCCACCCACGGCACGCTCCCGCCGTACGCCACACGCCTGTTGCTCTCGACCCCTGTGCCGGCACTCATGCAGACCCCCCGATCCGCGGCGCGGTACGACGAAGATCGCCGCTTCCGTCCCCCTCGCGTGCGTTTACCACTCTCCGGGCCGTTTTCAACCCAGTCAACGGGAACGGCCGATGCGCTCGCGCAGGCTCATCGCCGGGCCCGGCTTTCGGTCAGGGGGACGCAACTGAAATAGTTCCCGACGATGTTCGACATCCCTAGACTCCCTGTGTTGGGGGTAACTCGGGGGACTACTCAGTGGGGCATGGAGTGCCGGAACTCGTACTGGAATTGAACGGACGCACCTGGACGCTGGATCCGTCCAGGGCATACACCCTGGGACGTGATCCGCAGGGGGACATCGTGTTCGAGGACGCCAGGGTGTCCTGGCGTCACGCCACGGTCAGCTTCAACGGCGGCAGTTGGGTCATCGAGGACCATGGCAGCACGAACGGCACGTTCGCGCAGGGCCAGAGGGTCGGCCGGCTGGAGATCGGTCCCGGCACGGCGCTGCACCTGGGCAACGCGAGCGACGGCCCGCGCGTGACCCTCTCGGGGACGCCGGCGCCCGTCGCGCAGCCTGCGGCGCAGCCCGAGCAGCAGCCGTACGCCGCGCAGGCCGCGCAACCGGGCTGGGCCGCCCAGCAGGCGCCCCAGCCGCAGCCCGCGCAGGCCGGCTGGCAGCCGCCGCCGCAGGTCCCGCCGCAGCAGGGGCCGAGCGAACCGTACGTCCAGCAGGTGCCCGGTGGTGGCGCGGGGGCGCCGCCGGTCTACGGCGACCGCAGCCCGACCACGTTCCACCAGTTCTCCTTCGGCCGTGTGATGCGCATCGGCCGTGCCCTGGAGAACGACCTGGTCGTCTCCGACCTGCAGGTCTCCCGCAACCACGCCGAGTTCCACTCGACGCCCGACGGGCGCATGGAGATCCGCGACCTCGGCTCGCACAACGGCACCTACGTCAACGGCCAGCCGATCCCCAAGGGCGGCTCGGTTCAGCTCGGCCCGGCGGACATCGTCGGCGTCGGCCACTCGACGTTCCGGATCGTGGGCGACCGGCTCGAGGAGTTCGTCGACACCGGTGAGATCTCGTTCTCCGCCCGGCACCTCACCGTCACGGTCGACGGCGGCAAGCAGATCCTGAAGGACGTCTCCTTCGGTGTCCCGGAGAAGTCGCTGATCGCGGTCATCGGACCGTCCGGTTCCGGCAAGTCGACGCTGCTCAAGGCACTGACGGGCTACCGTCCCGCCAACCAGGGCGACGTCCTCTACGACAACCGCAACCTGTACAAGCAGTTCGCGGAGCTGCGCCAGCGCATCGGTCTGGTCCCGCAGGACGACATCCTGCACAAGGAGCTGACCGTCAAGAAGGCCCTCAAGTACGCGGCCAAGCTCCGCTTCCCCGCCGACACCACCGGCGCCGAGCGCGAGGCCCGTATCGACGAGGTGCTGCGCGAGCTGAAGCTGGACGTCCACAAGGAGAAGAAGGTCACCTCCCTCTCCGGCGGACAGCGCAAGCGCGTGTCGGTGGCCCTGGAGCTGCTCACCAAGCCGTCGCTGATCTTCCTGGACGAGCCCACCTCGGGCCTCGACCCGGGCATGGACCGTGACGTCATGCAGCTGCTGCGCGGCCTCGCCGACGACGGCCGTACGGTCCTCGTCGTCACCCACTCGGTGGCCGAGCTTGCCCTGTGCGACAAGCTCCTGGTGATGGCGCCGGGCGGCGCGGTCGCCTACTTCGGCCCGCCGGAGGAGGCGCTGAACTTCTTCGGCTACGACACATGGGCCGATGTCTTCTCCGCCTTCGAGAACTACCGCGACTACGACTGGGCGGGCCGCTGGAAGGGCTCGCAGCACTACCAGA
The DNA here is from genome assembly GCF_040295925.1 of Streptomyces sp. NPDC002588. NCBI lineage: Bacteria > Bacillati > Actinomycetota > Actinomycetes > Kitasatosporales > Streptomycetaceae > Streptomyces > Streptomyces sp. NPDC002588. The sequence continues at coordinate 80,284 of NZ_JBEOWF010000044.1, forward strand.
TCTACGCCGCGGACATCGACGCCGTTGCGCCGCAGTCCGTACAGATGCCGCCGATGCAGGGGATGAAGCCGCCGAAGCCGCAGGGCTGGATGTCCCAGTTCGTCACACTCGTGCGCCGCTACACGTCGGTGATCGCGTCGGACAAGGGCTTCCTCGCCCTTTCGGTGATCCTGCCGCTCGTCCTCGGTTCGGTGAGCCTGCTCATCGACTCCGGCAACAGCCTGCTGCCCAACGGGGTCAATCCGCAGACCGGCCGGATCATCCCCAACGGCACGGCCACCACCGTCCTGCTGATCCTCGCGGTCGGCGCCTGCTTCGCCGGGGCGGCGAACTCGGTCCGTGAGCTGATCAAGGAACGGGTCATCTACGAGCGCGAGCGTGCCACCGGTCTGTCGCGTTCGGCGTACCTGATGTCCAAGGTGTTCGTGCTCGGCGTGGTCACCGTGCTGCAGGGCCTGCTGGTCGGCGTGATCGGCTTCTCCAGCCGCGAGATCCCGGATCAGGGCCTGGTCATCGGCAACGCGCTGGTGGAGCTGTGCCTGCCGATCATGGCGCTGGGATTCACCTCGATGATGTTCGGCCTGATCATCTCCTCGCTGGTGAAGACCGCCGAGAAGACCATGCCGCTGCTGGTGATGTTCGCGATCATCCAGGTCGTGTTCACCGGCTGCCTGTTCGCCCTGGGCGGCTCGATCGGCGTCAACCAGTTCTCGTTCCTGATGCCGTCGCGCTGGGCGGTCGGCGCGGCCGGCGCCACGCTGGACTTCAACAAGATCAGCCCGCCCCAGGACGGCGGCGACGGTGACCCGCTGTGGGACCACACGGTCGGCACCTGGACCCTGGACATGATCGTCCTGATCGCCCTAGGTGTGATCTGCGGCTTCTTCGTGGCCCGCTTCCTGCGCCGCCACGAGCCCGAGGTCATGCGCAAGTAGTCGGATCCGTACGCCCCGAAGGGCGGCACCCCGTCAGGTGGGGTGCCGCCCTTCGGCGTCTTCGGCCGCGAGAGGACGTCCGTGCCGGTGCCTCAGTACGCGCTGTTGACGTTGTCCATGGAGCCGTACCGGTCGGCCGCGTAGTTGCAGGCGGCGGTGATGTTGGCGACCGGGTTGTATATGTTCCAGGACGTGCCGGCCACGTGGTAGGTCTTGAAGGTCGGCGGGATGACCTGCAGCAGGCCCTTCGACGGGATGCCGTTGATGGCGTTGATGTCCCAGTCGTTGATGGCGTTCGGGTTGCCCGAGGACTCGCGCATGATGTTGCGCTTGATGCCGTCGTAGGAGCCCGGGATGCCGTGCTTCTTCATGATGTCGAGCGACTCACGGATCCAGCCGTCGAGGTTGTCGGCGTAGGTCTTGGCGGCCACCGGCCTGACCGCGGCCCGGTGGGCGGAGCGGCTCGCGGCCTTCTTGGCCTTGTGCGCGGCGGCGGCCTTCTTCGCGGCCGCCTTGCGGGCGGCCTCGTGGGCCGCCTTCTTCTTCGCGGCGGCCTTGTGGGCCGCCTCGGCGGCGGCCTTCTTCTTCGCGGCGGCTTCGGCGGCGGCCTTCTTCTTGGCCTCGATCGCGTCGACCTTGACGCTCGAACCCGCGAGCTGGTCGGTCACGCCGGCCTTGACGTCACGCACCGGCTCGGAGCTGTAGGCGACACGGGACGAGGCGACGGCGTCCGTCGTGGCCGTGTGCGCGTCGGCCGGCACCACGGAGAAGGCGATGGCGGCGGCGCCGAGGGTGGCCGCACCGGCGATCGCGATCTTGTGAGTGTTCTTGGGCATGGCGAAGGACCTCTTCGAATAGCAGGAGGTCGCTCGTCCGACGTTGGACACAGTGCGTTCGGCACGAACGAACGCCGCGGACGAACCCGCGGCGTTGAGCGACATGAGCCATTCTTAGCGGCCGCAAAATGACCAGGCAAAGGTGTGACGTACGATCCCCGGTAGTGGATCAGGGAAGGGCAAAACGGGACAGACCAGAACGTCTGCCCCGTTCATGAGGGACCTATTTATCTCCTATTGCCCTTCGTACGTGATCTGCGCCCTATGTGCGGGCTCACATGGCGAGTGACCTCTTCTCACCCGTGGTTGCTGAAGCAATGCTCTGTGTGAGTACTCTCCGCCGGGAGGATGAGGTGCACGTCTCCGAACTCGTGCCACAGGTAGGCCTCGCGCAGCGCCTCCTCGTACCCCCGGTCGATCGCCGCCCGCCCCGCCACCGCCTCCAGCATCAGCAGATGCGAGGCCTCCGGTTCGTGCAGCCCGGTCAGCAGCCCGTCCACCACCCGCACCCCCCGCTCGGGCGTCACCACGAGGTCCGTCCACCCCTCACACGCGCGTACGACCCCGTCCGCCCCGGCCGCCGACTCCACCGCCCGTACGGCCGTCGTCCCCACGGCGATCACCCGCCCGTCCCCGGCCCGCGCGGCGTTGATCAGCCGCGCCGACGCCTCCGGCACCGCGAACCGCTCCGGATACGGCGGCTCGTGCGCCTCCGCCGAAGCCACCCCGGTGTGCAGGGTGACCGGCGCGAACTGCACCCCCCGGCTCACCAGCTCCGCCACCAGCCCCGCCGTGAAGGGCCGCGCCGCACTCGGCATCTCCGCACTGCCGCACCCTTCGGCGGACGGCAGCGCGAACACCGTCTGGTACACGGACAACGGCTGGTCGCGGTCCGTATAGGAGTAACGAATGGGCCGCCCGTGCTCCCGCAACAGCCCCGGCACGCCGCCCCCCGCCCCACGACAGCCGGCACCCGTGACCCGCGCCCACCACAACCGCCCGCTCCCGGGGCTCAGCGGCTCCTCCAGGACCAGCCGCACACCCCCGGCCAACCGGACCTCCGTCCCCGCCGGCCCGCCCGCACGCGCACGCGTGGTGCCCCTCCCGTCCGGATCCCGCAGCTCCACCGCCCACCGGCCGTCGCCTCCGTGCGCAAAGTCCCCGCGCGCCGAGAAATGCACCACCACACGCGCGTGCCCGATCCGTCCGTCCACGGCCGCCGCCAGCGTCGGTGAGGTGTTCACCACCAGCAGGTCCCCGGCCCGCAGCAGACACGGCAGGTCCCGGAACGCGTGATGCGCCGCCTCCGTCCCCCGCGACACCAGCAGCCGTACGTCGTCCCGGCCCCGCCCCGGCCCGCGCTGTTCGGCCGGCACCCGCGCCGACAGCTCCTCCGGCACGCTCACCGCCAGCGTCATCGCCGTCCCTCCAGCAGCGCCGACGCCCCGTAGCGGCCGCTCGCGGGCCGCTCGTCCAGCAGCCACAGGAAGGCCGGCACCACACTGCCGGGATCCGGCCGCGGATCGTCGTCGTCCGGTACGGCCGCCGCGTACAGGTCGGTCGCCATGTCCCCCGGGTCCACCGCCCACACCCGCAGCCCCGGCTCCTCCGCCCCGAGCACCGCCGCGAGCTGGTCCAGAGCCGCCTTCGACGCCCCGTAGCCGCCCCACGTCTCGTACGCCTCGGCCGCCGCGTCCGAGCTGACCGTGACCACCGCGCCCGCAGCAGCCTGCCGCAGGAGCGGCAGCGCCTCCTGGACCAGCCCCAGCGCCGCCACCACGTTCACCTCCAGAGCCCGCCGCAGCCCCTCCAGCGGCAGCGCCGCCAGCCGCACCAGCGGCTCGGCGCCCAGAGCGCTCGCGTTGTTCACCACCAGGTCGCACCCCCCGAGCCCCCAGGCGGCCGCCACCAGCGCGGACCGGTGCGCGGGGTCCGTGACGTCCCCCGCGAGCGCCTGGACCGCGTTCCCGTGCGCCGCGACCCCCGCCGCCGCCTCCTTCAGCGCCCCCTCCGTCCGCGCGTCCAGCACCAGATCCCAGCCCCGCGCGGCCAGCGCCTCGGCCAGCGCCCGCCCCAGCCCCTTCGAGGCTCCCGTGATGATCGCTACCGGCATGACAACCGTCCCCTCGTCCGACCCCGCCTCCGTCGGCGGTGATCCCAACGTAGGAACCGACCCCCGCCCTCCGCCTCGGACGCGGGACCGGGCCCGCGGGGGCCCTTCGACGTACGCCCCCACGCCCCCTCCCCGGGCCCTACACCGCCGTACCGGGGACCTCGGACCTAGGTCCTCCGCACCAGCCGGGGCCGTCACAGGTCCGATCCGCGCTGTCACACCCCGCCGGTACCGTGAGGACATGAGCCAAGGTCCCCGGTCCGGCCTCGCCGCGGTGAGTTCCGCCCTGCTGGCCATGAGCAGGCATCTCGAGGTGCGCGACGTCCTCAAGACGATCGTCTCCTCCGCCCGCGAGCTGCTCGACGCGCAGTACGCCGCGCTCGGCGTCCCGGACGACGACGGAGGCTTCGCCCAGTTCGTCGTCGACGGCGTCAGCGACGAGCAGTGGAAGGCCATCGGCCCCCTGCCCCGCCAGCACGGCATCCTGGCCGCGATGCTCCAGGAGGCGCGCCCCGAGCGCCTCGCCGACGTGCGCAAGGACCCCCGCTTCGAGGGCTGGCCCTCCACACACCCCGACATGTCCGACTTCCTGGGCCTGCCCATCCGCGACGGCGACGAGGTCATCGGCGCCCTCTTCCTCGCCAACAAGCTCTGCGGGAAACCGGAGGGCGGCTGCGGCTTCACCGAGGACGACGAGGAACTGCTCTCCATCCTCGCCCAGCACGCCGCCATAGCCCTCACCAACGCCCGCCTCTACGAGCGCAGCCGCGAGCTGACCATCGCCGAGGAACGCTCCCGGCTGGCCCACGAGCTGCACGACGCGGTGGCCCAGAAACTGTTCTCCCTGCGCCTGACGGCCCAGGCCGCCGCCGCCCTCGTCGACCGCGACCCCTCCCGAGCCAAGGGCGAGCTGCAGCAGGTCGCCGCCCTCGCCGCGGAGGCCGCCGACGAACTGCGTGCCGCGGTCGTCGAGTTGCGGCCCACGGCGCTCGACGAGGACGGCCTCGTCGCCACCCTCCGCACCCAGGTCCAGGTCCTCGACCGTGCCCACGGCGCGCGCGTGACCTTCACCAGTCACGGGGTGCGCGCCCTGCCCGCCGCACAGGAGGAGGCCCTGCTGAGGGTCGCCCAGGAGGCCCTGCACAACGCCCTGCGCCACTCCGGAGCGCACGCGGTCGAGGTGACCCTCCACAAGCGCGGCCCCGACACGGTCCTGCGGATCACGGACGACGGCGCCGGCTTCGACCCCCAGGCGATCCGCAGGGCCGGCCGCCACCTCGGCCTGGTCTCCATGCGGGACCGGGCGAGCGGCGTCGGCGGCACCCTGACGGTGGAATCGGCGCCCGGCAAGGGCACCACGATCGAGATGGAGGCCCCAGGTGGCTGACGCAATCAAGGTGCTGCTCGTCGACGACCACCAGGTCGTCCGCCGGGGCCTGCGCACCTTCCTGGAGGTCCAGGACGACATCGAGGTCGTCGGCGAGGCCGGCGACGGCGCCGAGGGGGTGGAGCGCGCCGAGGAGCTGAAGCCCGACGTCGTCCTGATGGACGTCAAGATGCCGGGCATGGACGGCGTCGAGGCACTGCGGCGCCTGCGCGAACTCGACAACCCCGCGCGCGTGCTGATCGTCACCAGCTTCACCGAACAGCGCACCGTGGTCCCCGCCCTGCGCGCGGGCGCCGCGGGATACGTCTACAAGGACGTGGACCCCGACGCCCTCGCCGGTGCCATCCGCTCGGTCCACGCGGGCCACATCCTGCTCCAGGCCGAGGTGGCCGGTGCCCTCCTCTCCCAGGAGGAGGCGGGCTCGGGCCAGGGCAGAGGAGGCTCGCTCACCGAACGCGAGCGCGAGGTGCTCGGCCTCATAGCGGACGGCCGTTCCAACCGCGAGATCGCCCGCGCCCTCGTCCTCTCCGAGAAGACGGTCAAGACGCACGTCTCGAACATCCTGATGAAACTCGACCTCGCCGACCGCACCCAGGCCGCTCTGTGGGCCGTACGCCACGGCGTGGCCGGCTGACGCGACAAGGCGGCGAACGACCGTCCCGGCCCTCACCCGGCCCGTCCGGCGTGTGCGGACGAGGCCCCTTCAGCGCCGAAACAGAGGTCTGGGGGGAGCTCCCGGCAACGCGAACACCAGCACCGCCCACGCATCCCCGCCGCTCACCCCCGCTCCCGCTCCTCCACAACGGCGTTGTACGCCGCGACCTGCGCCCGCCGAGCCGTCCGCTCCACCGGCCGCAGGGCCTCCGCACGTGCCGCCATCTCGGCGGAGCTCACCGCACCCCCATGCCCGTTCTCCCGCGCCAGCGACACCAGCAGCCCCACCCGCTGCGCCAGCTCCAGCACCCGCACCGCCCGCGGCGGATACCCCGGCGCGAGCACCTCCCGACCCCGCTCGGCCCGCGCCCGGTACGCGTCGATCGCAGCCTCCGCCGCCGGCCCCGACCCCGCCACGTCCAGCCGGGTCAGCACGGCCGTCGCATCCCGCAACGCCTCCGCCAGCTCCCGCTCCGCCTCGCCCAGCGACGGCACGTCCGCCGGCGGAGCCTCCCGCACCGCCAGGCAGTGCCACACCACCTCGACATGCACATCACCGGCGGGCCCGGCCTCGTGCACCTCGGGCACCAGGCCCAGCGCGGCCCCGTGGCAGATCACCGCCTCCTCCGCGTCCAGCGCCCGCGCGTTGAACTCGGGCGGCCCGCTCAGCCCCAGCGGATGCCCGGGCGCGGGCAGCGCCACCCGGAGCCCCGTCGCCCCGAGCGCCCGCAGCCGCCCCAGCGCGAGCGTCAGACCCACCGGCGCCGACTCACCGGGCAGCCCCTCCACCCGGTGCACCGCGTCCTCCCCGACGACGGCGAGCACGGCGTCGTCCGGCGAGACGAGTCCGGCCAACAGGGCATTTCCCCAAGCGGCCAGGCGGCCGGAGCGCGGTTCCGAGAACATGCCCCCAACCCTAGACGCGCCTCGCACCGTGCCCGCCCGGGTCGCACGGACTGGCAGCCAACCTCGCCGAGTGGCCGAAAAGCCCAGGTCGCTCCGCTGTCAGGGCTCTCCGGCGCCCTGCGATGCAGGGCACCCGACCCACGACCTGATCGGGCGCTCACAGGGCGAGGCCCCCTAACGACCGGACCGATGGAACGGCCCACCCGGCCGGTGGCGTAGATTTTCCCGAGGGGCCGCGCCCACCCGCGCGCGGCGGTCCGGGCCGCAGGGCACCCGCGACCAACCGAGACCGGCCACACTGCAAGGGGAGACAACGCGCTCATGAGCGATGTTCTGGAGCTTCAGGACGTATCCGTGATCCGTGAGGGCCGGGCTCTGGTGGACCAGGTCTCCTGGTCGGTGAAGGAAGGCGAGCGCTGGGTCATCCTCGGCCCCAACGGCGCGGGCAAGACCACCCTCCTCAACATCGCCTCCACCTACCTCTTCCCCAGCTCGGGCAAGGTCTCCGTGCTCGACGAGACACTCGGCGCGCCCGGCACCGACGTCTTCGAACTGCGCCCCCGCATCGGCGTGGCCGGCATCGCCCTCGCCGACAAGCTCCCCAAGCGCCAGACCGTCCTGCAGACCGTCCTCACCGCCGCCTACGGCATGACGGCCGCCTGGCAGGAGGAGTACGAGGACGTCGACGAGCAGCGCGCCCGCGCCTTCCTCGACCGCCTCGGCATGAGCGAGTACCTCGACCGGAAGTTCGGCACGCTCTCCGAGGGCGAACGCAAGCGCACCCTCATCGCCCGCGCCCTGATGACCGACCCCGAGCTCCTCCTCCTCGACGAGCCCGCGGCCGGCCTCGACCTCGGCGGCCGCGAGGATCTCGTACGCCGCCTCGGCCGCCTCGCCCGCGACCCGATCGCCCCCTCGATGATCATGGTCACCCACCATGTCGAGGAAATCGCCCCCGGCTTCTCCCACGTCCTCATGATCCGCCAGGGCAAGGTCCTCGCCGCGGGCCCGGTCGAACTCGAACTCACTTCCCGCAACCTGTCACTGTGCTTCGGCCTCCCGCTCGTCGTGGAACAGGTCGGCGAACGCTGGACCGCCCAGGGTCTGCCCCTGTCCTGACCCTCTCCCTGCCCCTGTGCGCCCTGTCCGCAACGGGACATACGGCCCTACCATGACCGTGTGAACGACATCGACGCGTGGGTGTGGTGGCTCGTCGGCGCGGCAGCGCTCGGAATCCCGCTCGTGGTCACCGCGATGCCGGAGTTCGGCATGCTCGCGGTCGGCGCGGTGGCCGCCGCGATCGGCGCCGGCTTCGGCCTCGGCACCGTCGCCCAGTTCCTCGTCTTCATCGTCGCCTCGGTCGCTCTCATCGCCGTCGTACGGCCCATCGCCGCCCGCCACAGCGCAGAACGCCCCCAACTGGCCACCGGCGTCGACGCGTTGAAAGGCAAACAGGCAGTCGTGCTGGAGCGCGTCGACGGCTCCGGAAACGGCCGCATCAAGCTCGCCGGAGAGATCTGGTCGGCCCGCGCCCTCGACACCGACCGCAGCTACGAAGTCGGCGAGGCGGTGGACGTCGTGGACATCGAGGGGGCCACGGCAATCGTCATCTGACCTTGCACAACTTCCGCACGGCGCAAGTGAACAGAAGACCTCCCGAGGTACGCGACGGTCTGTCAGACTCGACCAGCAAGATCTTCAACAACCATAAGATCTTCCGAAACGCTCGAGGCGGAGAAGCGGAAGAAGGGGACGGGGAACCACGATGGAACCGGTCATCATCGTTTTGATCATTCTGGTGGTGTTGGTCTTCATCGCCCTGATCAAGACCATCCAGGTCATCCCACAGGCGAGCGCGGCCATCGTCGAGCGCTTCGGCCGCTACACACGGACACTGAACGCGGGCCTGAACATCGTCGTCCCGTTCATCGACACCATCCGCAACCGCATCGACCTCCGTGAACAGGTCGTGCCGTTCCCGCCGCAGCCGGTGATCACCCAGGACAACCTGGTCGTCAACATCGACACCGTCATCTACTACCAGGTCACCGACGCCCGCGCCGCGACCTACGAGGTCGCCAGCTACATCCAGGCCATCGAGCAGCTCACCGTCACCACTCTCCGCAACATCATCGGCGGCATGGACCTCGAGCGAACCCTGACCTCCCGCGAGGAGATCAACGCGGCCCTGCGCGGCGTCCTCGACGAGGCCACCGGCAAGTGGGGCATCCGCGTCAACCGCGTGGAACTGAAGGCGATCGAGCCCCCGACCTCCATCCAGGACTCGATGGAGAAGCAGATGCGCGCCGACCGTGACAAGCGCGCCGCGATCCTCACCGCCGAAGGTACCCGCCAGGCCGCGATCCTCACCGCCGAGGGCGAGAAGCAGTCCCAGATCCTGCGCGCCGAGGGTGAGGCCAAGGCGGCCGCACTGCGCGCCGAGGGCGAGGCCCAGGCCGTCCGCACGGTCTTCGAGGCCATCCACGCCGGCGACCCGGACCAGAAGCTCCTCTCCTACCAGTACCTCCAGATGCTCCCGAAGATCGCCGAGGGCGACGCCAACAAGCTCTGGATCGTCCCCAGCGAGATCGGCGACGCCTTGAAGGGCCTCTCCGGCGCGATGGGCAACTTCGGCGGAATGGGAATGGGTGGCGGTTCGAACGGCGGAGGCGCGGAGAAGGCGCCGGAACGCCGCGAGAAGCCGTCGATCGACTGACCCCGAGGCATGAGTGGGGCCCGGCATCCACCGGATGCCGGGCCCCACTCATACCGGCTCATGCCGGCCGGCTCACGCCGCGTCGACCGTCAACCACTCAGGCAGCGCCGCCAGGTCGTCCTGTCCCAGCGACAGCAGCATCGCGTCCTGCGGTGTCGGCTCGAACGGCTGCCGCAGCAACGGCATCCCCGCCTGCTCCGGAGTCCGGTCCGCCTTGCGGTGGTTGTCCTCCGAGCAGGAGGCCACCGTGTTCAGCCAGGAGTCCTGACCGCCCTGCGCCCGCGGCACCACATGGTCCACCGTCGTCGCGCGTCTGCCGCAGTACGCGCACCTGTGCCGGTCCCTGACCAGCACCCCCCTTCGCGACCACGGCGCTTGTCTTCGGAACGGCACCCGTACGTACCTGCACAGCCTGATCACCCGGGGCGCGGGTATCTCCACATCGGCGCCCCGCATCCGCAGCTCGGGGTGGGCCTGCTCGACGACGGCCTTGTCCTGCAGAACCAGAACGACGGCTCGGTTCAACGTCACCGTAGACAGCGGCTCGAAGCTCGCGTTCAGGACCAACGTGTCACGCATTCCAGCCCACCTCCCATGTGCACCTGCCCACCCCCCGGCGGGCTTGGATCAACTCTGGACGGGCGCGCCGAGATGGACAACGCAATAAAAAATGCCCGCCTCTGATCAATTCCAAGACCAGAGGCGGGCAAACGTTCAATGAACGTCAGCCTTAGGCAGGTACCTCGTACTCACCGATCAGCTGGGCGCGCGCGATCGCGTGAAACCGCAGGTTGAAGCCGACAACGGCCGGACTGGCGTCCGAGTCCGGACCCAGCTTCTCCTGGTCCACGGCGTACACGGTGAAGACGTACCGGTGCGGCCCGTCCCCGGCGGGCGGCGCCGCCCCGCCGAAGTCCTTGCTGCCGTAGTCGTTGCGAGCCTGTACGGTCCCCTCCGGCAGCCCCTCGAACTTGCCGCTGCCCGCGCCCGCCGGCAGCTCGGTCACCGAGGCCGGGATGTCGAACAGCACCCAGTGCCAGAACCCGCTGCCCGTCGGGGCGTCCGGGTCGTAGCAGGTCACGGCGAAGCTCTTGGTCTCGGGCGGGAAGCCCTCCCACCGCAGGTGCGGCGAGGTGTTGCCCTCCGCGTAGACCTGCTCGTCCTTGAGGGTCGCGCCCTCGTGGACGTCCTGGCTCGCCACCGTGAACGAGGGCACGGCCGGGTGGAAGTCATGGGGGAGCGGCCGCCTGTTGAGCTCGGTCACCTCGGTACCTCCTGAATGGTTCTCTGGCGTAGGTGGTTCCGAGCCTAGAACCAGTTGCGCCTGCTGCCGACCTCGGACAGCCACTGGTTGAGGTACGCCGTCCAGTCGGTCGACTGGTAGTCGTGCAGACCCACCTGGAACGAGCGGAAGGTGTCACTGCCCTCGCTGAACAGCCCCGGCTTCTTGTCCATCTCCAGCACGACGTCCATCGCGTGCTCGTCGGCCACGAAGCTCAGCTCGACCTGGTTCAGCCCGCGGTACTGCGACGGGGGGAAGAACTCGATCTCCTGGTAGAACGGCAGCTTCTGCCGCGTACCCCGGATGTGGCCGCGCTCCATGTCCGCGCTCTTGAACCGGAAGCCCAGCTGGATGAAGGCGTCCAGGATGGCCTTCTGCGCCGGCAGCGGGTGCACGTTCACCGAGTCGAGGTCGCCGGAGTCCACGGCGCGCGCGATCGCCAGCTCGGTGGTCACACCGATGTGCATCCCGCGCAGAGCCTGCCCGTCGATCGTCGTGACCGGCGTCTCCCAGGGGATCTCCAGCCCGAACGGCACCGCGTGCACCGCACCCGCCTGGAGCTCGAAGGCCCCGCCGAGCTGCAGCTTCGTGAACTCGATGTCCTGCTTGTACTCCTGGTCGCCGCCCTCGACCTCGACCTTGGCCTGGAGTCCGACGGACAGTCCCTCGATGTTCTGGTTCACGGACCCGCCCTGGATCCGCACCTCACCCTGGACGACACCGCCCGGTACGACGTTGACCTCCGTCAGCACCGTCTCGACCGAAGCCCCGCCGGCCCCCAGACTCGCGAGCAGCTTCTTGAACGCCATGACTCTCCCTACGACGACTTCTTGCTTCCGGGATCCCTTGATCCCTACAAACGCGATCCGGGCGAGGCCGGTTCCGCGTCCCACACCCTGGCAAGCCGAGTGCCCGCTGACCACCCCGGCGCACGGACCGTCTCCACTACGCTCGGACGGCATGATCGCGACCCCCGACCGTACGCCCCTCCCCAGGGCCTTCTTCGACCGCCCTGTCCTGGAGGTGGCCCCCGACCTCCTCGGCCGCCTCCTCGTCCGTACGACCCCCGACGGTCCGATCACCCTCCGGCTGACGGAGGTCGAGGCCTATGACGGTCCGAACGACCCCGGCTCCCACGCCTACCGCGGCCGCACCGCCCGCAACGAGGTGATGTTCGGTCCGCCCGGCCATGTGTACGTCTACTTCACCTATGGCATGTGGCACTGCATGAACCTCGTCTGCGGTCCCGAGGACAGCGCGAGCGCCGTCCTGCTCCGTGCGGGCGAGGTGACCGAGGGCGCCGAACTCGCTCGCAAACGTCGACTCTCGGCCCGTGATGACAAGGAACTGGCCAAAGGCCCGGCCCGGCTGGCCACTGCTCTGGGCGTCGACCGGAGCCTCGACGGCGTGGACGCGTGCGCTGCCGGTGAGACCCCGCTGAGGATGCTGACCGGCGCCTCCGTCCCCTCCGACCAGGTACGCAACGGTCCGCGGACCGGGGTCGCCGGTGAGGGCGGAAACGGCGAGGTCCATCCCTGGCGTTTCTGGGCGGCCGACGACCCGACGGTGAGTCCCTATCGGGCCCATGTCCCACGGCGGCGCCGAAGTTGACTCGCCCTTGACAGGGGCGTAACGTAGCCCGAGCCGCTTGACCCGGGTACGGCATTCGCCAGCAGCCGGAAGCGGCCAAACCACTACCTACGACATCCCTCAGCGGGAGTGAATTCGGCGTGCCCGCATGCCCGAATTCGTACCCGCGGGAACTCGATTATGAGTTGCCGAGGGAATCGGCTAACGTAGTGAATGTCGAAAGGCCGACAGGCGAAAGCCGAAGCCGGAAGACAAAACCCGCCGACAGGGAATCGGACGCCGAAAGGGTCTGATAGAGTCGGAAACGCAAGACCGAAGGGAAGCCCGGAGGAAAGCCTGAGAGAGTCTCTCGGGTGAGTACAAAGGAAGCTTTCGTTCCTTGAGAACTCAACAGCGTGCCAAAAATCAACGCCAGATATGTTGATACCCCGTCCCCGGCAGTGATAGCCG